>JAFARZ010000011.1 GCA_019245115.1 Streptosporangiaceae bacterium | reverse complement strand
GAACTGCCCGATCTTCAACGACGACGCGTTCGAGCCGCTGAAGGATGCGGCGTCGGCGGCCGGGCGGCTGATCCGGCTGGAGCACGGCCAGCCGCTCACCTACGGCGGCCCGGATGACCCGCGCGGGCTGCGGTTCGGCAGCCACGGTCAGCTCGAGCCGGCCGGGACCGTCGATGAGGCGATCGTCCACGACGCGCACCGTCCCGACCCGTCGTACGCGTTCGCGCTGTCCCGGCTGGACACCACCGACTTCCGGCACACCCCGATCGGGGTGTTCCGGCAAGTCGAGCAGGCCAGCTATGACCAGCTGATGGCGGACCAGATCGATGCCGCCCGGACCAAGAACGGCCCGGGCGACCTCACCGCCCTGCTGGCCGGCACCGACACCTGGGAAGTCAGCTAGCCAACGACGAAGGCCCGGCTGAATCCCAGCCGGGCCTCCGCAGATGTGCGTCTATGCAGGCAGAACGCCAACCGGGCAGGCCACGCCGGTACCGTGGTCCGGGCAGTAGCCGTTGGGGACCTTGTACAGGTACTGCTGGTGGTAGTCCTCGGCGAAGTAGAACTCCCCGGCCGGGACTATCTCCGTGGTGATCGCGCCGTATCCCGCCTCGGCCAGCTTCTTCCCGTACGCGGTCGCCGACGCCTCCGCCGCCTCGCGCTGAGCCTCGCTCCGGTAGAAGACCGCCGACCGGTACTGGGTGCCCAGGTCGTTGCCCTGGCGCATGCCCTGCGTCGGGTCGTGCGACTCCCAGAACACCTTGAGCAGCTGGTCGTACGTTACCTTGGCCGGGTCGTACACCACCCGGACCGTCTCGGCGTGCCCGGTCATGCCGGTGCATACCTCCTCGTACGTCGGGTTGGGCGTGTACCCGCCCTCATAGCCGACCGCTGTCGACAATACGCCTGGGGTCTGCCAGAACGTCTTCTCCGCACCCCAGAAGCACCCCATCGCGAACTCCGCGACCTCGGCACCGGCGGGATACGGGGGTGTCAGCGAAGACCCTAGAACCTCATGATTCAAGGGAACGGCGATCCCTGCTTCCCGCCCGGGCAGTGCTTGTTCCGCGGTGATACGCTGCGTTTTCCTCGAACCGAAGATACTCATCGTCAACCTCCAGCATCTTCAACCACCAAGTCCGGCCGGCTGTTCCGTCCGCTTCCGCCCACGTCAGCGCGCCGCATAGCCCGAGAATCACTTTGGCACTATTGGTTAACGCTACACATGTTCGTGTGGCAGAGCGCCCATTCGGCGTCCGATTTGCGGTGGTCTGTGGGGCCGTTCACCACACATAGACACGTGTAGCCTTAAGGAACGCCCGACATTTCATGAAATGTCCGATATGGGAAACGTCCTACTAAGCCGGTGCGTTTCACCACGAAGTCGCACAGGGCCAGGAAGGCGGCGCGTGCCGGCACGTCGGGCAGGGCCATGATCTCGGTCCTGGCGTTGTTGGCGTAGGACAGGACGTCGGCCCGGGCTTCGGCCATCGCGTCGTGGGCGCGTAGCAGGGTTAGCGCCTCGGCCAGCAGCGCCTCATCGGTCAGGTCCGCGTCCGGGCCGAGGAGAAACCGGAGCCGCTCATCCGCCGTCTCCCCGGAACCGGAACCCGGACCGGAACCGGAACCCGGACCCGACCCGGAACCCGGACCTGACCCGGAACCGGGACCCGACCCAGAACGCAGGGCGTACAGCACGGGCAGGGTCATGACGCCTTCGCGCAGGTCGGTGCCGGGCGTCTTGCCGGACTGGGCCGGGTCCGACGCCACGTCGATCACGTCGTCGGACAACTGCCACGCCACGCCGAGTTGCTCGCAGGCCCGGGCGATGCGGTTGGTCACCGAGGACGGAGCGCCCGCGAACATGGCCCCGAACAGCCCGGCGGTCGCGATCAGCGACCCGGTCTTCTCGTTGATCACGTACATGTAGTGGTCAAGCAGGTCCTGGCCTTCCCGCGGGCCGACGGTCTCCGCGAGCTGCCCGGTGACCAGCGAGTTGAAGGTCTCCGCCTGGATCCGGACGGCATCCGGCCCCAGCTCGGCCAGGATCCGGGAGGCCTGGGCGAACAGGAAGTCCCCGGTGAGGATGGCGACCGAGTTCGACCAGCGCGAATTCACCGACTCCGATCCCCGCCGGACGAGGGCCTCGTCCATGACGTCGTCGTGGAACAGCGTGGCCAGGTGGGTGAGCTCGATCGCGACCGCGGCCTGGATCACCCGCGGATCGGCCGGGTTCCCGAACCTCGCGGCGAGCAGCACCAGCATGGCCCGGAACCGCTTCCCGCCCGCTTCGACCAGGTGCCGCGACGCCGACGTCAGCAGTTCATCGTCCGGATGCCCGATCTCCCGCAGCGAAGCCTCGACCTTCCCCAGGTCGTCTACCACCGACGCCTCCAGGGCGCCGTCGGGGAAATCTACCGGAACAGCGCTGATCACGTGTACTCCTTTCCCTGGGGGGTACAAACCAACCCCCCAGACCCCCCGCCCGCGACGCTTCCCGCCGCAGTATCACCCGGCTGGAAGACCCTTCGGGCCTTCGCAGCCGGGCGATCCGCGAAGCTCGCTTCGCTCGCCGCGGGGCTACTGTCCCCCGGGGGCTCAGAACCAAGCTCTCGCTCGTGGCGGATCCCCCGGTGGACGCAAACCAACCGTATTACTTCAGCGGACGAACAGTTGGTTCGCGGCATGACTGGCCAGGTCCAGTACCGGTCCTGGGATGATCCCGAGGAACAGCGTGGCGATCACGCCGACCGTCACCGCGGAGGCGGTGAACACGCCGGGCACCACGACCTCCGGGCCGTCGGGCAGGGGGTCGCTGAAGAACATCAGCACGATCACCCGGACGTAGAAGAACGCGGCGACCGCGCTGGCCACCACGCCGACGATCACCAGCGGCGTCTCCCCGGCCGCGATGGCGGCCTGGAAGACCGTGAACTTCCCCATGAACCCGCTCGTCAGCGGGATACCGGCGAAGGCGAGCAGGAACAGCGCGAAGATACCGGCCACCACCGGAGACCGCCGGCCCAGCCCGGCCCATCTGGACAGGTGCCAGGCCTCCCCGCCCGCGTCCCGGACCAGGGTGATGACGGCGAACGCGCCCACCGTGGTGAACCCGTAGGAGACCAGGTAGAACAGGCTGCTGGACAGCCCCGCCGTGGACACCGCGATCACCGCGGTCAGCACGAAGCCGGCGTGCGCGATGGAGGAGTAGGCGAGCAGCCGTTTGACGTCGGTCTGGGTGACGGCGATGATCGCGCCGATGACCATGGTCAGGATCGCGATCACCCAGAACGCCGGGCGCCAGTCCCAGGTCAGCGCCCCGAACGCCACGTAGAACACCCGCAGCAGAGCGCCGAACCCGGACACCACCACACACGATGCCATCAGCGCCGTGATCGGCGTGGGCGCGCCCTGGTAGACGTCCGGCTTCCAGCCGTGGAACGGCACCGCTCCGATCTTGAACAACAGCCCGAGCCCGGCCAGCGCGATCCCGGCGTACAGCAGCGTGGAGTTGGAGGTGTTGACAGCCGCTTCCGACGCGATGGCGGACAGCCTGACCGACCCGGCGAACCCGTACAGCATCGCGATGCCGAACAGGAAGAACGCCGAGGAGTACGCGCCGAGCAGGAAGTACTTCATCGCCGCTTCGTGGGAAATCAGCCGCCGCCGCCGGGCCAGCCCGCACAGCAGGTACAACGGCAGCGACAGCACCTCCAGCGCGACGAACATGGTGAGCAGGTCGTTGGAGGCGGGGAACAGCAGCATGCCGCCGACCGCGAACAGCGTCAGCGGGAAGATCTCGGTGTGCATGAACCCGGCGGCCAGGCTCTCGCGCTCCTCCGCCGAACCGGGCGGCGCGGCCGCCTGCGCCGCGAACGGCGAGATGGACGTGTCGGCCAGCAGCATTATGCTCACCAGCGCCAGCACCAGGATCGTGGCCTGGATGAACAGGGTCGGCCGGTCCACCGCGACCGCGCCATTCGCCGCCACGTGCCCAGCGCTGCCACCGGTGAAAATGTGATGCGTCCCGGCGATGACGATCGTCCAGACGAAGGCGGCGGCCAGCGAGCCCAGCGCCAGGACCAGGTGCACCGGGCGACGCAGCGGCCGGGGCGTGAACGCCTCGACCAGGACGCCGGCCAGCGCCGCGCCGAAGACCACCAGCATCGGCGCGACCTGGCTGTACTCGATGTTCGGCGGGGTGATCGTGGAAGCCGCCAGGGCGGTGGTACTCACGGCGCTCATGGCGCGACTCCGTTCTGCGCGGCATAACCGGGAGCGGGATGAGCTGGCGTGGGATCGACCTGATGGACCTGCGACATCGTGGTCCGCACCGCGGGGTTGATGATGTCGAGCACGGGTTTGGGATAGACGCCGACGAACACGGTCAGCGCCAGCAGTGGCGCGACCGCGAGCACCTCGCGCGCACGCAGGTCGGGCATCGTCGAGACCGACGGTTTGACCGGCCCGTTCATCATCCGCTGGTACATCCACAGGATGTAGATCGCGGCCAGGATGATCCCGGCGGTGGCGATCACGGCGGGCACCTTGTACCGGGAGAACGTGCCCAGCAGCACCAGGAACTCGGACACGAAGGTCGACAGACCGGGCAGCGACAAGCCCGCCAGGCCCGACACGAGGAACAACCCGGCCAGCATCGGCGCCACGCTCTGCACGCCGCCGTAGTCGGAGATCAGCGACGACCCCCGCCGGGTGATCAGGAACCCGGCCAGCAGGAACAGCGCGCCGGTGACGAACCCGTGGTTGACCATGTACAGGGTCGCCCCGGCCACGCCCTGGGACGTCATCACGAACACCCCGAGCGCGATGAAGCCGAAGTGCGAGATCGAGGTGTACGCGATCAGCCGTTTCAGGTCCTGCTGCCCGATCGCGACGATCGCGCCGTAGATCACGCCGATGACGGCAAGGGTCACCACCAGAGGCGTGAAATATCGAGCCGCGGACGGGAACAGCTCGAAGCAGTACCGCAGCATGCCGAACGTGCCGACCTTGTCCAGCACGCCGACCAGCAGCACCGCGCCGCCCGGCTGGGCCGACGCGGCCGCGTCCGGCAGCCAGGTGTGGAACGGCCACAGCGGCGCCTTGATCGCGAACGCGATGAAGAAGCCGAGGAACAGCCACTTCTGCACGACCGGCGACAGCGACACCTGTATCAGTTCGCTGAACAGGAACGAGCCGTGGTGCGCGGTGGCCGGCGACCGCACGCTGTACACGTACAGCGCGATGACCGCGACCAGCATGAGCAACCCGCCGAGCAGGCTGTAGAGCAGGAACTTGACCGCCGCGTACTGCCGTTTCCCGACGCCATAGGAGCCGATCAGGAAGTACATCGGGATCAGCATGGCTTCGAAGAACACATAGAACAGGAAGACGTCGGTGGCGGCGAACACCCCGATCATCATGGTTTCCAGCACGAGCAGCAGCGCGAAGTAGGTCTTGACGCTGTGCCGCGCAGTCCCTGAGTCCGCGTCGTTCCACCCGGCCAGGATCACGACCGGCATCAGCACCGCCGACATCGCGATCAGCACCAGCGCGATGCCGTCCACGCCGAGCGCGTAGTGCACGCCGAACTGCGGGATCCACGAGTACTGCTCGGTGAACTGGAACGCGGGCCCGCCGACCCGGAACCTCACCGCGATGATGATCACGACCACCAGGGTGGCCAGCGAGAACGCCAGAGCAATGATCTTCGCCAGCGAGTCGCGCGTCCGTACGTCGACCGCCGCCGAATCAGCCGGCAGGCCGGCAGTGCTGGCCCGGGGGGACGACCCCCCGGAACCCCCCGGGAGGAGAGCGACCACCAGAGCACCGAACAGGGGCAGCCCGCCGGCCAGTGTCAGCCACGGGAAGCCGTTAGCGACGACGTTCATCAGAGCCTCACTGCCAGCACCAGGGCGACCAGGATCACGGCGCCGAACAACATGGACAGCGCGTAGGACCGGACGAAGCCCGTCTGCATCCGCCGCATCCGTCCGGACGAGCCGCCGACCAGCGCGGCTATGGAGTTGACCAGCCCGTCGACGCCCCGGTTGTCGAAGTACACCGAGAGCCTGGTCAGCCACTGACCGGGCCGCATCAGCACCGATTCGTTGAACGCGTCACCGTACAGATCCTTGCGCGCGGCAACGACGGGCCATCGCCCGGCGGGCGGCTCCGCCGGTACCGGCACACGCCCGTACATGACCCAGCCCAGCCCCACTCCGCACAGCGCCAGCGCCAGCGCGGTCAGCCCAGGCGCGGTCCAGATGCCGTGCGTGCTCGGCAACGCGCCGGTGACGGGCCTGAGGAAGCTCGCGAACCGCTCGCCCACGATGAGGAACCCTCCCGCGGCCACCGAGCCGATCGCCAGGATGATCATCGGCCAGGTCATCACCCACGGGGACTCGTGCGGATGCGGCATGGGCTGGGGCTCGTCCTCGCCATGCGGCTCGCGCCGTTCCTGCGGGACCTCCGCCGACCAGCGCTTCTGGCTGAAGAACGTCATCAGCACCATCCGGGTCATGTAGAACGCGGTGATGCCCGCCCCTAGTATCGCGCAGGCCGCGAACAGGGCACCGGACGTGCCGCCCTTGTCCCAGGCCGCCTCGATGATCCCGTCCTTGGTGAAGAAGCCGGAGAACGGCGGTATCCCGATGATGGCCAGGTAGGCGAGGCCGAACGTGACGAACGTGACCGGCATGAGCCGGGCGAGCCCGCCGTACCGCCGCATGTTGACCTCGTCGTTCATGCCGTGCATGACCGAACCGGCGCCGAGGAACAGCCCGGCCTTGAAGAACCCGTGGGCCAGCAGGTGCGCGATCGCGAACACGTATCCGGCCGGCCCGAGTCCCGCGCCGAGCGTCATGTACCCGATCTGGGACATGGTGGATCCGGCCAGCGACTTCTTGATGTCGTCCTTGGCGCACCCGATGATCGCGCCGAACAGCAGCGTGACCGCGCCCACGACGGCCACGGCGAGCCGGGCATCGGCGGACAGGGCCAGGATCGGGTTGGACCGGACCAGCAGGTAGACACCCGCGGTGACCATGGTCGCGGCATGGATCAGCGCCGACACCGGGGTCGGGCCTTCCATGGCGTCGAGCAACCAGGACTGCAACGGCACCTGGGCCGACTTACCGCACGCGCCGAGCAGGAGCAGCAGTCCGAGCGCGGTGGCCACCCCGCTGCCGCCCGAGCCGACCACGTTGAGCACCCCGGCGGGGCTCCCGGCCCCCCGGAAGAACGACACCGTGCCGAATTCGGCGAACATCAGGAAAATGGCGATGGTGAGCCCGGCGTCGCCCACCCGGTTGACCACGAACGCCTTCTTCGCCGCGACCGCCGCCGAGTTCTTGAACTGCCAGAACCCGATCAGCAGGTACGACGCCAGGCCGACGCCCTCCCAGCCGATGTACAGCCCCAGGTAGTTGTCGGACACCACGAGGAGCAGCATCGCCGCGATGAACAGGTTCAGGTAGCCGAAGAACCGCCGTCGCCCGGCGTCGTGCGCCATGTACCCGATCGAGTAGATGTGGATCAGCGATCCGACTCCGGTGATCAGCAGCGTGAAGCTGATCGACAGCGGGTCGAGCAGTATGCCCAGGTTGACGTTGAATCCGCCCGCCACGACGTAGCTGTACATGTGCAGGTCCTGGCTGCGATCGGTCTTCCCGAGCAGCGTGAAGAACGCGATCACGGCGTAGACGAACGACGCGACCGGCATCAGGGCGCCGAGCAGGTGCCCCCACCGGTCGGTCCGCCTGCCGCCGAGCAGCAGCACCACGGCGCCGAACACCGGGAACGCCAGCAACAGCCACGACGCGCGGAGCACGCCCGTCGCACCAACGGTGGTCATAAGCTCGCTCGTCCCCTCAGTGTTTATCTAGTTCAGTACTTCAGCAGATTGGCATCATCAACCGAGGCTGACCTGCGGGCTCGGTAGATCGCCATCAGGATCGCGAGGCCGACGACGACCTCGGCCGCCGCGACGACCATCACGAAGAAGGCGATGACCTGGCCATCCAGGTTGCCGTGCATCGAAGCGAACGCGACGAACGCGAGGTTGCACGCGTTCAGCATCAGCTCAATGCACATGAAGATGATGATGGCGTTGCGCCGGACCAGGACACCGACCCCGCCGATGACGAACAGGATCACCGCGAGGGCCACGTAATGCACGGGACTCATGATTTCGCCCCCCCTCGGGGGGTTGAAGGGGGGTTGCCCCCCCTTTGGCTAACACTGCCTCCTGGCTCCAATGCAGGTTGCTCAGGCTTATCACGAACGGACGGTGGTGCTTCCCCCACGAGCCGCTGGGCCAGCACAGGGCTGACCGACCGGTCGGTGGTCGTTCCGTCGGGCAGCAGCGCGGGCCGGTCCACCGCGTCGTGCAGCGCGTAGACGCCCGGCGGCGGCTCCGGCGCCACGTGTCCGCTCTCCACCCGCCTGATGGCGAGTTCCCGCTGGGTCGGCTTGGGCGCGGTGCGTTCGCGGTGGGCGAGCACCATCGCGCCGAGCGCCGCGGTGATCAGCAGCGCGCCGGTGACTTCGAACGGGAAGACGTAGGTGGTGAAGACCAGTTGCGCGATGCCGGTGAGGTTGCCCGACCCGTTGAGCGCATCGGTCTGGTGCACCGGCGGGCCGAGGGCCGCGTGCCCGATGCCGAGCGCCAGCAGGACGAAGAAGCCGATGGCGGCCAGGCCCGCGGCCAGCCGCTGGCCCTTGATCGTCTCCACGATGGAATCCGAGGAAGCGATCCCGATCAGCATCAGGACGAACAGGAACAGCATGAGCACCGCGCCCGTGTACACGATGATCTGCACGAAGGCCAGGAACGGCGCTCCCTGCATCGCGTACATGGTGGCCAGCGACAGCATCACGACGGCCAGCATCAGCGCGCAGTGCACCGCGCGCCGGACCAGGACCATGCCGAGCGCGGCGGACACCGAGAGGACCGCGAGGATCCAGAACAGGGACTCCCGGGTGATGGCGTCCGCGTTGGTGCCCGACGCGAGGCTCTGGGCCAGGAACCCGTGAGTCACTGTGCCTCCTCCTCGTCCTCGGACGAGATCTCAGCCAGCACCGCGGGCCCGGACGGTCCGCCCGGTCCCTCCATGCCGGGCGCGCGCGGCGGCGCCATCACGCCCGCGGCGCCGAGCCGGTAGTAGTCCTTCTCGTCGTCGCCGAGCCGCATGGGGTGCGGCGGCGCTTCCATGCCGGGCTGCAGCGGCGCGAGCAGCTGCTCCTTGGTCCAGATGAGGTTTTCCCGGCTGTCGTCGGCGATCTCGTATTCGTTGGTCATCGTCAGCGCGCGGGTCGGGCAGGCCTCGATGCACATTCCGCACAGGATGCAGCGCAGGTAGTTGATCTGGTAGACGGCACCGTACCGCTCGCCCGGAGAGTAGCGCTGATCCGGGCGGTTGTCCCGGCCCTCGACGTAGATGGCGTCGGCCGGGCACGCCCACGCGCACAGCTCGCAGCCGATGCACTTCTCCAGCCCGTCCGGCCACCGGTTGAGCTGGTGGTGACCGTGGAACCGCGGCGCGGTCGGCCGCTTCTCCTCCGGGTAGTAGACGGTTTCCGGCTTACGGAACATTTCGTGGAAGGTGACCCCGAACCCCTTGATGGGGTTCAGCCAGTCACTGATCGAATTAGCCACCTGTGACCTCCTTCGTGGAGGCGGTTTCGACGTCGATGCCGTGATAATGGGGCAAGTCCAGCGGCGGGACCGGGAACGGGGGATTCTCGCCGCCCGCGGCGTGCGCCCGGCCAGTCTCGAAGTCGGCGGCCTTGCGCTGTGCCGACGCGTCCCACATGAGGACCAGCCCCAGCAGGATGACCAGGGTTATGCCGCCCACCCAGTACGGGACCGTATTTCTGGTATCCAGCCGGTAGGCGCGTACGGTCGCGATCATCAGGATCCACACGATCGAACCCGGGATCAGCACCTTCCAGCCGATCGACATGAGCTGGTCGTAGCGGACCCGGGGCAGCGTCCCCCGCAGCCAGACGAAGCCGAACAGCAGGATCATGACCTTGATCACGAACCACAGCATCGGCCACCAGCCGCTGTTCGCGCCCGACCACAGCGACAGCGGCCACGGGGCCCGCCAGCCGCCCAGGAACAGCGTGGTGGCCAGCGCGGAGACCGTGGTCATGTTGATGTACTCGGCGAGGTAGAACATCGCGAACTTCATCGAGGCGTACTCGGTGTGGTAGCCCGCGACCAGCTCGCCCTCGCCTTCGGGCAGGTCGAACGGCAGCCGGTTGGTCTCGCCGACCATCGTGAACAGGTAGATGATGAACGACGGCACCAGGTAGATGAACCATTCGTGCTGCTGGGCGCTGACGATCGCGCTGGTGGACAGCGACCCTGCGACCAGGAACACCGCGACGAAGGCGAGCCCCATCGCGATCTCGTAGCTGATCACCTGAGCGGCCGAGCGCAGCGCGCCGAGCAGCGAGTATGGCGAGCCCGACGCCCAGCCGGCCAGCACGATGCCGTACACGCCCATCGAGCTCATCGCGAGGATCAGCAGCACCGCGACCGGCAGGTCGCTGACCTGGAGCGGGGTGTGGTGGTGGAAGATCGACACGATCGGGCCGAACGGGATGATCGAGATACCGATGAAGGCGGGAACCGCCGACAAGACCGGGGCGAGCACGAAGATCGCCTTGTCCGCCGTGGTCGGGATGATGTCTTCCTTCAGCGGCAGCTTCAGCGCGTCCGCGATGGGCTGGAGCAGCCCGAACGGCCCGGCCCGGTTGGGGCCGGGGCGGTTCTGCATCCGGCCGATGACCCGCCGCTCGAACCAGATCATGAACATGGTCACGAGCAGCAGGAAGACGAACACGAACGCGACCTTCAGCAGCACCATCCACGGGATGAGCGTGTTGAAGTCCCCCAGCGTCGGATCCGCCCCCAGCACGTGCGTTGTCACTGTGCTCTCCTAAGCGTCACCATGCTCCCGTGGGTCGCGCCCGGAATCGTCCCGGCCGGAATCCACACCGTGTCATCGACCATGGTCGTCACTTCTACGGGAAGCGTCGCCGATCCCTGGCCGGTGGCGATGGTCACCTTATCGCCGTCCGCCACACCGGCTTGCGTCGCGGTCTGTTCTGACATCCTCGCCACCACCGCCCGGGCGGTGCCGGCCAGGTAGATCTCGCCGTCCTGCATCCGGCCGTTGTCGAGGAGCTGATGCCAGGTGGCCAGCCGGGCGGGGTGCGCCCCGCTGCCGCCGACACCGAGAAACGTCGTCGTGCCGTTCGAGGTCACCGCGGGCGGCTCGGGGCGGGGACCGTGCCAGACGCCCAGCGCGGCGAGTTCGGCCCGGGCGGATGCCTCGTCGGGTAGGCCCAGGTGGACGTCCATCTCGTCGGCGATCGCGCCGAGCACGTACAGGTCAGTCCGCACCTCGGGCACCCGCAGCGCGGCCTCGAACGTGCCGCCGCGGCCCTCCCAGTTCACGAACGTGCCGGCCTTCTCCGCCACCGCGGCGACGGGGAACACCACGTCGGCCCGGTCGGTGACCGCGCTGGCCCGCAGCTCCATGCTCACCACGAACGGCGTCATCTCCAGCGCGCGCAGCGCGCCGGCCGGGCCGGGCAGGTCGGCCGGGTCGACCCCGGCGACGACCAGCGCGCCGAGCCGCTGAGCCGCTGCCTCGGCCAGAATGCCGGCGGTGTCACGGCCCGGCGTGGCGGGCAGTGAACTCTTCCCCCAGGTCCGGGCTACCTCGGCCCGCGCCTCCGGGTCGGTTACCGGACGGCCGGCCGGCAGCAGGCTGGGTAGCGCACCGGCCTCGATCGCGCCACGCTCGCCGGCCCGGCGCGGCACCCAGGCGAGCTTCGCGCCGGTCGCGGTGGCGAGCCGGGCCGCGGCCGCCAGCGCCCCCGGCGCCTCGGCCAGCCGCTCGCCGACCAGGATGATCGCCCCCTCCTTGCCCAGCACCTCGGCGGGGCCGTTGCCGGCGGCGAGCGCCGTCAGCGCGGCGGCTTCCTCTCCCGGGATGGTCGCGAGCAGCTCACCCTTGAGCTTGATGAGCCCCCAGCTGGCGAACGGAGCGATGGAGAACACCCGCTGGCTGCCCTTGCGGACCGCCTTGTGCAGCCGCAGGAAGACGATGGGCGACTCGTCCTCGGGCTCGAACCCGGCCAGCAGCACGGCCGGCGCCCGCTCCAGGTCGGCGTAGGTCGCGTTGATGCCGCGGCCGGCCACGCAGGCGGCGAGGAACTGCTCCTCCTCGGCCGAGTGCGCCCGCGCCCGCATGTCAATGTCGTTGGAGTCCAGCGCGACCCGGGCGAACTTGGCGTAGGCATACGCGTCCTCCAGGGTCAGCCGGCCGCCGGTGAGCACGCCCACGCCGCCGGATCGCTCTCGCGCCCGGAGCAGGCCCTGCGCGGCGACCGACAGGGCGTGCGGCCAGGAGGCCGGTTCCAGCACGCCGTCGGCGTTGCGCACCAGCGGGGCGATGAGCCGGTCCGGCTGGGCCGGGTAGCGGAACGCGAAGCGGCCCTTGTCGCAGCTCCACTCCTCGTTCACCGCCGGGTCGTCGCCGGCCAGCCGCCGCATCACCCGGCCGCGCCGGTGGTCGGTCCGCAGCCGGCAGCCCGACGCACAGTGCTCGCACACGCTGGGCGTGGACACCAGGTCGAACGGGCGGGCGTGGAACCGGTAGCCGGTGCTGGTGAGCGCGCCCACCGGGCACACCTGGATGGTGTTGCCGGAGAAGTAGGAGTTGAACGGCTCGCCCTCGGCGGTGCCGATGAACTGGCTGGGGCCGCGCTCGATGAAGTCGATGAACGCGTCGCCGGCGATCTCCTCCGACGTACGCACGCAGCGGGTGCAGGAGATGCACCGTTCCCGGTCCAGGAGGACCTGGGCCGAGATCGCCACCGGCTTGGCGAACTCCCGCTTCTGCTCGGCGAACCTGGTCTCGCCCCGCCCGTTGGACATGGCCTGGTTCTGCAGCGGGCACTCACCGCCCTTGTCACACATCGGGCAGTCCAGCGGATGGTTGATGAGCAGCAGTTCCATCACGCCCTGCTGCGCCTTGTCCGCGACCGGTGACGTGAACTGGGTGCGCACCACCATGCCCTCGGCACACGGGGTGATGCAGGACGCCATCGGCTTGCGCTGGCCCTCCACCTCGACCAGGCATTGCCGGCAGGCCCCGATCGGGTCGAGCAGCGGGTGGTCGCAGAATCGCGGGATCTGGATGCCGAGCATCTCCGCCGCCCGGATGATCAGCATGCCCTTGGGCACGCTGATCTCGAACCCGTCAATGGTGACGGTAACGGTGTCCTGGGCCCGCTCAAGCTCGCTCATTTTTCCCTCCGCGCCAGCTCGCTCATGACTGGCTCCAGGCGGTCGATGCTGCCGGGTCGAAGGGGCAGCCGCCTTCCTTCTGGTGTTGCAGGAATTCGTCCCTGAAGTACCGGACGGCGGATGTGATCGGCGGGCCGACGCTGTCGCCAAGCGCGCAGAACGCGCGGCCGACGATGTTGTCGCAGATATCCAGGAGCTTGGGCAGGTCCTCGTCGGTGCCCTGACCGTGCTCCATCCGCTCAAGCATCCGGACCAGCCAGTACGTTCCTTCCCGGCACGGTGTGCACTTGCCGCACGACTCGTGCTGGTAGAACTCGGTCCACCGCAGGATGACCCGGACCACACAGGTGGTCTCGTCAAAAATCTGCACCGACCTCGTGCCGAGCCCGGATCCGGCGGCGGCGACCGACTCGAAGTCCATCGGCATGTCCAGATGCTCGTCGGTGAGGATTCCCGCCGACGAGCCGCCGGCCGTCCAGAACTTGAGCCGGTGCCCGGCCCGCATCCCGCCGGCCAGATCGAGCAGCTGACGCAGCGTGATGCCGAGCGGCGCCTCGTACTGGCCGGGTGTGGTGATGTGCCCGGACAGGGAGAAGATCCCGTAGCCCTTGGACTTCTCCGTGCCGATTCCGGCGAACCAGTCGGCGCCGTTGAGCAGGATCGCCGGAACGCTGGCGATCGACTCCACGTTGTTCACGTTCGTCGGGAGGGCGTACACGCCGGCTACCGCCGGGAACGGCGGCTTGTTCCGGGGCAGGCCGCGGCGTCCCTCCAGCGAGTCAAGGAGCGCGGTCTCCTCGCCGCAGATGTAAGCGCCGGCCCCCGCGTGCACGATCACATCGAGGTCGAACCCGGAGCCGAGGATGTCGCGGCCGAGCAGGCCGGCCTCGTATGCCTCCTCCACCGCGTGGCGCAGCCGCCGTATCACGTGCGCCACCTCGCCCCGGACATAGATGAAGGCGTGGCTGGCACCGATCGCGTAGGAGGCGATGGCCGCGCCCTCGACGAGCAGATGCGGGTTGGCCATCATCAGCGGCACGTCCTTGCACGCGCCCGGCTCGGACTCGTCCGCGTTGACCACCAGGTAGTGCGGCTTGGTGTCGCCCTGCGGCAGGAAGCCCCACTTCACGCCGGTCGGGAAGCCGGCGCCGCCGCGGCCGCGCAGTCCCGAGTTCTTGACCGCGGCGATGACGTCGCCGCGCTCCATGGCCAGCGCCTTCGGCAGCGCCTTCCAGCCGCCGGACCGCCGGTAGCCGTCCAGCGTGAAAATGTCCGGCTGGTCCCAGTGCGCGGTCAGCACCGGGGTGAGAATATCCGTCATGCTCGTGCCTCTTTCTGCCGGGGGGACCCATCCCCCCGGTCCCCCCTTGGGAGAGACGACCCCCCGTAACCCCCCGCAGGGGGCGCCTTCCAGCCTCGTTCGTTGGCGATCTTGAGGCCGGCCACGCTGGCCGGGCCCGCGGCCGGGCCGTCGGTGGCCTGTTCGTCGTTGAAGCCGGCCAGTATCCGGGCCGTCTCACGCCAGTTGCACAGCCGTGCCGGGCCGCGGGTCGGGGCGACCCTGTTCCCGGCGCGCAGATCGTCGGCGAGCTCGCGGGTGGAGGCCGGCGTCATGTTGTCGAAGAACTCCCAGTTCACCATCACCACCGGCGCATAGTCACAGGCGGCATTGCACTCGATGTGCTCCAGGCTGACCTTGCCGTCCGGAGTCGGCTCGTCGTCGGCGACGCCGAGGTGCTCGCGCAGTTCGGCGAGGATCTGTTCGCCGCCCAGGACCGCGCACACCGCGTTGGTGCATACCCCCACGTGGTACTCGCCGACCGGGCGCCGCTTGTACATGGTGTAGAAGCTCACCACCCCGGTCACCTCGGTCACGGTCAGCCCGAGCTTGCCCGCGCAGTAGGCGATGCCGTCGTTGGAGACGTACCCTTCCTCGGCCTGGACCAGATGGAGCAGCGGCAGCAGCGCCGACCTCGCACCCGGATACTTGCCGATGATCCGGGCCGCGTCCGCATCCAGGCGGGCGCATACCTCCTCGGTGAAGGGCATTACCTGTCCACCCCTCCCATCACGGGGTCGATGCTGGCGATCGCCGGGATCACGTCGGCCACCATGCCGCCTTCGCACAACGCCGCGATCGACTGAAGATTGGTGAATGACGGGTCGCGGAAGTGCACCCGGTACGGGCGCGTCCCGCCGTCGCTCACCACGTGCGCGCCGAGTTCGCCGCGGGCGGACTCGACCGGCACGTAGGCCTGTCCGGCCGGCACGCGGAAGCCCTCGGTGATGATCTTGAAGTGGTGGATCAGCGCCTCCATGGACTGGCCCATGATGTGCGCGATGTGCTCGGGCGACGGGCCGAGCCCGTCCGGGCCCAGCGACAGCTGAGCGGGCCAGCCGATCTTGGCGTCGCGGATCATCACCGGGTCGTCGGCGGACCGCCGCGCGGCCAGCCGGTCGGCGCACTGCTTGATGATCTTGATCGACTCGTCCATCTCGTCCATGCGGACCAGGTACCGGCCGTACGCGTCGCAGGTGTCCACCGTCGGCACGTTGAATTCGTAGGTCTCGTAGCCGCAGTACGGCTGGGACTTACGCAGGTCCCACGGCAGGCCGGTGGCCCGCAGCATCGGACCGGTCACGCCGAGCGCCATGCAGCCCGCCAGATCCAGGTAGGCCACGCCCTTGGTCCGGCCGATGAAGACGGGGTTGGCGTCGATCAGCTTGCGCAGGTCGCCGAGCAGCTTCGGCCCGTAGCCCAGGAACTCCCTGACCTTCTCCAGCGTGCCGGGCGGGAGGTCCTGCACCAGGCCGCCGGGCCGGATGTAGGCGTGATTCATGCGCAGGCCGGTGATCAGCTCGTACAGATCCAGGATGCGCTCGCGAAGCCGCAGGCCCTGGAGGAATATGGTGGTCGCGCCGAGCTCCATGCCCATCGGGCCGATGCCCTGCAGGTGGGAGGAGATCCGGTTGAACTCCATCAGCATGACCCGGATGATCTGGGCCCGCTCCGGGATCTTGTCCTCGATGCCGAGCAGCCGCTCCACCCCGAGGCAGTACGTGGCCTCGTTGAAGAACGGCATGAGGTAGTCCATCCTGGTGCAGAACGTGACGCCCTGCGTCCAGGTGCGGTACTCCATGTTCTTCTCGATGCCGGTGTGCAGGTACCCGATCGAGGCCCGCGTCTCGGTGACGGTCTCGCCGTCCAGGGTGAGGATCAGCCGGAGCACGCCGTGCGTGGACGGGTGCTGCGGGCCCATGTTGATGACGAGCTGCCCGCCGCTGACGAAGTCCTCTGTCTCGAGCGTCGAATGGAGCTCGTCCCAGTCGTCGCCGGAGACGGTGTAGATGCGGCCCTCGGTGGCTTCGGAATCGGTCACTCCCGCCGGAGCCTGCGGAATACTCATGAATAGTTCCTCCGCTCGTCGGGCGGCGGGATGGTGGCGCCGCGGTACTCGACCGGAATACCGCCCAGCGGATAATCCTTGCGCTGCGGGTGTCCCTTCCAGTCATCCGGCATCTGGATCCTGGTCAGCGCGGGATGCCCGTCGAAGATGAGGCCGAAGAAGTCCCAGGTCTCCCGCTCATGCCAGTTGCAGGTCGGATACACGCCGACCAGCGAGGGAATGTGCGGGTCCGCGTCGGGCGCGGTGACCTCCAGGCGCACCCGGCGGTTGTGGGTGATCGATGCCAGGTGATACACCGCGTGCAGCTCGGCGCCGGTGTCCTCCAGGTAGTGCACGCCGGACACCCCGGTGCACAGCTCGAACGCCAGCGCGGGGTCGTCGCGGAGCTTCGCCGCCACCTCCGTCAGCCGCTCGCGCTTGACATAGAAGGTCAGCTCGCCGCGGTCCGCGACCACCCGGTAGATCGCCTCTTCCATGCCCAGAGCGTCGGCGATCGTGTCGAAATACCCGCCATACGGCCGGGGACTGGACAGCGCCGGGGTCCGGTGCACACGCAGCCGGCCGTAGCCCGAGGTGTCGGGAGTGTCGTGCACGCCGAACATGCCGGTGCGCACCACCGGCGCCTCGAGCCGGTCGCGGCCCCGTCTTGCCGGGAGCTGGCCGTCAGCCTCTCCTGGCGCTGGCCCCTGCGGGCCTTCCGCGCCGTGGGTTTCCTCTGGTCCAGCCGTCACAGCTCGGCCTCCGCGACCACCGGATCGGCCTCCACGACCGGCAGGCTCCGCACCGGCGACATGCGCAGCCGCGCCTGCTCCAGCTCGGTGATCTGCCGCTCGCGGTTCTTGCCCAGCTTCATGTTCTCGATCTTGTCGTGCAGCTTGACGATCGAGTCGAGCAGCATCTCCGGACGCGGCGGACAGCCCGGCAGATAGATGTCCACCGGCACGATATGGTCCACGCCCTGCACGATCGCGTAGTTGTTGAACATGCCGCCGCTGGACGCGCAGACCCCCATGGAGATGACCCACTTCGGGTCGGACATCTGGTCGTAGATCTGCCGGAGCACGGGCGCCATCTTCTGGCTCACCCGGCCGGCCACGATCATCAGGTCCGCCTGCCGCGGCGTGTTGGACGCTCGTTCCATACCGAACCGGGCCAGGTCATGCTTCGGCCCGCCGGTCATCATCAGCTCCATCGCGCAGCAGGCCAGGCCGAAGGTGGCCGGCCAGACCGAACGCGCCCGCGCCCAGCCCGCGACCTTCTCAACCGAGGTGAGCAGTACGCCGCTTGGCAGCTTTTCTTCGAGGCCCATGACTCAATCCCATTCCAAGCCGCCGCGCCGCCAGACATAGATGTACGCGATCAGCACGGTGATAACGAAAGTCACCATTTCGATCAAGCCGAACGTGCCCAGCTTGTTGAAGGTGACCGCCCACGGATAAAGGAAGATGATCTCGATGTCGAACACGATGAACAACATCGCGGTCAGGTAGTACTTGACCGGTATCCGACCGCCCCCCGGTGGCACCGGCGTCGGCTCGATGCCGCACTCGTAGCTTTCGAGCTTTGCCTTGTTCCATCGTTTCGGCCCGGCCAGAGCGCCCATCGTCACGGAGAAGATGGTGAAACCAGCCGCGAGCACGGCTAGCACGAAAATCGGAACGTAGAGTCTCATCGCCGTCCTATCCTAGGGACACCCATCATGGCCGCTCATTTAGGGTTGGGGACGAGCCGGGACAGCCCGTTGATCAACCGGTCGGAGGCGTCGCCGCCACGCGGATCGGTGAGGTTGGCCAGTAGTTTCAGGGCGAATCGCATGAGTGCGGGCCTGGTCATGCTGTGCTTGGTCGCGTACCGCATCAGGCCCGGATGGCCGATCAGCTTCACGAACTGACGGCCGAGCGCGTAGTACCCGCCGTACGCCTCGCGCAGCGCCTGCGGATAGGCGGCCAGGACGCGTTCCGCCTGTGCGGCGTCTCCCCGGGCGAAGGCCTGGACGATAGTCCTGGCCAGGATCTCGCCGGACTCCATCGCATAGGCGATGCCCTCGCCGTTGAACGGGTTAACCAGGCCGCCGGCGTCGCCGGCCAGCAGCAGGCCGCGATGATAGTGCGGGGTCCGGTTGAAGCCCATCGGCAGCGCCGCGCCGCGCACCGGTTCAGTGCGGTTGTGCTCGCCGAACCCCCACTCGGCCGGCATACCGTCCAGCCACTTCTGCAGCATGAGACGGTAGTCCGTGTTGCCGAACGCATGGCTGGTGTTCAGCAGGCCGAGGCCGACGTTCGAAGTGCCGTCCCCCATCCCGAAGATCCACCCGTAGCCGGGCAGCAACCGACTCTGCTGGCCAGGTCGGGCGTCCCACAGGTCGAGCCAGGACTCCAGATAATCGTCATCGTGGCGAGGGGTCTTGTAGTAGGTGCGCACCGCGACGCCGAGCGGGCGATCGTCGCGCTTGCGCAGACCCATCGCCACGGACAACCGCGAGGAATTGCCATCGGCGGCGATGATGGCCCGGGCAACATACGTACGTTCGTTGGATGCCTTAACGCCCTTGATTTTGCCGGTGCGATCATCGATCACCGGACCGGTGACGGTCGTGTTCTCCAGCAGCAGCGCGCCGGCCTGTTCGGCGCGGCGGGCGAGGGTCTCGTCGAAGTCGGTGCGGGGACGGACCAGTCCGTAGTCGGGGTAGCTGGACAGCTCCGGCCAGGACAGCTCCATCCGGTGGCCGGCGCCGATAACGCGCAGGCCCTTGTTCCGCAGCCAGCCATTGCGCTCGCTGACGTCGATCCCCATGCCGACCAGGGCCTTGACCGCGCGCGGGGTCAGGCCGTCGCCGCACACCTTCTCTCTGGGAAACCGCGACTTCTCCAGCAGCAGGACGTGCAGTCCGGCTTGTGCGAGGTAGAAAGCGGTGGTCGAGCCGGCCGGGCCGGCGCCGACAACGATGACGTCCGCTTCGTCAGTGGGATGGGTTCCGCTCACGGGGTTCTGCGTCCTGGGGATTGACTTGTGAAGCGCTTCACAAATGCTTTGCGCTCAGTTTACTCGCGGCTGACCGTCCATATGCGATCCCCCCTGGTTTACCGGACGGCGCGCGACGTGCACCGCGACTATACCGAGGCTGAGATCATGCCAGCGGACCGACCGCCACCCCGCGTTCTCGATGAGCCGGGCCAGTTCCGGCTGAGCCGGCCAGGCCTGGATCGATTCGGCCAGGTAGGTGTAGGCCTCCGGAGTCCGCGCGGCCCGGCTGGCGATCTTCGGCAGGACATCCAGCAGGTAGCGACGATACACGCGGTCGAGCGGCCGGACCGTGATCCGGCTGAACTCGCAGATGACCAGGCGCCCGCCGGGGCGGGTGACCCTCCGCATCTCGTTGAGGGCCTGCGCTATGCCGGCCACGTTGCGCAGGCCGAAGGAGATCGTCACCGCGTCGAAGGACTCATCGCGGAACGGCAGCCGCAGCGCGTCCCCAGCTGTGAAAGCTACGTGCTGGCCACCGGTTTGACGCCGCCGGCCGACCTTCAGCATGCCGAGGGAGAAGTCGCACGCCACGGCCTTCGCGCCGGTGCGGGCGAGGGCCTGCGTAGACGTCCCGGTCCCGGCCGCCAGGTCCAGGACCCGCTCGCCGCTGGTCGCGTTCACGATCCGGGTCACCGCGCGGCGCCACAGCCTGACCTGGCCAGCCGACAGGATGTCGTTCATCAGGTCGTAGCGCCCGGCGACGGCGTCGAACATCGCCGCCACCTCGCCAGGCCGCTTGTCCAGGTCAGCACGCACCATAACCGCCACCCTAGTAGATGCCCTCCCACCCCCCGCTGCCGCAGGAAGGGGTACGTTGCGCCAACCATCCCCACCCGAGGGGTACGTTGCGCCAACCATCCCCTTGGGGCTCCGGTCTACGGTCTCAGAATGTCAGAGGGTGGTGACACAGTGCAGTCATGACACGTACTCGCCAGTTCGACGCGGAACGTCTCCGAAGGGTTCTGGACCTTCAGCGCGACGTGATCACCCGCGCACAGGCCCTGGAATGTGGTCTCACCGCCAAGGCAGTGGAGTACCGGCTCCGCCACGAAGGACCTTGGCAGCGGATGCTGCCAAGCGTGTTCCTGACAGTGACCGGCGCGGCGACTCAGGAGCATCGGGAGATAGCGGCGCTGCTGTACGCCGGCCCGGAGAGCATCCTCACCGGTCCGGTGGCGATCCGGCTGCACGGCCTGATATCACCGGGTCCCAATACCGTCGATGTCCTGGTCCCGCTGACAGTGCGACGGCAGAGCATCGGATTCGTGCGCCTGCACCGCACCGCGCGGTTGCCAGCGCAGTTCACTGTCACCGGCCGGGTCCGCTTCGCCGGACGTGCGCGTGCGGTCGCCGATGCCGCGCGCGGCTTCACTCGCTTCGATGACGTCCGCGCCGTGGTGTGCGAAGCGGTACAGCGCAGGGCCTGCACCATGCAGGACCTGATCGATGAGCTGGAAGCCGGGCCGATAGCGGGGTCGGCGTTGCTCCGTGAGGCCATCGCCGAGATCGGCGACAGTGTCCGCTCGGTCGCCGAGGCGCAGTTCCGCACGCTGATCCTACGTTCCGGGCTGCCTAAGCCGATGTTCAACGCCCAGTTGTGCGACGCGGCCGGGGAATTCATCGCCATGGTCGACGCGTGGTGGGACCGGGCCGGCGTCGCCGCCGAAGTCGACTCTCGTGCGTACCACCTCAGGGCCGAGGACCAGGACAGGACCAACGCTCGCCACGACGAGCTGGCCGCACATGGCATCCTTCCACTGCACTTCGCGCCAAAGGTCATCCGGATCGAGGGCCCGGACGTCATCGACAAGATCGATCGAGCGATCAGGAAGGGCCTCGCTCGGCCGGAGCTGCCGATCAGGGCCATACCGCTCGGGGCAGCGGCTTAGGGGAAGCGGCTTAGCGGCGCGAAGGGGTACGTTGCGCCAACCACCCCCACCCGAGGGGTACGTTGCGCCAACCATCCCCTTGACCTCGGCGGCCAGCGGCGGTTACAGCATGGCGGGTCGGCGCCAGGGCTCGGCCAGGACGTGCTCGGCCAGGAAGGCGAATACTGTCTCGTACCAGACCGTGGCGTTGCCCGGCGTGAGCACCCAGTGGTTCTCGTCCGGGAAGTACAGGAACTTGGCCGTCACGCCGTGCCGGGTCAGCTCACCCCACAGACGCAGGGCCTCCCCGATCGGCACCCGGTAGTCCTTGTCGCCGTGGATGACGAGCATCGGCGTGCGGATGTTGCCGATGTGCAGGTGCGGCGAATTGCTGTGGTACATCTCCGGGCTGGTCAGCGGGTCACCGAACTGCCCCCACCAGAACATCTGCTCATCGGTGGTGGTGAACATCTGGTCCAGCGCCCACAAGCTGGCGTGGCTCACGATGGCCTTGAACCTGTCGGTGTGGCCGGCGATCCAGTTCGCCATGTAGCCGCCGTACGATCCGCCCATCATGCCGGTGCGCGTGCCATCGATGGCCGGGTGCTTGATGGCCGCGTCAGTGGCGGCCATCACATCGTCGAAGGCACGCGTGCCCCACGAATGCTGACCACGAGCCAGCATGTGCTGGCCGTATCCAGTGGACAAGGCGGGATCGGGCAGCAGCACGGCATAGCCGCGGGCGGCCATCAGCCACGGGTTCCAGCGCCATGACCAGGTATTCCAGCTGCTGTTCGGACCACCGTGGACCCACAGCAGCAGCGGGACCCGGTGCTCTGGGCTCGCGGCGTCGGGCAGCACCAGCCAGGACCGGATCCGCTGGCCGTCGTCGGCCGTCGTCTCGAGTTCCTCCAGCCGCCCGGGCAGGATGAGCGGCGCACCCGGACACGGCAGCGTGACTGGCTGCGAGCCAGGCTCGGACAGGTCGATCCGGACCGGGGTGGGCGTCTCGTTCACCGCGTTGCGCAGCGCATACAGGTAACGGCCTTCCGGGCCGACCTGGATACTCGCGTACGCGCCGTCGCCGGTGGTGATCGGCGTGACTTCGCCGGTCCGGACGTCGACGCGGAATATGGGGCGGCGCCCGTCGTCGTCGGCGGCGAAATATACCGCGGTCGAATCCGGCGACCAGGCGGCCTCGGCTGGCCACCGATCCAGTCCGGGAAGCAGATCCCTGGCGGTCGTTCCCTCGCCGTTGGCTTCGAGCAGCATCAACGTGACATCCGACGGACCGTCCCGGGTCGGGAGCGTCTCGCGAGTGCACACGATGTAGCGCCCATCGGGCGAGACGTGCGGGTCCTCGAAGTTGTGACCCGGCTCGCTGAGCAGTGTCCGGCGCTTGCCGGTGGCCACGTCGACGGTCATCAGCTCGACGTAGGAGTCGGCGGCCGGATCGCGATGCGCCCACCCGGTGACCACGGCGCTGCCGTCGGGCGTGAGCTCGAACGCCTGCTCGTCGAGGGCCGCTCCCGGTTCCGGTGTCAGATCGCGCAGGCCGGCGTAGCGCCGCTCATCGTCGGTGCGCGCATCGGATCGCACGGCCGGCTCGGGGCGGATCTCCTCGACGGCGAACAGTCGAAGCTGGTCCGGCCCGAGGTCATGATCCCAGTACCTGACCGGCGCGGACTCGTGCAGGATCGCGGTCACTCCCGCGTCGGCACGCTCCTTCCGCAGCCGCTCATCATCGGCCGCGGTGTTGAATTGGCCTGGGCCTCCGGCCGCGGTGTTGAATTTGCCTGGGCCTCCGGCCGCGGTGTTGAATTTGCCTGGGCCTCCGGCCGCGGCGTCTTCCACCCCGGCGCCCGGCATCACCCGCGACGAGACAACGATCGTCTCAGGATCCGCGAGCCGGGCGGAGCGACGGGCCGCGGCCGCCGCGACGCCTCCCGGCAGCTCGGCGATCACCCGGGCTTCGCCGCCGCCCGCGGGCAGCAGCCACAGGGCGGCCTTGGCATCGTCCGATCCCTTGCCCGCGTCCGGGTCGGAACGCCGCGAGATGAACAGCAACGAACCGTCGGGCAGGAACACCGGGCTGCCCTCGCCCTCGGCCGACCGGGTCAGCCTGCGTGCCGGGCCGGCCTGGGTGTCGACCCGCCAGATGCTGGTCAGGTACTTCTTCCGATCCGGGCTGAGCGTCTGCACCGTCGCGGCCAGCCACGTCCCGTCCGGCGACAACCGCAGCGCCCCGGCACGCGGGATCGCCATGTAGGCGGCCAGGTCATGAAACGGCGTCGGGGCGCGGTCGGCAGAAGTCACAGTCGCTCCAGCAGTAGAGGGTCGGATAAGCCGCAATCCGGAACCCTACCCCAACCCGGGGCGCGGGACTGTACCTAAAGTTGCCCAGCTCGCGCAACTGTGCAGACTTATACCGCAATAGCCTTCGGTGACGGGTTGATGCGGCATGTGACCATAGTGCACTAATTCGTACCCTTATCTTCGCCTGCGACGACAGGGACATTTCTCGACGGAGCCCATGCCAGCGAACACCAACGACATGGATGTCACAAGGGTGCGGCTCCTCCAGAGTGAGCAGCATGCCGATGGTGCCATCGGTGCCGCTCAAACCGGTCAGTAGCGCTATAGAGCGTGCCCGATGGTGCCATCGGTGCCGCTGGCCAGGGAGCAGCACCTGGCTGTCACTTTAAAGGAGCCACACCCGTGTGACATTCATGTCGTTACGGATACCGTCATTTCGTTACGGATACCGTGCCCGATCGGTCAGCGGGTGCCGGTTATGGTGGCGGCGGCTACTGTGGCGTTGGTGGCCTCATCGATCAGGATCAGGCCGCCGGTGGCCCGGTTACGCGCGTACGGGTCGCAGAAGATGGGCTGGGTGAGCCGCAGCCGCACCCGCCCGATCTCGTTGAGGCCGAGCGATGAGGCCGCCTCGTCCCGGTGCAGCGTGTTGATGTCGAGCCGGTAGTGCAGCTCGTTGACCAGCGCCTTCACCGTTCGCGACGTGTGCTTTACGATCAGCCGCGTGCGTGGCGTCAGAACACGGTCGCCGGTCATCCAGCACACCATCGCCTCGATGTCCTGAGTGACGGCGGGCCGGTTGTTCGCCCGGCAGATCATGTCACCGCGGGAGATGTCCACGTCGTCGTCGAGCAGCAGCGTCACCGACATGGGCGCGAAGGCCTCCTCGACCGGCCGCCCGGCCGCCTCGATGCGCTGGATCCTGGTGGAGAACCCGGATGGCAGGTGCACCACCTCGTCGCCCGGCTTCAGCACCCCGCCGGCCACCTGCCCGGCGTACCCTCGGTAGTCGTGCAGTTCGGGATCAGCAGAAGCGTGCGGCCGGATCACGTACTGCACCGGGAACCGCACGTCGATCAGGTTCCGGTCGGATGCGATGTGCACGTGCTCGAGATGGTGCAGCAGCGAAGGCCCGTCATACCACGGCATGTTCGCTGACCGCTCGACCACGTTGTCGCCGTGCAGCGCCGACATCGGGACAAAGGTCAGGTCCCCGATATCGAGCCGGGCGGCAAATGCCGAAAAATCGGCGCATATCCGCTCAAACACCGATTGCGAGTAGTCGACCAGGTCCATCTTGTTGACGGCCAGCACCATGTGCGGCACCCGCAGCAGCGTGGTGAGGAAGGCGTGCCGCCGGGACTGCTCGGTCAGCCCGTTCCGCGCGTCGACCAGGACCACCGCCAGGTCAGCGGTCGACGCCCCCGTCACCATGTTGCGCGTGTACTGGACGTGGCCCGGCGTGTCGGCGATGATGAACTTCCGCCGCGGCGTGGCGAAGTACCGGTACGCCACGTCGATCGTGATGCCCTGCTCCCGCTCGGCCCGCAGCCCGTCGGTCAGCAGCGCGAGGTTGGTGACCTCCTCGCCGCGGTCCCGCGACGTCCGCTCGACCGCCTCGAGCTGGTCAGCGAAGATCGACTTCGAGTCGTAGAGCAGCCGCCCGATGAGCGTCGACTTGCCATCATCCACCGAACCAGCGGTGGCGAATCGCAGGATATCCATGCTAGAAGTACCCCTCGCGCTTGCGGTCTTCCATCGCGGCCTCGCTGGTCCGGTCGTCGGCCCGGGTCTGCCCGCGCTCGGTGATCCGGGTCGCGGCCACCTCCGCGATCACCTCGGCGACAGAAGCCGCCGCCGATTCAACCGCACCGGTGCAGGTCATATCGCCAACCGTCCGGTACCGCACGGTCGCGGTGAACACCGGCTCATCCTCGTCGCGCACCAGGAACGGGTTGTCGGCGAGCAGCAGGCCGTCGCGCTCGAACACGGCTCGTTCGTGCGCGAAGTAGATCGAAGGAATCTCGAGCTCCTCCCGCTCGATGTACGCCCAGACGTCCAGCTCGGTCCAGTTGGACAGCGGGAACACCCGGATGTGCTCGCCCCGGTGGATCCGCGTGTTGTACAGCGACCAGAGTTCCGGCCGCTGGTTCTTCGGATCCCACTGGCCGAACTCGTCCCGGAACGAGAAGACCCGCTCCTTCGCCCGGGCCTTTTCCTCGTCGCGGCGGGCACCGCCGAACAGCGCGTCGAACCGATGCTCCTCGATGGCGTCGAGCAGCGTGACGATCTGCAACCGGTTCCGGCTCGCGTGCCGGCCGGTCTCCTCGGCCACCCGGCCCGTATCTATCGAGTCCTGCACGGACGCGACCACCAGCCGGACCCCGAGTCCGGCCACCCGGCGGTCGCGGAACTCCATCACCTCGCCGAAGTTGTGCCCGGTGTCCACGTGCATCACCGGGAACGGGATCCGGGCCGGCCAGAACGCCTTCTCCGCCAGCGCCAGCATCACGACCGAGTCCTTGCCGCCGGAAAACAGCAGCGCGGGCCGCTCGAACTCCGCGGCGACCTCGCGCAGGACGTGAATGGCCTCGGCCTCCAGCACGTCGAGCTGGGACAGCTGGTAATCAGTGCGCATGCGTAACTTCCCGGATCGATCGCAGTAGCGGTCCCGCCAGCGCGGGACGACAGACCAGAATATCTGGCATCAACAGGTCAGCCTGGTTGTAGGCCACCGCGGATCCGTCGATCCGCGAGGCATGGAACCCGGCCGCCCGCGCCACCGCCACCGGCGCCGCCGTGTCCCACTCGAAGAATCCGCCCGCGTGGATGTAGGCATCGGCCTCGCCTAGCAGCACCGCCGCTACCTTGGCCCCCGCCGACCCCATCGGAAAAACATCAACCCCCATACCACGAACGAACTGTGGTGCCCGAGTCCGGCTAACCACCACGCGCGGGGGGTCGTCGCCCGCCTCCCCCGGCGGTCCGGCAGGCGGATCAACCGTGGAGAGAACCTTGTCCTGGGCGGGGAGGGCCACGGCCCCAGCGGTGAGCCCGGCGCCGCGTTCCCACAGGGCCACGTGCACGGCCCAGTCGGTCCGCCCGGTCTCGCCGAACTCACGGGTCCCGTCCAGCGGATCCACGATCCAGACCCGGTCCGCGGCGAGCCGGGCGGGGTTGTCGGCCGCTTCCTCGGACAGGACGAAGTCCCCTGGGCGCCTGGCACCCAGCTCAGCGACGAGGAACTCATGCGACTGCCGATCCCCGTTTTTCCGCAGCAGGTTCGGATCCCCGCCGCGTTTCCGCAGCTCGACCAGCCGCTGCCCGGCCTCGGCCGCGAGATCTCGCGCGAGTTCATGGTCGTCCAACATTGCTCCTCCGGGTCCAGGTCTCATGGAATAGCGCACGCGACCCCGACTTGATTCCGGTTCGAGCCAGGCTCAATCGGCGTGGTAGAGGTTCTGGGCGGCGGAAAGACCCTTTGTGACGAGCGTCTCGGTGGCGTCAGCGGCGCGGTCTAGGAGGAAGGGGAGGTCCTTGCGCTCGGCGGTAGAGAAGTCACGAAGCACGAACGCGGCGGCGTCCATCCGGCCCGGCGGACGGCCGATGCCGAAGCGGACCCGGTAGTAGTCGGGAACACCAAGCGCCTGGGTGATCGAGCGCAGGCCGTTGTGGCCGTTGTCACCGCCGCCGAACTTGAGCCGTAGCCCCCCGTAAGGGATATCGAGCTCGTCGTGTATAACCACCGTTCGTTCGTTGGAAGTCTTGTAGAAAGCGGCCAGGGCAGAAACCGGCCTGCCGGACAGGTTCATGTACGACCGCGGCAGGGCCAGCGTGACGGGAACATCGCCGAACCTGATCTCCGCGACGTCGTTACCCGACCGGTGCGCCTTGAAGCGCGCACCGGCCCGTTCGGCGAGCAATGCCACCACCATGTGGCCGGCATTGTGCCGGTTTCCCGCGTACTCCGGTCCGGGGTTGCCCAGCCCGGCGACTATCCAGCGTTCGGTGGTCAGCCGGCCTGCTCCCCTTCGCTGGCGGGCGCCTCCGCCTCAACCGGCGCCGGAACCTCGGCGCCCTCCTCCGCCTCGGCCGCCTCAGGCAGCTCTTCGGCCTGCGGGGCCACCACGTGCAGGACCAGTGCCTCCGGGTCGACCTGGAGTGTGGTGCCGCGCGGCAGCTTCAGGTCGCCGGCGTGCACCGCGGCGCCGACCTCCATACCCTCGACATCGACCTCGATGCCCTGCGGGATGTTCGTCGCCTCGGCTTCGACGGTGACCTGGACCAGCTGCTGGTCCAGCACGCCGCCCGGGAAGATCTCGCCGGTCAGCTGGATCGGCACGTCGACGGTGACCTTCTCACCGCGGCGGACCAGGACCAGGTCCACGTGCTCGATGAAACCCTTGACCACGTCGCGCTGCACCGCCTTGGGCAGGGCCAGCTCGCTGCCGTTGTTCAGGCCCTCGAGCCGGATCAGCACGTTCGGCGTCTTGAGCGCGAGCATCACGTCGTGCCCGGGCAGGTTCAGGTGGCGGGTTTCCGTGCCGTGGCCGTACAGCACGGCGGGCACACGGCCCTCCCGGCGGGCACGGCGAGCGGCCCCCTTGCCAAACTCCTCACGGAGCTCGGCGGCGATCTTGACCTCGGGCACGGTTCCCTCTCCTCATGCGATACCTGCGATACGCGCTCTGAAGTGTAGCCGATCCGGGGCACCAAGGGTTCGTGCTGACATTGCGCGAAGCCGCCAGTACGATCTGCTGCGGGGGGTCCGCGCGAGAACCAATGGAGTGCGCGTCTGGACACCACCGAGCAGCGTGCGACATACCGGGCGGCACTTGCCGTACGGGAATTCCGGAACCTCTGGCTGGCCCAGATCACGTCCGTGGCCGGCGACCAGCTGGCCCGGGTAGCACTGACGGTCCTCGTCTACGACCGGACCCGGAACGCACTGGTCGCGGCCGTCACGTTCGCGGTCAGCATCGTGCCGATGTTCCTCGGCGGTGTGTTCCTGGCGGGCATCGGCGACAGGTGGCCGCGCCGCCGCGTGATGGTCAGCTGCGATGTCACCCGTACCGCGCTGGTGGCGATCATGGCACTGCCCGCCATGCCCGTCGCTGCGCTGGTGGTCCTGTTGTTCGTGGTGACGTTCCTCGAGGCGCCGTTCCGTTCGGCGCGCGCCGCCATGTACCCGGATGTCCTGCACGGCGACCTGTTCGTCCTCGGCCAGACGATATCCATGACCACCTATCAGGCGTCTCAGATCATCGGCTTCGCGGTGGGCGGCGTCATGGTGGGCGCACTGGGCACCCGCACGTCATTGATCCTGGACGCGGCCACGTTCGCTGTTTCGGCCCTGGTTGTGCGCCTCGGGGTGGACGAGCACCCGCCGCAGTCGGTGAGCGACGCGCGTAGGCCGGCACCGCTGGCCGACGCGAGGTCAGGCGCACGGCTGGTGTTCGGGGCACCAGAATTGCGCACGCCGATGCTATTTGGCTGGCTGGCCGCCTTCTACAACGTCCCGGAGGGTATCGCCGTGCCGCTGGCGATAGTACTGCACGGCGGGCCAGTGGCCGTGGGCGCGATCCTCGCGGCCGGAGCCCTGGGCGGCACGCTGGGCAATGTCGCGTTCAGCCGCCTGATACCGCCCAGCCGGCGTGCCGCACTGATGGCGCCGTTCGCCACTTGCTGTTGCGCGACGCTCGCCCTGCTGGTGTTCCGGCTGAGCCTCGTGCCCACCGTGCTGATACTTACCGGATCGGGCCTGCTGGGCGGCTACCAGGCGGCCGCCAGCTCCGCATTTGTCACAGCCGCACCACACGACCGTCGCGCCCAGGCATTCGGCTTGGCGCAAGGCGGAATGAGTCTGGGGCAGGGCACGGCGATGGTGCTGGCCGGAGCAGCGGCAAACTACGTCTCGCCGCGTTCGGTCATCGCCGCGGCCGGCGCCCTGGGCGCAATCGCCGCCCTGACGATCGCCTTCACCCGATCGGCCAGACCGGCCCGACCGGCCCGGTCGGGCCGATCGGGATAACCAGCCAGTTTCACGCATGACGTATCTCCTCCCGACGGACCTGCATCTATTGTCTTCCTTGCCGGCGAACGATCAACCCCAAAAGATCATCTATAGGAAAAATGCCCACAAAATATAGACAGGAACTGTATCCGTAGGTGACATTGTGTAGTGGCGGGCGCTGCTGGACGGAGGCGGTGGTGACAGCGCGGAACTGGCCACTATTGAAGCTGCAGCGATGGCTGGTCAGCTACGTTATCGGCGTTGTGGGTTGCTATTTGGCCGCGGTTGCCATTGGCGTCGCGGTCACCTCGTATCGGACCCACGACATCGAGTTGTTCGGCGTGCTACTGGTATTCGGCGTGGTCACGATCGAGCTGACCCGGCGTGAAGGCGAGGCCACCGAATACACGAAGGATATTCACGGCATCTGGCATATCCCTGTCGCGATCTTGCTTCCGCCGGTCTACAGCATGCTGGCCCCGATTCTGAAGACGGTGCTCGCTCAGTGGCGGGTCACTCCGAAACCGCTGCATCGTCGTGCCTTCACCGCTGCTTCGCAGGGTCTGACCTATGGCGTCTGCTCGGCCATCTTCCACGACGTCGCATCGCGGCTGCCTACGCCGGCGACCGAAGTGGTCCGGCACTGGCTCTACTGGGCATCCCTCGCCGTCGGTTGCGCTGTCCTGCAAGCCACGCTCAATTCCGCGCTGGTGGCGATAGCGGTCAAGGGAACCGACCCGGCAGTGAGCCTGCGCAACCGGCAGTTCGCGCGCGATCCGCTGTACAACGACCTGGCCGAGATCGCAGCCGGCACGCTGCTCGCGGCGGTCATAGCCGCGACCGGCACCTGGGTGCTGGCCGTGCTCGCACTGCCGCTCGTCACGTTGCTCCAGCGCTCGCTGCGGCATGCCCAGCTTTCCGACGCCGCCCGGCTTGATGCCAAGACCGGCCTGCTGAACGCGGTCACCTGGCAGCGTGAAGCGCGCGCGGAACTAATCCGCGCCGCCCATAACGCAGCCCCGGTCTCGCTGGCCATACTGGACATCGATCATTTCAAGCAGGTCAATGACGCTTATGGCCACTTGACCGGGGACAATGTCCTGATCACGCTGTCCGGCGTCTTCCGGCGGCAACTCCGCGTTTACGACATCCTGGGGCGGTTCGGCGGAGAGGAATTCACGATCCTGTTCCCCCGCACCGACGTCGACGATGCGGTGCGGATAGCCGAACGCCTGCGCAGCACGATAGCCGACATGACGTTTGCCAGCTGCGGCTACCAGAATATGTCTGAGCAGGTAAGTATCACCGTTTCCATGGGATTGAGCACGGCGTCTTCCGCTTCCGCCCACACCGATCTGGACGAGCTGATCATCGCCGCTGACGCCGCTCTGTACCGGGCCAAGGCTCTCGGTCGCAATCAGGTCTGCACGCTATCCGGCGGCCAGCCCGGAGAATGACCGGAACGCGGGGCGGCACTCAGCCGTACAGGGTGTCGAGATCCACCAGGCGCACCGCGGGATCCCGTTTGGCCGCGGCGCGTAGGGCATCGTCGAATCCCGCTCCGCCGTAGCAGGTAAGCCGCGTGGAGGTCATGTCGTAGCCCTTGACCGCGAGCAGGTCACGGGCACGCCGCAGGCGGTCCAGATGGCGGACGGCCATGGTCTTGTCCCACTTGGCCTCGCCGAGGGATAGCACTCGCCGGGGACGGCCCGGGCTCTCCGGCGCGAAAACCGCGACATCAACCTCGATCTGGCCGCGCCGGATGGGATCGGCCACCGCGCCGGCGGCTGTCTCTCCCACCGGCTCGTCGGTGTGCGCGTGGAGCATCTCCCAGTCCCGGCAGATTGCCTCGAAGTGAGGTCCCACCACCTGGGCCAGGAAAGTGGCCTGGGAATTCTGCCAGGCGCCTGTGGTGTCTCCTCGTTCCAGCCGTGTCCATTGCCTGCGCATGACGGCCTCGTAAAAGACGATGAGCGGTTCGGTGATCCGGTACAGCGACCGCCCCGCGCGAAACGGGTCCGGCTCGCGTGCGATCAGCTGGGAGTCTTCAAGTACCGAGAGCGGGTGCCCGATGTCCGGCGACTTACGGCCTATGCAGCTGGCGATTCCGCCCCGGGTGGCATTCCCGGCGGCAATCGCGCCGAGGACCGCGTGGTAGATGGCCGTGTCTCGGATGTCCGCCTCCTCTGCCAGGAGGTAACGCGCCTCGCGGAAGAGGGGAAGCTGCGGGTTGAGAACAGTGCGTAGAACCCAGTCGTTGAAATCATCCAGTGAAGCTGGCGCATCGCTGGCTACGAACTCACGGCGGTACGCGGGCGTTCCACCGACGATCGAGTGAACGAGCACGGCTAGCCGAGGGTCACCGATGGACCAGAATCGCGCCGCGTCGCGATAGCCGAACGGGCGGACGATCAGCTCCAGGCTGGCCCGGCCACGCAGCGGAGCGTTCCCGGCGAGCAGGCTGCCCATCACGGACATCGCGGACCCGCACAGCAGGAGCTTGGACCGCGCCACCCGCCCGTATCCGCGCGGCCCAAGGGCCTGCTGGATCCGGGACGGCAACGACGGGCTGGCCTTGCTCAGATACGGGAACTCGTCTATCACCACCAGGCCGTCCCCGGTCACCTCGAACAGGAGGCGCAGCGCCTCGTCCCAGTCCGCGAAGGCGTACCGCCCGCCGCCCGTCCGTGCGGCCAGGGCGCGCCCGAGGTCGGCCAGGGACTCGGTCTCGGTCGAGTCGGTCGCGGCGAAGTAGAAGCCGTCGAACGCACTGGCTACCGCGTCGAGCAGGAACGTCTTGCCCTGCCGCCGGCGCCCGCTGACGATACCCAGCCGCGGCTCGGTACTGTTGGCGGCGGCGAACCTGACGAGGCCCTCCCACTCACGGTCCCGGTCGAAGATGTGATCCGGCTTGGGAAAGGGCTGCGGCATAGTAGAAGTATAAACCTTAGGTTCATACTTCTTAGTTATGTGATCCGATCGCACGCACACGCTAGGTTCGACATCCCGGAACGCGAACGCGTGCGGAAACGGGCTTCCCGCCTCCGCACGCGCTGTGCGTTAGGGCCTAATCGCCGGGGATAGTCTCCGGCTTGGCGTCCCCTGGGATGGTGTTCGGCTTAGCGTCGCCAGGGATGGTGTTCGGGTTGGCGGCCGGCGGGGTGTCGCCAGGGATGGTGCCTCCAGTGCTCGGCGGGGTGTCGCCAGGGATGGTGCCCGTCTCTGCGTTGTCGTTATTCCCCATGATGATCGCCCTCTCCTTTCGTGTCCCGGGACGATTAACGCTGACAACCTCAGCTGCCAGCACAGCCTAAGCGTAACGAATTAACTCCGCATTAATGGTCACTGTCCAGTGCTGGAGAGAAGCGATCGGACCTCTGCGACGTGCGTGCCATCGCCCAGTTCATCATAGATCATTAGTGCGCTTGTGAATGATTCCCCCGCAGCTGCGATGTCGCCCCGACCGAGCTGAGCCTGTCCGAGAAACCGTAGCGTCAGCGCCTCATTGGGCCTGTCCCCGGATGCACGATGACTGACCAGCGACCGCCGGAAGTGAGCTAGAGCTTCTTCGTGATGACCGAGTGCCAGTTGTGCACGCCCGAGGTTCAGGAGCACGTGGCCCGTTCCGTGTGCCGAATTACTACTCGCGTAAATTGGCAGAGCATCCTGAAGGCAGTCCACAGCCTCGTCGAGCCGTCCTAGCTCCATGTAGATCTGACCGAGGTTATTAAGTGTCCCAGCGTGCAAGGCCGAATAGCCGACTTCGCGCTGCACCTGGAGTGACCGGAGCATGTGTTCAAGAGCGGTCTGCGGCCCGTTCACGAGGTAATGACCCTCAGCAAGGTTGTGTGCCGCCCGCGCCTCTCCGATGCGGTCGCCGATCTCTCGGCTGATGGCAAGGGCCTGCTCAAGATAGCCGATCCCCTCGGCTTTGCCGATGCGCGCAAGGCTGTTGCCGAAGTTGTTCAGCACCCACGCCTCGCCCCGGCGATTGCCGACCTCGCGTGCGCTGGTCAGCGCGATGCGGTGAGTGGCGACAAGATCTGCAAAGCTGCCGCGACGGTTTAGGACACTGAACAGCGAGGCTGGTAGCCGCCAGGCCACCTCGTGCAGGCCGACTGCCGCCGCCTGGCTGGTGGCGGCGACGACGTTGACGCGCTCGCTGTCATACCAGGAGAGGGCATCTTCGATGCCATCGAAGCCCGATGGCATCGGGTCTACCTCCCCGGGCTCTAGCGGGATGTTGTACCGATACGGCGAAACGGCAGTGGCGGCGCCATCGGCGGTGCGCATATACCACCGCAGGAGGCGGGCTATCGCGGACAGGCGACCATCCTCAGACAGATCAGCCTCAGCTCGTTCGGCGGCATAAACCCGAAGCAGGTCATGGAACTTGTAACGGTCCGTGGCCACGCATTCCAGCAGATTCGCGTCCACCAGCAGCTCAAGCGCGTCAACGGCCTGGTCCTCGGTGACGCCGAACAACGCGGCGGCCGCGGCCGAGGAGATCGTCGGGCCGTGCCACAAGCCGAGCAGGCGGAACGCGTCAGCAGGGTTGACGCCGCGCTTGGCGGTCGGCAGCGCGGCGAAGCTGACCTCGAAGCTCGCACGGACCGCCATGTCACCGACGGCCATCTCATCCAGCCGGCGATGTTCGTCGCGCAGCCGGTCGGCCATCGTCCGGATGCTCCAGCCGCGGCGGGTGGCCACGCGGGCGGCGCAGATGCGGATGGCCAGCGGCAGGCCGGCGCAGGCCAGCAGCAGCTCGGCGGTAGCCTCCGGCTCAGCCGCGGCGCGCTTGTCACCGACGATCCTGGTGAACAAGGTCAGCGCCTCGTCATCGTCCAGCACGTTGAGGTCGACCAGCTCACCGCTGGCCAGGTCCGGCATCCGGCTGCGGGTGGTGATCAGCACCGCGCACGCCGCGCTGCCCGGAAGCAGCGGCCTGACCTGTGCCGCGTCGCGGGCGTTGTCCAGTACGACCAGGACGCGGCGTCCAGCGAGGCTGGTGCGGTAGCGGGCCGAGCGCTCGGCCTCATCGAGCGGGATCTCCTTGCCGTCCACCCCCAGATCCCGCAGGAACCTGGCCAGGACGTCGGCCGCGGCGAGCGGATGCGGAGTAGCGCCGAGCAGGTCCACATAGAGCTGCCCGTCGGGGAACCTGCCGCGCACGCGATGGGCGGCGTGCACGGCGAGGGATGTCTTGCCCAGCCCGCCATAGCCGGCCACCAGGGCGATCCGGACCGCCCCGGAATTCTCGTCGGAAGCGGACGCCAGTAGGTCGGACAGATGCTGGACCTGTTCCTCGCGGCCGGTGAAGTCGGCGATGTCGGTCGGCAACTGCGCTGGCGCCTGCGTCTCCCGGCGGTCGGCAGTCACCGGCACGGAACTCTCCCGCGCCTCGGCGGCTTGAGCAGCTGCCGCGGCCGACGGAGTCAGTTCCGCTGCCAGACCGTCTTGGCGCGGCCGGGCAGAGCCGGTCGTCGCGGGCTCAGCGGAATCCGGCACGGCCGTCTTGGGCCCGGCCGCCTCAGATGCGGCCGGCTTGGGTGCGGCGGGCTTTGGTGGCGGTGCGGTTGTCGCCGCCACCGAACCGGCCAGGATGGTGCCGGCCGGACTTCCGGGCGGCGGCCCGGACGCGCTGGAGGAATCGGCGGACAGGAGATCTGCGTACAGGCGGCGCAGTTCCGGTCCGGGGTCGACGCCGAGTTCGTTGGAGATGACCTTGCGTGCCTGGCCGTAGGCGTCAAGGGCTTCGGCGTGCCGGCCCGAGCCGTCGAGAGCCTTCATCAGCAGCAGCCACAGGCCCTCGCGGAGCTGGTTGTTGGCCAGCAGCCGCCGCAGCTCCGGCACCACCTGGGCGTGGCCGCCGCAGGCCAGCTCCGCGGTGATCCGCAGCTCGTCGGCATCCAGCTTCAGCTCGGTGAGCCGGTCCGCCTCGGCCTCGACCATCTGTGAGTGCGGCACGTCGGCCAGCGGGCTGCCGCGCCACAGCGCCACGGCCTCGGCGAGCTGCTCGGCAGCGCGCTGCGCTTCACCGTTGCTGAGTGCCCGCCGGCCCTCACGGACCATTTTTTCGAACAGCTGGGAGTCGATGGCCTCAGGCGGCACCCGCAGCAGGTAGCCAGGGGAACGGGTGATCAGGATGCTGCTGTTGGTGTCGCCGATGAGCCGGCGAAGCCTGAGCACATAGATGCTGACGAGGTTTGCCGCTTTCGCCGGTTCGTCGTCACCCCAGACCTCGTCGATCAGTGTCTCAGTTGAGACAATCTGTCCAGCGTTGATAAGCAGAGCGGCCAGAAGGGAACGCCACTTTGGCGCCCCGATCGCTTCCCACTGCTCTCCGACACGAACCTCTAGGGGTCCTAGCAGCCGGAACTTCACCATTAATCGGGACCAATCACTTTCCGGGCTGACTACCTTCCGTACACGGAGCCTACTTAACCACGGCTCAATCGGCGCGTAAACGTCCTACCCCAACATGGCATTACTCGCACACAGACGATCAAAGACGACGCCGACGACGAGCCGCCGAGACGGACGGCACAACGGGGGCGCCGTCCGATCGGCGCTCAAAGACGCCCGCCCGCCAAGCGGGGTGGGCGCGGCGGGCGCGGTCCTGGCCCAAGGTGCGGGGACCAGCCTTGCCAGGGCCGCCCACTCGCCGCCATGGCCGTCGTTCCCGAACCACTGGCGGGGGGCGGGGACGACGGTCGCCGTGGCCCTCTGCGCCTCCAGGCGGGGGACGTGCAGGGGGCCGCGGCGGCCCGATGCGTGGGGCCCATGAAAAACGCGCGGCTCGCTGGGGGGCGCTGGGGGGCGCGAGCCGCGCGGGGCCCCCACGGGCGGGGCCCCGCGAGGCCCCATGGGCGCGCTGGTCAGCTCTGACCGTCGAAGAGGCTGGTCACCGAGCCGTCGCTGAATACCTCGCTGATCGCCCTGGCCAGCAGCGGCGCGATGGACAGCACGGTGAGCTTGTCGAACCGCTTCTCCTCGGGGACCGGCAGCGTATTGGTGATGATGACCTCGCTGATCCGTGAGTTTTTCAGCACGTCCACCGCTGGGCCGGACAGCACGCCGTGCGTCGCGGTGGCGATCACGCGTTCCGCTCCCTGTTCAAACAAGGCTTCGGCCGCCTTGGCGATCGTCGAGCCAGTGTCGATCATGTCGTCCACCAGGATGCAGGTGCGTCCCCGCACCTGCCCGACCACCTCGAACATCCGCACCTGGTTGGCGACATCCGGGTCGCGGCGTTTGTGGATGATCGCCAGCGGGCACCCGAGCCGGTCGGTCCAGCGCTCGCAGACGCGGACCCGGCCGGCATCCGGAGCCACCACGGTGACCTGGCTGACGTCCAGTTTCCCCTCGATGTAGGTGGCCAGGATGGACAGCGCGAACAGGTGGTCGACAGGCCCGTCGAAGAATCCCTGGATCTGCGCGGTGTGCAGGTCGACCGCCATCAGCCGGTCAGCGCCGGCCGTCAGGAACAGGTCGGCCATCAGCCGGGCCGAGACGGGTTCGCGTCCGCGGCTCTTCTTGTCCTGCCGCGCGTAGCCGAAGAACGGCGCCACCACCGTGATCCGCCTGGCCGACGCCCGCTTCAGCGCGTCGACCATGATCAGTTGCTCCATGATCCACTCGTTGATCGGGGCGGTGTGGCTCTGCAGCACGAACACATCGCAGCCTCGGACAGAGTCGAGGAACCGGACGAAGATCTCGCCGTTCGCGAAGTTGTACAGCTTGCTCGGCGTCGGCTCTACACCGAGGCAGTCCGCGACCTCGACGGCAAGCTCCGGGTAGGCTCGCCCGGACACCAGCATCAGCCGCTTCTCGCTCTGCGTCACCAGGCCGGTCACTGTTAAGCCTCCTCGTCGGTCGCGGCGCTACCGGTATCGTCCTGGGCCGCGGCTTCCAGCGGCCCAGCGGCCGCCTCCGCCGTCTCCGCCGCCTCCGCCGTCTCCGCCGCTTGCCGCGCCCGCGCGGCCGCCTCCGCCGAGCGGGTGCCGGGACGCCGCCGCTCCGTCCATCCCTCGGAGTTGTGCTGCCTGCCGCGCGCGACGGCGAGGGTGCCCGGCGGGACGTCCTCGGTGATGGCCGAACCGGCCGCGGTGTAGGCGCCGTCCCCGACCTGTAGCGGCGCCACGAGGACCGTGTCGCTGCCGATGAAGACGCCGTCGCCCACGGTGGTGTGATGCTTGGCGACGCCGTCGTAGTTCGCGAAGATCGTGCCGGCGCCGATGTTGCTGTGCACGCCGATGTCCGCGTCCCCGACATAGGTGAGGTGCGGCACCTTCGATCCCTCGCCGACCACGGCGTTCTTCAGCTCGACATAGGTGCCGATGTGCGCGCCGGGGCCGATCCGGGTGCCCGGCCGCAGATAGGCGTACGGCCCGGCGCTGGCGCCGGGACCGATTTCAGCGGACCGGGAGACCGAGTAGGTAACCACGGCGTCGTCGCCCACCACCGTGTCGGTCAGCACGCAGCCCGGTCCGATCCGCGCCCGCGCGCCGACCGAGGTCCGGCCCTCCAGGTGCGTGGCCGGCAGGATCGTCGCGTCCTGACCCAGCGTCACGTCGGCGTCGATCCAGGTCGTAGCCGGATCCATGATCGTGACGCCGGACCGCATCCAGTGCTCGAGCAGCCGGCCGTTGAGCACCGCGCGCACCTGCGCGAGCTGCACGCGGTCGTTCACGCCCTGGATCTCATCCGCGTCGGCCGCGATCACCGCACCCACGGGATACCCGTCGCCGCGGAGGATGGCGATCACGTCGGTCAGGTATTCCTGGCCCTGCGCGTTGCTGGTCGCGACCCGTTTGATGGCGTCGCTGAGCAGCGCCCCGTCGAACGCGTAGCAGCCCGAGTTGATCTCCGTGATCGCCCGCTGCTCCTCGGTCGCGTCGGCATGCTCGACGATCTCGGTCAGCACGCCGTCCGCTCCGCGGATGATCCGCCCATAGCCGGACGGATCGCCGACCTTGGCGGTCAGCACGGTCACGACGTTGCCGGCTAGCGCGTGCTCGCGGACCAGCGCCGCGAGCGTCTCGGCCCGCAAAAGCGGCATATCCCCATATGTCACGACAACGACGCCACGCAACACGCCGATGGCTTCTGTAACCATCCGTACCGCGTGACCGGTCCCGCCCAGGCGTTCCTGCACGACCACGGTGGCATGCGGCGCTAGCCGCCGCACCTCGTCGCTGACCTGCTCACGACCATGTCCGGCCACTACGACCATGCGCTCGGGGCTCAGCTCCGTCGCGGCAGCCAGCGCGTGACCCAGCATGCTGCGCCCGCACAGGGGGTGCAGCACCTTCGGTATCTGCGACTTCATCCTCGTGCCCTCACCTGCGGCGAGGACGATGACAGCGACCGGGCGAGGTTCGCTCACGCGGCTAGTCTCCTCGGGTATCGCGCCGATATCTTCGGGGTACTGACGGAGTGGCCCCGCGTTCAGCATCTCGGGGACGGAAGGTTTTCAATATTGCTTACCGGAGGACCCTCCCCCCGGTCCCCTGGACGGTGTTTACCCACCTCTCACCCGCAGGATACCGCCCGGTTCCCCTCGTGGACGGAAGGTTGACGGCAGGTTACGGCGAGCTTCGGTGGCGGCCAGGCCAATAGCCTACCGCCAAGATCAGCACCGACGCCGTCGCCTGGGGGTGCGGCTCCTCCAGAGTGGGCAACATGCCGGTGGTGCCATCGGTGCCGCTCAAACCGGTCAGTAGCGCTATTAGAGCGTGCCCGATGGTGCCATCGGTGCCGCTGGCCAGGGAGCAGCACCTGGCTGTCACTTTGAGGGAGCCACACCCATGTCACATTCATGGGCATCAGACCCCGTGCTTGTGACAATCACGGGGTTACTAGAGCGCTCACCCTCGACGAATTTGCGATCCACCCCGCCGGCGATCCGTCACCTCTCGTGCTCCGGCCTCGTGTGCGGCTGCTTCGCGAACCGCGCGTTCTCGTGCCGACGCCTCGGGCGGGACGAGTTCGCTCAGTTCGCTCCCTCCGCCGGCCGGAGACCGGCGGCCATCCGGCGCCGCCGCCAGCTCGGCTCCAGCGCCCTCGTCCGTGCCGAGGGCGTTGGAGCCACGGCCGGGCTTGCCGGTCAGCAGCGAGGCGACGGCCGCGAGCACGTTGGCCCCGATGGCGAACGCGAACGCGACGCCCAGCCCGTCGTGGAACGGGGTGGTGATCAGGTGCGGGAAGAACTCCCGGCCGGACACGTAGGACGCGTGCGCGGGCGTCAGGTGCCCGAGCAGCGGTCCGAGTAGCTGCTTCATCGGGTTGTAGCCGAGGAACGCGGCGAACAGCACGCCGATCGGCGGGAGGTGGGATAGCGACGAAGCCGCCGAGGCCGGGACGCCCTGGGCGGTCAGACCGGAAGACATCGCTATGGGCAGGGAACGCGACAGTCCGGCCACCATCAGCGAGAAGAATATCCCGATCGACAGGACGAAGGCGGTGTTCATGAACGTCGCGATCATGCCGCCCGCGGCGCCGCGCGAGTTGGCCGGCACCGCGTTCATCATCTCCGCCCGGTTCGGCGAGACGAACAGCCCGGAGCCGAACCCGTTCAGCGCCACGATCAGCGCGAACACCCAATACGGGAAGTCAACCGGCAGGAGGATCAGGAATACGAAGCTCAGCGCGGTAAGGAGGGATCCGCCCGCGGTGAAGGCCTTGGCGTTGCCGAGCCGGTCGGACGCGATCCCGGACAGCGGGGCGGATACCAGGAACCCGATGGTGGCGGGCACCAGGTAGATACCCGCCCACAGCGGCGTCTGGCTGAAGCTGTATCCGTGCAGCGGCAGCCAGATGCCCTGCAGCCAGATGATCAGCATGAACTGCATGCCGCCCCGGCCGAGCGCCATCAGCAGGCTGGCGGTGTTGCCCGCCCAGAAGGCCCGGATCCGGAACAGCGACAGCCGGAACAGCGGCTCGGCGACCCTGGTCTCCACCCAGCAGAACACGATCAGCGCCGCCAGTCCGCCGAACATCATCGAGAGCACGAACGGGCTGGTCCAGCCCATCGCGTGGCCACCGTACGGCTGAAGTCCGTAGGTGATGCCGACCAGGATCGCGATCAGCCCGGCGCCGAACAAGATGTTGCCCCACCAGTCCATCCGCGCGTGCTTGCGGATACCGATGTCGCGCAGCATGAAGTAGGCCCACACGGTGCCGAACGCACCGATCGGTGCCGAGACCAGGAACACGTAATGCCAGTTGGACGGGGCGAGAAGCCCGCCGAGCAGCAGTCCGATGAACGATCCCGCGATGGCCGCGATCGAGTTCAGGCCCAGCGCCGTGCCCCGCTGGCTGGCCGGGAACGCGTCGGTGAGGATGGCGGTGGAGTTGGCGAACAGGAACGCGCCGCCGATGCCCTGCACGACCCGCCAGATGATCAGCCACAGCGCACCCTGTGTGCCGTGCATCCAGGTCACCGTCAGGAAGATGGACGCCACGCTGAAGATGGCGAACCCCAGGTTGTACATCCGCACCCGGCCGAACATGTCGCCCAGGCGGCCGAATGACACCACCAGCACCGCGGACACCACGAGGAAGCCCATGAACATCCACAGCAGGTAGCTCGTGTTCCCGGGGCCCAGTGGGTTGAGGCCGATGCCGCGGAAGATATCCGGCAGCGCGATCAGCACGATCGACTGGTTGATCGTCGCCATCAGGACGCCCAGCGTCGTGTTTGACAGCGCGATCCACTTGTAGTGCGGCCCGACGGTCATGCCCGGCTATCCCCCAAGCCCGTTCAGATAACTTGTTTTGCATCAACAAACTAATTATAGGACCATCATCCCGAACGGCTGTGGTTTCCTCCCGTCCACCACCCGCGACGGCCAGCAGCGCGACGCCATCCGGGCTCCTGACCGACAGTACCCGCTTGCACCCAGTTCCGCCCGATTCCACCCCCGCGTCCGCGCCCCATACCCACTCCCCTCGCATCCCCCGCACCCGCCTGCCCCCGCACCCGCCTGCCCGCGCACCGCCCACACCCGCTCCTCAGCGCGACGATGGCGCCATCCATAGCGTTGGGCGGGGATTTGTCCGGCTCCAGCGACATCGATGCGTGCCCGACATTTCATGATTCGTCCCTTTCGCGCAATCTCGACACCTAGGGAGCCGATGCATGGGCGGCCTTGCCGGCCAGTTGGTCGGACAAACCTGGCAAAGCGGTCCGATAAGCGACCATCTCTTCGGCCAGCCGGGGCCCGTCGCCGGGCCGGACATAGCGCCCGTCGCCGGGCCGGATGTAGCGCCCGTCGCCGGGCCGGATGTAGCGCCCGTCCCGGCCGGGCGAGGGCCGTCGCGGATGCCTCGTGCACGGGGTGACCGGTATCGTGGAATTGGACGGCACGAGCGGCGTACTGCTTGTGCCCTTTGACCGTTTACTCCGGTGTTGGGTAATTGGCAGCCCGCAGGGTTTTGGTCCCTGTTGTCCTGGTTCGAGTCCAGGCACCGGAACACCCCTTTGTCCAGGCTTGGGCAGTCATGTCGGCCGGGGCGGCCTGCGGCCGGTCATGATCCTGGATCGCATTGCCGGTGCATATCGCGGGCGATCAAGGGTAGCGCCAGGGACAGCCCAGCGGACCACGAGCGACATGACACAAGCTGTCGTCTCGGATGCCGAGACAGAGCATCCCCGTGCGAATCCAGGATTCATGCGGCGATTTGCGGAAATTCATGTGGGAGGCCTTGCGCAACCTACGGTTCCGTAGGCTACGGTTACGTAAGCGTACCGGGCTCTGCCCGGCGAGAGACCTCTAGGGAGCACGATGACCACAACCCCCGACACCGTCCGCCGGGCCGCGGAGTTCGCGGCCGAAAGCACGATCACATCGACCGCGCCGACGCTGGGCGAAGGCATCGGGGATACCGGCAGACCGCCGCGGCCGGAGGCCCAGGCAAATTCAGCACAGCGGCCGAAGGCCCAGGCCAGTTCAACACAGCAGCGCGGCGCCCGTCCGGACCTCGAAGAGGAGCCGACCAGCACGTTCCAGCGCTTCCTTGTCGGCCTGTTCGTCGTGATACCGCTGGCGGCCCTGCTGGCCGCGATCCCGTTGATGTGGGGCTGGGGGCTGGGCTGGCACGATGTGCTCATCGCGCTGGCCTTTTACTGGTTCTCGGGGCTCGGCGTGACGGTGGGTTATCACCGTTACTTCACCCACCAGTCCTTCAAGGCCAGGAGCGGACTGCGGCTGTGGCTGGCCATCGCGGGCAGCCTGGCCATCGAGGGCCCGGTGATCACGTGGGTGTCCGACCACCGCCGTCACCACAAGTACAGCGACCGGGAGGGTGACCCGCACTCGCCGTGGCGGTACGGCGACGACTGGAAGGCCCTGTCGAAGGGGCTGGTCTACGCGCACATCGGGTGGCTGTTCGACCCCAACAAGACCTCGCAGGAGAAGTTCTCCCCCGACCTGCTCGCGGACAAGCGGATCAAGCGGGTGGACAACTGGTTCGCCGGACTGGTCGCGGTCTCGCTGCTGGCACCCGCGCTGATCGGCGGCCTGTGGGGCATGTCCTGGCACGGCGCGCTGACCGCTTTCTTCTGGGCCAGCCTGGTCCGCGTCGCGCTGCTGCACCACGTCACCTGGTCGATCAACTCGATCTGTCACACCTTCGGCAGCGAGGAGTTCGAGGTTCGCGACAAGTCCCGTAACGTCGCCTGGCTGGCCATCGCCTCGTTCGGCGAATCGTGGCACAACCTGCACCACGCCGACCCCACGTGTGCCCGGCACGGTGCGCTCAAGGGCCAGCTCGACCCCAGCGCCCGGGTCATCTGGGCCTTCGAGAAGCTCGGCTGGGCCCATGACGTCCGCTGGCCAGACGAGGACAGGCTCGCCGCCAAGCGTCCGGCCACCGCGACCAGGAAACTCGGTTCGATGACGAGGCGACGCGGCAGTGTACGTAGCGCGGTGTCCTCGGAGTCGCGATGATTAACCGGTGACTTCTCAGACCCAGAGGCCCGGTCGCAAACGAATGACCGGCAAGGAACGGCGAGAGCAGCTGCTGGATATCGGACGAAGGCTGTTCGCCGAGCGCGGGTTCGAAGGAACTTCCATCGAGGAGGTCGCCGCACAGGCGGGCGTATCCAAACCGGTGGTCTACGAGCACTTCGGCGGCAAGGAGGGGCTGTACGCCGTCGTGGTGGACCGCGAGGTGGAGCGGCTGCTCACGATGGCCACCACGCTGCTGCTCAACGGGGACAACACCCGGCAGAAGTACGAGGCGGCGGCGGTCAGCCTGCTGAAGTACATCGAGGACAACGCCGACGGCTTCCGCATCCTGGTCCGTGACTCCAACCCGGGGTCGGCGACCGGAACCTACGGCACGCTGCTCAGTGACATCGCCGGCCAGGTCGAGTACGTCCTGGCCGACTTCCTCAGCTCCCGCGGCCGGGACGCCAAGGCCGCGCCGCTGTATGCGCAGATGCTGGTCGGCATGGTCGCGTTCACCGGCCAATGGTGGCTGGACGCCCGCAAACCCAGGCTGGAGCAGGTGGCCACGAGCCTCATCGACCTGGCGTGGAACGGCCTGTCCCAGCTCGACACCCGCGACGGCAAACCCTGAGCTGAGCTTCAGGCGCGCGGCACTGGCGACGCCGCCGCCGTGCCGGGGGCGAGGACCACGGTACGGGCGCTGGCCGGAGCGTGCGGCAGGCCGGCGGCCGTCCAGGCGCGGAAGCCGCCGATCATGTCGGTCGCGCGCGCGAGCCCGAGATCATGCAGCGACGCCGCGGCCAGGCTGGAGGTATAGCCGTCCACGCAGAACACGATGATCTGGTGGTCGTAGCCGCACACCCAGGGCAGCCGCGCGTCGCAGGCCGGATCGAGCCGCCACTCCAGATGGTTGCGCTCGATGACCGTCGACCCGGGTATCTCGCCCTGCTCCGCCCGCTGCGCGGCGGGCCGGATATCGACGAGCACCGCGCCGTCGGCAGCAGCGTCGAAGGCGTCCCGGGGCGGCAGCCGCCGCAGCCGGGCGCGCGCGCCGGCGAGGATCTCCTCGATGGTGCGCGCGCCCGGCGGCTTGGTGGTCAGGCGGCTGACCATGCGGTGGCGGCCTCGGTCCCCAGCGTCACCAACCCGGACTGGGTGAGCTCATAACGTGTCATCGAGGACAGCGGCGGAGAGTAGGCGTGGACGCTGACCGCGACCGACGCCGCGTCGGAATTGCGCACGTTGTGAATGTAGCGCGGGCCGAACGAGCGCGTGGCGCCCGCGCCGACCGGCCGGGTCAGCATCTGGTCGTGGCCGCCGGCCACCTGGCTCTCCACCAGCGTGCCGAGGACGACCGTGAACGCCCCCGTGGCGCCGCCGTGATCGTGAAATCCGGTTTCCTGGCCTGGCAGCCAGCTGATCAGCCAGACCTCATGGCTGTCATCGATGTGCAGCTGGTCATACCAGCGGCCGGCCGGGTTCAGCCTGACGCGGGTGAGCCACTCGGCCGGCCTGGCCGCGACCCTTCTCACCACGTCGGCGAGCTGACGTGCGCCCATCAGCTGCCCCGGATGTGAAGCCGACCGCATCGTGGTCGTGCTCATTCTTGCCTCTCTTCACGGTTGATTCGCTCCAACGGCACTACGGTGCGCTGGAGCGACATCGAGCCTGTGGCAGGAGAGGGCGCATGCCCGTGATCCTGCCAGAAGTTTCCCATTAAATCAATTGGAAAGATATGTTTATAGCGAGTCGCCGGTTGAACGGGGGCCACGGACCGGACCGGACCGGACCGGAGCGGATGGATGTGGCAGCGACCCGGTTATAACCGGGTGGTTGTCACATCCATCCGTCCAGGGGCGGCGTGGAGACCAGACCAGCGGGCGGATGTGGCGGCTGGCGGTGCTGCGGGTAGTGCCGGGGGCGGCCGTTAACGGGAGACCCGGTGGGCGGCCGTTAACGGGAGACCCGGGGGGCGGCCGTTAACGGGAGACCCGGTGGGCGACCGCGAAGACCCGGCGGAACGGGAACACCGTGCCGAACGGCCGAGGTGGGTACGCCGCACGAAGCTTCGCGGCGTACTCGGCGAGAAAGGCCGCTGCCTCTCCCTCGTCCAGTGCGGCCAGCACCGGTCGCAGACCGGTGCCCTTGTACCACTCGAGCACCGGATCCTCGCCACTCAGAATGTGCATGTAAGTGGTCTCCCACGCGTCCACCTCGCAGCCGGCCAGCGCCAGCAGCGCCGCGTAGTCCGCTGGGTCGGCTGACTGCCGATTCAACGCTACGTCCCGCAACAGCGGACGCCAGCGGGGCGAGGAGGCCATCTCGCACATCAGCACGTGCGACGGCTGATCGAAGTTGCCCGGCACCTGGAACGCCAGCCAGCCCCCGGCCCCGAGCCAGCCCGCCCAGTCGGCGACCAGCTCGCGGTGTTCGGGCACCCACTGGAGCACCGCGTTCGAGACGATCAGATCCGGCATCGCCTGCGGCTTCCAGTAGCGGACGTCGTCCCGCATGAAGGACAGGCCCGGCGCGTCATGCACCCGCGCGGCCTGAATCATCTCCGGCGAGCTGTCGATGCCCAGGACCGTGGCCGCCGGCCAGCGTTTGGCGAGGGCGGCGGTCAGGTTGCCCGGACCGCATCCCATGTCGACCACCAGCCCAGGATTCGTCACGCCGACACGCGCGAGCAGTTCGAAGAACGGCCTGGCGCGTTCGCCTCCGAATCGCTGGTACTCAGCCGCATCCCACATCGCTTTCCTTCTACCGAACAATCATCTTGACGTCAAGGTACTCTGTGGCAATGGGCTCGACGCCGCCAGCGGGTGCGGATGCCGCGCGCCTGGAGGCGCCGCGGCCGGAGGCCCAGGCCAATTCAGCACCGCGCGACGAGGTGGACGAACTCGTCGATGCCTGGCGAGCGCAACGGCCGGACCTCGACGTGGAGCCGTTGCAGGTGCTCAGCCGGATCTCCCGGCTGGCCAGGCACCTCGACATCGCACGGCGCGGAGCGTTCGCGGCCCACGGGCTCGAGATCTGGGAGTTCGACGTTCTTTCCGCCCTGCGCCGGCAGGGGCCACCGTTCCAGCTCACGCCCGGAGCGCTGGTGCGCGCCACGTTGGTGACCTCGGGCACCATGACCAACCGCATCGACCGGCTGGCCGCGGCGGGCCTGGTCCGCCGCGAGCCCGATCCGTCCGACAAACGAGGCGTGCTGGTAACGCTCACCGAACAGGGCGAGGCCCGGGTGGACGCCGCGCTCGCCGACCTGCTGCGCAGCGAGCGCGCATTGCTGGCCAACCTCGATGACGCCGAACGCGTGCGGCTCGCCGATCTGATGCGGACCCTGCTCGCCCCCTTCGACGCCGCCACCGACGCCTGACCGGCCCGGCGCCAACCCCTTGAATGTCACATTCAAGGGCACCCAACACCATGGATGTCACAACCACGGGGTCCGGGCGGAGACCGGGCGCGCGGACGGTGGGCGCGAGTGGGGTGGGCGGACGGACGGACGGACGCTACGGGCGTTACTCCAGGCCGGCGGCCACGGTGAGCCAGCGCTCTTCGAGATCAGCCTTCTCGGTCTGGACCGTGCGCAGGTCGGCGCCGAGTGCGGTCAGCTTCTCGTAGTCTGTCCCAATGTCGTTGGTAGCTGCCGCGGCCAGTTCGGCGGTCAGCTCCGCTTCCCGTGCGGTCAGCCGGTCAAGCTGGCGCTCCAGGCGCTGGAGTTCCTTACGGGCGGTGCGCTCGGCGGCGGCCGACGAGATACCCGGACTCGCCGCGGATGGTTTCCCGGCCGGGACGGTGCGGACTGCACTGATGCGCTCCAGGTACTCGTCCACGCCACCGCCGAGGAAGGCGAGCCTGCCGTCGCCGAGCAACGCCACGACGTGGTCGGTGACCCGTTCCAGGAAGTACCGGTCGTGGCTGACCACCACGAGCGTGCCGGGCCAGCTGTCCAGCAGGTCCTCGAACTCCGTCAGCGTCTCGATGTCGAGGTCGTTGGTCGGTTCGTCGAGCAGCAGGACGTTCGGTTCATCCATGAGCAGCCGCAACATCTGCACACGACGGCGCTCGCCGCCGGACAGGTCGCTGATCCGGGTCCGCTGCCGCTCAGCGGAGAAGCCGAGCCGCTCCAGCAACTGGGCCGCGGAGATCTCGCGATCACCGACCCCGACACGCAGCCGCACCTCCTCGACGGCCTCGCGGACGCGCTGATCCGGATCCAGCTCGGCGAGTTCCTGAGAGAGATGGGCAAGCCGCACCGTCTTGCCGCGAACCACCGTGCCATCGACGGGCAGGGATCCGTCGAGGACGCGGAGCAGGGATGTCTTGCCGCTGCCGTTGACGCCGACGATGCCGACCCGTTCCCCCGGGCCGAGCTGCCAAGTCACGTGCGAGAACAGGGAACGGTCGCCGATAGACAGCGAGACGTCCTCCAGCTCCAGGACCGTCTTGCCCAGGCGGGCGGTCGCCATCCTGGTCAGCTCCACGTTATCCCGGGCCGGCGGCTCGGCGGCGATCAGCGCGTTCGCCTCCTGGACGCGGAACTTGGGCTTGGTCCCCCGGGCCTGCGGGCCGCGGCGCAGCCAGGCCAGCTCCTTGCGGGCCAGGTTGCGACGACGTTGCTCGGCAACGTCCTCCGCGCGCTCGCGTTCGGCCTCGGCAAGCACATACGCCGAGTAGCCGCCGGGCGCCGAGTGCACCTGACCGCGGTCCAGCTCCCAGGTCCGGTCGCACACGGTGTCGAGCAGCCAGCGGTCGTGGCTGACCACCACCACCGCACAGCCGCGATCACGGAGGTGCTTGCCCAGCCAGTCGATCGCGTCGATGTCGAGGTGGTTGGTCGGCTCGTCAAGCAGCAGCAGATCACGCTCCACCGCCAGCAGCGCGGCCAGCGCGGCGCGGCGTCGCTCGCCGCCGGACAGCCGTGCCGCGTCGGCACCGAGCGGGATCCCGCGCAGCAGATCACCCGCCACCGTCCGGGCGAGCGGATCGGACTCCCAGGGCACATCCCGCCGGCCCACCCCGAACACGACCTCCTCGACCGTGCCCGTCAGCCGGTCGGCTTGCGGCAGGAAGCCGACCCGGAGGCCGGAAACCCGCGCCACCCGGCCGGTGTCCGGCTCGGTCACCCCGGCCAGCATCCCGAGCAGCGTGGACTTGCCGGCCCCGTTCCGGCCCACGATTCCGATCCGGTCCCGGTCCGACACGCCGAGGGAGACGCCGGCGAGCAGCGTCTGATGCGCGTAGGCCTTGGCGGCGCGTTCCAGGCTGACCAGGTTCATCGGCTCGAGATCGTCGCGCCAGGCACCGGCCCGGACGCGGTCAGCACCGACCGGCATACCCCGGTGCCGGACAACGAGACCGCCAGGTCGAGTGCCCGCTGGGCGCTCCGGGCGAGGAACGCACACGTCGGCCCCGAGCCCGACACCAGCGCGCCGAGGGCGCCGAACTCCCGCCCCGCGGTCAGCGTCTTGCGCAGCGCCGGGAACAGGGCCAGTGCCGCGGGCTGGAGGTCATTGCTGAGCGCCCGGCCGACCCGGCCCGGGTCACCGGCTCGCAGCGCACCCATCAGCTCGGCATCGAGGTCGGGTGAGGCAACCGCCTGGTCGGCGCGCAGCCGGTCAAGCGCCGCGTACACCTCCGGCGTGGACAGGTGCCCATCGGCGAACGCGAGCACCCAGTGGTACTGGTTGGCCGGGACGAGGGCCGGGCTCAGCCGCTCACCGCGACCACGGCCGACCGCGGTACCGCCGAGCACCGCGAAGGCCACATCGCTGCCGATCTCGGCGCCCACCGCGCACAGCTCCTGCTGGCTGAGTCCGGTCCCCCACAGCTCATTGCAGGCCACCAGGGCCGCGGCCGCGTCGGCGCTGCCGCCCGCCAGGCCGGCCGCCACCGGGATCCGCTTGGCTATCGTGACGTGCACCGGACCGGCTTCCGCGTCCTCCACCGCCGCACGGAGCGCCGCCACCGCGCGCAGCGCCAGGTTGTCGCCGTCGGCGGGCACGCTGGTCGCGCCCTCGCCGGTCACGGTGACCCGGTCGGCGGCCGCGGGCGCCACGCTGATCTCGTCGAACAGCGACAAGGCATGGAAAACAGTCACCAGGTCGTGGTAGCCGTCGGCACGCCGCGGTCCCACCGCGAGCTGGAGGTTGATCTTGGCGGGAACCCGCACGGTAACAGGAGCCACGATTGTTAGATCGTACGCTGATTGGCAAGCCGGGCGAACTCGGCCACGGTCAGGGACTCGCCACGGGCACGAGGATCGATGCCCGCGGCGCGCAGCAGCCGTTCCGCCTCGGCGGCGGAGCCGGCCCAGCCGGCCAGCGCCGCGCGCAAGGTCTTGCGCCGCTGCCCGAACGCCGCGTCCACAACCGCGAACACGTCGGCACGGTCCACATCGGCCGGCGGATCATGCCGGGTGAACTCCACCAGCTTGGAGTCCACGTTGGGAACCGGCCAGAACACCGTCCGCGGCACCACGCCGGCCAGCCGCGCCGTCGCGTACCAGGCGAGCTTCACCGACGGCGCGCCATACACCCGGGACCCCGGCGCCGCGCACAGCCGGTCCGCGACCTCCGCCTGCACCATGACCAGGCCGCGGCACAGCGACGGCAACGCCGCCAGCAGGTGCAGCACCACCGGGACCGCCACGTTGTACGGCAAGTTGGCCACCAGCACGGTCGGCCGGCCCACATCTGCCACCCCGGCCGACAGCGCGTCGGCGGGCACCACGGTGACGCGGTTGGCCAGTTCCGGGGCGCGGGCGGCGAGCGTCCGCGGCAACTCCCTGGCCAGGACGGGATCAACCTCCACCGCGACAAGCCGCGACGCACCCGCCTCGAGCAGCGCCAGCGTCAGCGATCCCAGCCCCGGCCCCACCTCGAGGACGACATCATCCGCGACCAGCGCGGCGAGAGTCGCGATCCGCCGCACGGTCCCGTGCTCGACCACGAAGTTCTGCCCGAGCCGCTTGGAGGGCCGCATACCGATCCGGCCGGCGATTTCCCGGACGTCGCCCGGAGTCAGTCCCATCCGAAGACCCGCTGGGCGGTGGCACGCAGCGTGTCGCAGAACGATCCCAGGTCGATGCCTTTCAGGTCGGCCAGGAAACGGGCCGTGTAGGCCGCCATCGCGGGGGAGTTCGGCTTGCCGCGGTTCGGCATCGGGGTCAGGTACGGCGCGTCGGTCTCGACGAGAACGAGATCAGCGGGCGCCACCGAAGCAGCTTCCCGCAACGCACCGGCATTCTTGAACGTCACCGTCCCGGCGAACGACATCACGTACCCCGCGTCGGCGCACTGCTTCGCCAGCCGGCCGTCGCCGGAGAAGCAGTGGAACACGACCCGCTCGGGAGCGCCGTCGGCGGCCAGGATACGAAGCACGTCCTCGTGCGCGTCCCGGTCGTGGATCATCAGCGCCTTGCCGGTGTCCTTGGCGATCGCGATGTGCTGCCGGAACCACCACTGCTGGTCCTCGCGCGGCCTGGCGTCCCAGTAGTAGTCGAGGCCCGTCTCCCCCACCGCGACGACCTCCGGCAAAACCGCGAGCTCCCGGATGGCCTCGACCGATATGGCGGCCCCGGACGGGGAGGGCACGTCGCTGGGGTGGATCGCGACGGCCGCGTAGACATCCGGATAGTCCGCCGCGCACTGCGCGGCCCACCGGGACGACGCCACGTCCACGCCGACCGTCACCACCCGCGCGATCCCGGCGCAAGCAGCGGCGGCGAGCACATCGGCCACCGGACTCTGCTGGTTCGCGGGGGGACGACCCCCCGCGCCCCCCGAGGCCAGCATGTCCAGGTGGGTGTGCGCGTCGAGGGCCGGCCGAGGCAGCGGAGGAGGAGGTAGCGGAGGTGTCACCACAGCCGTTCGTGCTGTCTAAGAGGTTTGACCGAGGCGGGCGAGTTCGGAATCAACCACCTCAGGCCCCAGCTTGGTGAACAGCGGCTTGGGGACGGCCAGCGGGGTACCGGGACGGATCGGCGACGACTCCCAGCGCGCCGCGCCCTGGTAGGACCCGGTGATCACCGGATACGATGGGGCGCCCTCCTCGTCGACCTCCTCGATGTGCGGCATGCCGGACCAGACACCGGCCCCGCCGAGCATCTCATAAACCTGCTCGGACGACCGTGGCAGGAACGGCGTGAGCAGCGTCTTCGCGTCGTCCACCAGTTGCAGCGCCACGTGCAGCACGGTCGCCATCCGCTCCGGGTCTGACTCGCGCAGCTTCCACGGCGCCTGCTCGGAGAAGTACTTGTTGGCCTCGGCCACCGTGCGCATCGCCTCGGAGATCGCGAACTTGAACCGGGACGACTCCAGATGCCCCCCGACGGCGGCGAAGGCGGCCCGGGATCGCTCCAGCATCGACTGATCGAATCCGGTCAACGACCCCGCCGAGGGGATCGATCCGATGTTGCGGGCGGCGAACGACACCGCCCGGTTGACCAGGTTGCCCCAGGTGGCGACCAGCTCGTCGTTGTTGCGGCGGACGAACTCGCTCCAGGTGAAGTCGGTGTCCTGGTTCTCCGGCCCGGCGATCGCCACGTAGTACCGCAACGCGTCGACGTCGTAGCGGGACAGGAAGTCGCGGACGTAGATGACCACGGACCGGGACGAAGAGAACTTCTTGCCCTCCATGGTCAGGTACTCGCTCGACACCACCTCGGTGGGCAGGTTGAGCGTGCCGAGCGGTCCGGGCGAGCCGCCCTTCGAACCCTGGCCGTCGTAGCCGAGCAGCATGGCGGGCCAGATCTCGGCGTGGAAGACGATGTTGTCCTTGCCCATGAAGTAGTAGGCCTCGGCGTCCGGGGCGTTCCACCAGGCGCGCCATGCGTCCGGGTCGCCGCTTCGCCGTGCCCATTCAACCGACGCGGACAGGTAGCCGATCACCGCGTCGAACCAGACGTAGATCCGCTTGTCCGGGCGGTCCCGCCAGCCGTCCAGCGGCACTGGCACTCCCCAGTCAAGGTCCCTGGTGATGGCCCGCGGCTGGAGGTCGTCGAGCAGGTTCAGCGAGAACTTCAGCACGTTCGGCCGCCAGCTGCCCGCCTTCGACTGCAGCCACTCGCCGAGGATCTGCGCGAACGCCGGCAGGTCGAGGAAGTAATGCTCGGCCTCCACGAACACCGGGGTCTCGCCGTTGATCCGCGACCGCGGATTGATGAGGTCGGCCGGGTCGAGCTGGTTGCCGCAGTTGTCGCACTGGTCGCCGCGCGCGCCGTCGTAGCCGCAGATCGGGCACGTGCCCTCGATGTAGCGATCGGGCAGCGTCCGGCCGGTGGACGGGGAAATGGCGCCCAGCGTGGTCTTCGGGAATATGTAACCGTTCTTCAGCAGGGTGGTGAACATTTCCTGGACAACGGCGTAATGGTTGCGGGTTGTCGTCCGGGTGAACAGGTCATATGTCATGCCTAGGCTGGTCAGGTCCTCGGCGATCACCCGGTTGTAGCGGTCGGCCAGTTCCCGTGCGGTCACGCCCTCAGCGTCCGCCTGCACCTGGATCGGCGTGCCGTGCTCGTCCGTGCCGCTGACCATCAGCACCCGGTTGCCCGCCATCCGCTGGTACCGGCTGAACATGTCACACGGCAGGCCGAAGCCCGATACATGTCCGATGTGCCGGGGCCCGTTGGCATAGGGCCAGGCCGGAGCAGCCAGGATATTGCGCATAGATCTAAACCCTAGTTCCTTTCCGCGAACGTCTGTGGTGCGCCTATCGCGGGGTGACGTGTGTGCCGGATGCCGAGTATCGACAGGAAGAACGTGCCGAGAATCAGCTGCCAGCTCACGATCAGCGCGGTCACCGAGGGGATCATCAGCCGCAGCGAGTGCTCGTAGTTCAGGCCGTGGAAGCCCTGGCCGCGCCAGTCCAGGATCGAGAAGATGAGGCCCGCCAGGCCCGCGAGCCCCAGGATCCCGCCGGTCACCAGCCCGCGTTCCAGGGAGAGCTTGCCGAGAATCCGCTGCACCTTCGGCTCCTCCGGCAAGAAGCCCTCCGCACCCGCATAGACCTGGGTGAACAGCCAGAACAGGACGGCCTGGAACCCGATCACCACCATGGCGCTCGCCGCGACGAGGGTGTCGACGTCGAACGTGACCGAACCGATGCTGAACGGATGCGGGACCACGATCGCCCCGATCACCAGGCCGACGGTGAGCAGGAACAAGCCGGGCAGGAAGAACAGCCAGCGCGGGCTGAACAGCAGCAGGAACCGCAGGTGACGCCAGCCGTCCCGCCAGGTGTGCAGGTGCGGCGGGCGAGACCGCCCGTCCTTGGACAGTGTGGTGGGCACCTCGGTGATGTGCTGGCCGGCCAGGGTGGCCTTCACCACCATCTCGCTGGCGAACTCCATACCGGTGGCCTGAAGGCCGAGCGACATCAGGCTGTCCCGGCTGAACCCCCGCAGGCCGCAGTGGAAGTCCCCGATGTCGCTGCGGAAGAACAGGCGGCCGACAAAGCTGAGCACCGGGTTGCCGAGATATCTGTGCAGCGGCGGCATGGCGCCAGGGGCGATGCCGCCCTTGAACCGGTTGCCCATCACCAGGTCGGCGCCCTTACGCAGTTCCTCGACGAATGGCATCAGGTTCGTGAAGTCGTAACTGTCGTCGGCGTCGCCCATGATGATGTACTTGCCGTGAGCCGCGACAATGCCGCCCATGAGGGCGTTGCCGTAACCCTTTTCCGTGACGTCGACGACGCGTGCGCCCTCCGCCTCGGCTAGTTGCTGGCTGCCGTCAGTACTGCCGTTGTCGGCGATCAGGACCTCTCCGCTGATACCGCTTTCGGCGAGAAATCCCATAGCCTTGCGGACGCACGTCGCCACCGTCTCTGCCTCATTGAGGCAGGGCATAACCACGGTCAGCTCCACGTCGTCTCCTTTGCCCCGCATCCTGCCCGTGACAGGCGGGGAGCTTCGATATCCTGCTGGCTGGTCCTATAACCCGGAGGGTACGGCTCTTGAGGGTAATGCCTGCGGCCACGCCTCGCGCGCAATCGACCTCATGGATCGGGTCGATCGGGTCACTCCTGACCCGCATCTGGAACGGCCACCGGCTGTTCGTCATCGTCATGATCCCCGCCGTGCTGCTGCGAGCCGACGCGGAACTCGGGTACCGATGGCAGGTCTGGTTCAACGACTCGTTCGACTACGTGCAGAACACGGTCAAGTTCAGCCTTGACCCCACCAGACCGTCCGGCTACTCCATCGCCCTCAAGATCGTCCAGCCGTTTCACAGCTACCTGCTGATAACGATTCTGCAACATCTTATGGGCCTCGCGGTCGGTGTCATGGTCTACGCGCTGGCCCGGCACCGGTTCGGCGCCCCCGCCTGGGCAGCCACCCTGGCGACCGTGCCCGTCCTGTACGACGGGTTCGAGATCGAGCTCGAGCACCTGATCCTGTCCGACGTCCCGTTCCTGTTCGTGCTGACGCTGGCCGTCACGATGCTGCTGTGGAGCCGTACCGGGCCGTCCCTGCGCACCTCCGCGCTCATCGGGCTGCTGCTGGGCATCGGTGCGGTGCTGCGCTCGGTCGGGCTGCCGCTGCTGGCCATCTTCGCTGTGTACATGATCATCCGCAGGGTCAGCTGGCGGCGCGTGGCGGTGCTGATCGTGCTGTGCGTCGCGCCGGTGCTCGGCTATGCCGGACTGTTCGACATCGAGCACGGGCAGTTCGCGATGACTGACAGCACCGGCGTGTTCCTGTACTCCCGGGTCATGACATTCGCCGAGTGCTCGAAGATGCACGTGCCGGTGTCCGAACTCTCCTTGTGCACCACCGTGCCACCGTCCAAGCGGCCCATCGCGCAGGCTTACATCTGGACCCCGCAGTCACCGCTGAACCGGTTCCCGCCATCGAAGTTCTCTCCCCTGCCCAACACGCTGGCCAAGGACTTCGCGATCCGGGCCATCGAGGCACAGCCGCTGGACTACGTGAACACGGTCTGGCACGACACCTGGATGGCGTTCGGCTTCACCCGGCACGTCTTCCCGAACGCGCCGACCTACGACGAGTACCTGTTCCTCAAGCACCCGCTGCCGATCGCCGCGTACAACAAGGCGCACCTGGGCAAGTACGGTTCCTACGCGGCCGCCTACATCCAGGGCAATCCGTACACCCAGGTGGCCGAGCCGTTCGCGGGGGTGATGCGGCTGTACGAGCGGCACGTGTACCTGCCGGGCACGTTCTACGGCCTGATCCTGCTCATCGGGCTGGGCGGCATGGTGCTCGCCTGGCGGCGGGTGGGCGGCGAGGCGCTGCTGCCCTGGGGCATCTCGGTGGCGATGATCGTCATCCCCGCGGCGACCGCGGAGTTCGACTACCGGTACGTGCTGCCGGCGGTGCCCTTCGCCTGTCTCGCGGCGGTGCTGGCGTTCTCGCCCGGCACGGCGGGCTCGTCGTGGCTGCGGCGGCTATCCGGCCGTCACCGTGTCGTCCCGGCGGCGGGCCCGGGTTCCGGATCGGTCTCGGGCTCGGGCTCGGTCTCCGGCTCGGTCTCCGGCTCGGATCCGGCCGGTTCCGGCGACGACAAGCGTGATCTCGCCTCGGACAACGCTTGATGGCTCGCTGGCCCACTGAGCCAGCTCGGCGAGGGTTCCCCTGCGGATCTCCTCGTGGACCTTGGTGAGCTCGCGACAGACCACCGCCGGGCGGTCCGCGCCATGGCTTTCCGCCAGCTCGCCAAGTGTGTGCTGAAGACGGCGAGGCGATTCGAAGAACACCTGCGTGCGAACGTCGCCGGCGAGGTCTGTGAAACGCCTGGTGCGGTCGCCCTGCTTGCGGGGCGGGAAACCCTCGAAACAGAACCGGTCCGTGGGCAGGCCGGATACCGCCAGCGCGGTGGTGACCGCGGACGGGCCGGGCAGTGCGGTCACCGGGATGTCCCGCGCCGCGGCGGCGTTGACCAGCCGGTAGCCCGGATCGCTGATGCCGGGCATACCGGCGTCCGTGACCAGCAGCACGTCGCGGCCGTCCTCAAGCTCGGCGATCAGCGCCGGCGTCCGGCGCTGTTCCACGGCGTCGTAATAGGAAACGATCCTGGCCTTGAGCTCGACGTTCAGTCGCGCGGCCAGGGCGCGGACCTTACGCGTGTCCTCCGCCGCGATGATCTCTGCCTCCGCGAGCTCAGCCTTGAGGCGCGGCGACGCGTCCTCGGCCCGCCCGATCGGAACGGCCGCGAGGATCAGCACTCCGCTGTCTGCTGAGCTGCCTGCTGAGCTGCCTTGCGGGCTGTCTTCTGGGATGCGCACGCCCGCCACCCTAATGCGGACCGCGGTCTACGCCAGTAACATGTGGCCGATGACGGCTACCACGCCCGTCCGGGCGGTCACTGAGGACGACGACAGGTTGTCGGTCCTGCGTGCCCGGCTGATCTCCCCGATGCCAGACGACCGGCTGCGGAGCTGGGTGTGGGCGCTACTGGTCACCGCGTTCGGCGCGTTCTTGCGGTTCGACCGGCTCGCCGTTCCCCGCGCGCTGATCTTCGACGAGACGTACTACGTCAAGGACGCGTGGAGCATCCTCCAGCACGGTGTGGAATGGAACACCGTCAGCAACGCGAACACGCTGATCCAGGCGGGGCACACGAACATCTTCCAGGCGTGCGGCGGCACGAACTGCGGCGAGTACGTGGTCCAGCCGGAGATGGGAAAGCTGCTGATCGCGGTCGGCGAGTGGATGTTCGGGCTGAACTCCTTCGGCTGGCGGTTCATGAGCGCCGTGTTCGGCTCGCTGGCCATCTTGCTGATCTGCCGGATCGCCCGCCGGATGACCCGCTCCACGCTGCTGGGCTGCATCGCCGGGCTGCTGATGTCGCTGGACGGCCTGGAGTTCGTGCTGTCGCGGACCGGGATCCTGGACATCTTCTTGATGTTCTTCGTGCTGGCCGCGTTCGGCTGCGTGCTCATCGACCGGGACGAGTCCCGGGAGCGGCTGGCGTACGCGATGGCGTCGCGGCCGTCGGATGAGGCCGGGCCGCGGCTGGGTATCCGCAGGTGGCGGGTACTGGCCGGGGTCTTCATCGGCCTGGCCATCGCCACCAAGTGGGACGCGGTCTGGTACCTGATCGGGTTCGCGGTCCTGATCACCGCGTGGGACTGCGGCGCACGGCGGGCCGCGGGGCTGCGCGATTTCATCCGGGGCGCACTGAGCCGGGACGCGGTCTGGCTGCCGCTGACGTTCGTGCTGATCCCGTTCGTGGTCTACGTGGCGACCTGGTCCAACTGGCTGATCACCGGCACCGGCTATTACCGGAACTACGGCCAGACCCATGGCGTGACCACCCCGGTCATCTCCGCTTTGTACTCCCTGTACGAGTACCACTACCAGGCGATCCATTTCGGCCTCGGGCTGCGCACCCCGCATCCGTATCAGTCCCAGCCGTGGGACTGGCTGGTGATGACCCGGCCCGTCGCCTTCTTCTACGAGTGCTACACCGGTCCAGCCGGCGGCCCGGCGCACTACTGCCCTACGCGTTACAGCGGTTCAGAGTGGTCCCAGGAGGTGCTGGCGCTCGGGTCGCCGGCCATCTGGTGGGGGTCGATCCTCGCGTTGATCTTCGTCCTGGGCTGGTGGCTGCTGCACCGCGACTGGCGGGCCGGCGCGGTGCTGTGCGGCATGCTGGCGGGCTGGGTGATCTGGTTCCCGCTGGTGTCCCGGACGAAGTTCTTCTACTACGCGCTCGAGTTCGAGCCGTTCCTGATCCTCGCCCTGACGTTGTGTATAGGCTTGATCATCGGCCCGGTGACGGCTACTATTTTGCGCCGGTCGATCGGTGCGGGCGTCGTCGGCGCCTACCTGCTCGCCGTCCTGCTGATGTTCTACTACTTCTATCCGATATGGGCGGGGAAGGTCATCCCGTACCAGGACTGGTACCACCACATGTGGTACAAGATCGGGAAGGGCTGGATCTTACGCGTTCTTAACGTGCCAAGCCGCGGCCTAACCCGATTGGCTAACCTGGCCTAGCTTGCTTCGCCGCCCCGGCGTAGCGTGCTTCGTAGACCTTGGCGTGGCCTGCCTGCGTAAGCCCCGGCCTGGCCACATACCAACCTGATCTTCAGCTAACCCTGACAGAGTTGTCAGCTTCATCACGTAGTAACGTGATTTAGATTACACGGGGGACGTTTCGAGGCCTCCCGTACGTCTATATAGGTGAGAAGACGACCCACCCCGGAGCGAACAATGAGCCGAGCCGAACACTCCAGTGAGGACCGTGCCCGATTCGAGCGCGATGTCATCCCGCAGCTTGGTCAGCTATACCCCGCCGCGCTCCGGATGACGCGCAACCCCACCGACGCCGAGGACCTCGTCCAGGAGACGTCAGCCAAGGCCTATGCGGCCTTCGCTCAGTTCACCCCCGGCACGAACCTCCGGGCGTGGCTGAACCGCATCCTCACCACCACGTTCATCAACGTGTACCGCAAGCGCCGCCGCGAGCCGCAGCAGGCGCTGGGCGGAGACCTGCAGGAGTGGCAGATGTCAGCGGACCGGCTGACGCCCCCGGTGCCGTCCGCGGAGGCCGAGGCGCTGGACCGGACGACGGACTCCGACCTCCTGCGGGCGCTGCGCGACCTGCCCGGCGAGTTCCGCACCGCGGTCTACCTGGCCGACATCGAGGGCTACCCGTACCGGGAGATCGCCGAGATCATGGGCACGCCGGTCGGAACCGTCATGTCCCGACTGCACCGTGGCCGCCGCAAGATCCGCGAGCAAATCCAGGGCACCCCCCTGGACCCCGCCATCGCCGAGCCCTAGCGGATCGTGAGGCGGCGGCCGCCGCCCTACGGCTCACCACCCGGCTTTCGCCTCGGACGTGTCGCTTGAAAGTGGCCTGATTACGCGCCGGTGGGGGCGGATCGGAGGGATGGTTGGCGCAACGTACCCCTCAGGTGGGGATGGTTGGCGCAACGTACCCCTAGTGGGCACCTGACCGCGCCCCAAGTCTGGCGCCCCCAGCCTGCCACGTCCCAAGCCTGGCACGGTGCCGAGCCTGGCGCGGCGCCATATACGAGTGCCCCCGCCAACACTCGCACCGACACATCCGATATGTCGGGCGGGTGTTACTGGTGACGAAGGTTAGCGTGGAAGAAAAGGTTCTTGTGGGGCGGATGTTAGGTTGTGACCGGGTCTGCGCGGCCGGAAAGGTCCTTGTGGGGCGGATGTGGCGTGGGGACGAGGGTTCTGCATGGAAGAAAAGAGCTTTGCGGAGGGACAGAGCCGGAAACCGGCGCCCAAAGTTCCAGAAGGCTCTAAGTCTCCACGGGAGTACGCGGGACATAGGGCTTGAACCGGGACATATGGTGCAATCAGACAGGATTAGAGGCGTGCTGAGGCGGATGGTGGTCAGGGGACGAGTGTGGTCCTCGGCGTCAGCGGTCCTCTTAAGCGGTCCTCTTCAGCGGTCCTCTTCAGCGGTCCTCTTCAGCGGGTGTACAAGGTGAGCATTACCTCGCCGGCCTGCCAGCGGTGGGTCAGGTGCAGTGCCGAGGCGCTGACGAGCGTCATCATCTCCTTGTCCACGGGCGAGGTCGGGGTGGGGAACTTGTAGTCGCTGTTGCCGGTGACGAACCATACCCGCTTCACACCGGTGAAGCGGGCCGCGAGTTCGGCCGGGCTGGTGACCTCGCGGCCGGTCAGCGTGGCCGAGGCGACCGGCGACTCAGCGAGCCCGATGTTACGCAGCCGCGAGAACGGTGCCGGATACCCGGTGCCGAGCACGTACATGTCGTCGGGCATGTAGAAGACCACGTCGCCGGGCTGCTCGTTGGCGGCCACGATGGCCGATGCCAGCCGCAGGTCGTCCGGCCGGGCCGAGGACTGCCGGATCGCGTGCTGCGGGGAGATCAGCATGACGGCCAGCACCGCCAGGATGATGGCGGACGGCGCCCACGCGGCGCGAACATCGCGACGTCCCAGCGATGTGGTCGCCACCAGCCGGGCCAGCCCGACCAAGCCCGCCGCGACGAGGGTGGCCAGCGCGGGAAGGCAGAACTCGATGTACCGCTGGCTGTACACCGGCTTGACCAGCGACACCGCCAGCAGGATGACCGGCGGCACGACCAGCCAGGGCAGGGCGATCGCGGCCGGGGACAGCCGGCGTCCGCCGGCAGCCTTCCCGCCGAACCCGTTGAACCCGTCGAAAAGGGCCGCCATCACGCCGCCGACCGCGAGCAGGGCTACCGGGACGATCAGCGCCTTCGAGCCCGCATACTCCCGCAGCATGGTCGTGATCGTGTTGATGTCCGGCTTCGCCAGCCAGGAGATCTGTCCGCGCTGACGGAACGAGATGAGCAGCACGGGCAACAGCACCGCTACCGCCGCCACCGAGCCGGCCAGCCACGGGACGCCAACCCGCCGCGCCCAGCCCGCGATACCGCCCCGGGCCCGCGACGGACCCGCCCACAGCAGGGTAAGCGCGTGAGCCGGGATGATGAGCAGCCCGAACGTGTTGAAAAGCCCGGTGAAGGCCACGGCCACGCCGTACCCGGCCCACCACCAGCCGCCGCTGGCCGGATGGCCGGGGCCGCCGTCGGGCGCCGCCGCGCGGAGCAGCAGGTAGCTGGCGATCGTGGCGAACATGGTCACGAAGGCGTACGACCGCGCCATCTGCCCGTAGTACGTCATGTACGGGGCGACCGCGAACAGAAGACCGGACAGCAGACCGGTCACTCCCGGCCAGCGAGCCCCAGCCAGGACGGCCGCCCGGCGGCCGATCGCGGCGGTGAACCCGGTAGCGACGGCCATCGCGCACAGCGAAGGAAATCTCAGCGCGGCGTCCGAGGTGCCGATGACCTCGGACACGAAGTGCATCATCACGTAGTAGGCGCCGTGCACCGCGTCGGTGTGGCCGAGCAGCGCGAACAGGTGGCTCAGCGACCGGGATACCGCGTCCTTGGTGTACGCCTCGTCCCGCCACAGCGACGGGCCGGAAAGATCGACCCCGGTGACCACGAACGCGACCACCGCCGGGATGGCGACCACCAGCCAGCCAGGAAGCGCGGAACGCGACGCACCGCCCCGGCCAGCCTGCCCGGGCGCCTGCTCACGTTCGGCTAGCTCCGCCATCCACGTAGGCTATCCGAGCCCGCCGGTCCGACGCGGCGAGCGCGACGCTACTGGGCTATCGGGCCGGTGATGGCCCGGGCGGGCGGACGACGGCGCGGCGCGGTCCTGGTCACCGCCGGGGGAGCCGGCCGGGCCAGCGGAAGCCGGACCAGGAACTGGCAGCCGGGACCGGCGTTGCGCACCGCGATCTGGCCGGAGTGCGCCTCCACGATGCCACGGGCGATGGACAGGCCGAGCCCGCCGCCGCCGTCCGGCCCGGGTGTGCGGGCCGACTCGCCGCGGAACGCCACGTCGAACACCCTCGGCAGGTCCTCGGGCGGGATACCGCCGCAGGCGTCGGACACACAGACCGCCGCGACGCCGTTCTGCACCTCGGCCAGCACATCCACCACACCGTCGGACGGAGTGTGCCGGATCGCGTTGGTCACCAGGTTGCGCAGCGCCCGGCCGAGCTCGGCGGAGTCCACGTAGACCGGCATGCCGCGTACGGCCGCGCCGGTGAGCCGTACGCCCTTGGCCCGGGCCACCGGTTCCGTGCTGGCCACGACCTCGGCGACGACGTCCTCCAGGCCGACCATCCGGCGGGACAGCCGCAGCGCGCCCGCGTGGATCCGGGACAGCTCGAAGAGGTCGTCGATCATCGAGGAGAGCCGGTCGACTTCGGTGCGGATCTGGGTGTGGTACTGGGAGATCGTGCGCGGGTCGACGACAACCTGATCCTCGAGCGCCTCCGCCATGGCGCGCAGGCCGGCCAGCGGTGTGCGCAGGTCGTGGCTGACCCACGCGACCAGTTCGCGGCGGCTCGCCTCCAGCGCCCGCTCGCGCTGCCGTGCGGCGTTGAGCCGCTCCTGGGCGACACCCAGCGCGTCGGACAGTTCGGACAGTTCGGCCGGCAGCACCCGGGTCGGCGGGACGTAGACACCGCTGTCGCCGACGGCGCTGACCGAGGCCGACAACGCCCGGCTCGCCTTTGTCAGCTGCCGGCCCACCACCAATGATGCGGCTATGCCGGCCAGCCCGGCGATCGACATCAGGTAGTAGACGACACCCTGGTTCACCCCGGCCAGCATCCGGTTGGCGATGACACCAACACCGGCCATCGAGGTCAGTGCCGAGACCAGGATCACCCCGAGGACCATCACCCGGAGAGACCGCTTACCGAGCACCCGTAGCGTAAAAACACCGATGGCGGTGATGGCCGCCGCGGCGATCAGAGTCCATTGCAGTATGAACTCGATATCTTGCGGTTCAATGCCGTCCACGAGCGCCACGACGCCATGGCCGGGAGTCATGCCGCCTCCGGTTCGTACCGGTACCCGACTCCCCAGACGGTGACGATCCTGCGGGGCATGGTGGGGTCAGGCTCCAGCTTCTCGCGCAGCCGCCGGACGTGCACGGTGACGGTGGACGTGTCCCCGAACGTCCACGACCAGACATCCTGGAGCAGTTGTTCGCGAGTGAACGCCTTACGCGGATTCTGCATCAGGAAGACAAGGAGGTCATACTCGCGCGAAGTGAGCTGGATCAGCTCGCCGCGCGACCTGACCTCGTGCGCGGCCAGGTCGACCAGCAGGTCGCCGTCCTTGATCGCACCCAGGCCGGGCTGCTTGTCGGGCAGACCGCTGCCGCGAGACCGGCGCAGCACCGAGCGGACCCGCAGTGCCAGCTCACGAGGGCTGAACGGCTTGGTGACATAATCGTCGGCGCCCGTCTCGAAACCGACCAGGCGGTCAGTCTCGTCACCGAGCGCGGTCAGCATCACTACCGGGATCGGCCAGCGCGCCCGCAGCCGACGGCAGACCTCGAGGCCGTCCATGCCGGGCAGCATGAGGTCGAGCACCACCAGGTCAGGCGGGGCCTCGGCGACGCGCCGCAGCGCCTCGTAGCCGTCGTGCACGCACTCGACCGTGTGGCCGTCGCGTATCAGGTACCGTCCGACCACGTCGGCCACGGTGGGGTCGTCATCGACAACGACGATGCGACCCGGCGGGTCTGGATTATTCACCACGGCAGCTTACGTCGCGAAACGTCATGGTCACCCATCCACCGTAAGGGGTGAACAACTGGTCAGACTAGAAAACGGGGTTAAACCGTCACTAGTCCGTAAGCACAGTGACGATTGTAGTAACTTCCCCTGCACCGTACCCCGCAAGGACTCGCCGACCCTGACACTTGTGAAGTTCGGACACCGGAATCACCCGGAGGGAGTCCTCGTGATCGGGGAACTCTATGAGCACGCGCTGGCCGGCCGCGCCCGGCCGGACATCGAGTATGCCGACGGAACCCGTATTCCGCTCGCCGTGGACAGCTGGCTGAACGCCACCCCGGGCGACAAGTCACTGCTGGACCGATGTGAGGGGCCGACGCTTGACATCGGCTCCGGTCCTGGACGGCTGACGGTCGCCCTGGCTGAGCGCGGCATTCCGGCGCTGGGCATCGACATCACCCCGTACGCGGTCGGGCTGGCCCGGTCCTCCGGCGCGCTGGTCATGCTGCGTGACGTGTTCGACCGGGTACCGGGAACCGGACGCTGGGGCACGGTGCTGCTGGCGGACGGGAACATCGGCATCGGCGGCGACCCGGCGGCGCTGCTGCGCCGCGTCGGCGAGCTGCTGGCCCCGGACGGCCGGGCGCTGGTCGAGCTGGACCCGCCCGGCACGGCGCTGCGTCGTGAGCAGGTCCGCCTGTGTCACGCCGGATCGGCGAGCGCGTGGTTCCCCTGGGCCTATGTGGGCGCCGACCACATTACCGAGGTGGCCGCCGACGCCGGCCTTGGTGAAGTGGAAACCTGGTCGGTCGACGGTCGCTGGTTCGCGTCCATATTCCCTTAAGGAAGCCTTACACCCCACCTCGGTGAGGTCACGTTCCGCTGACACGATGGCACCCTTACTGCATGAACGCCAAGCTCCGGGTCACCGGAATCTGCGCCTGCCTCGTGGTACTGACCGCGATGGTGCTGCTGCTCGTCCGACCGAGCATCGACCCGGCGCGGATCCGGCCACTGCCGCTGGTCATCGTGGCCTGGCTGGCGTTCCTCGGCGCGGCGTGGCTGCTGCGCAAGGTGCCGATGCGGGCGTCGGTCGTCCTCGTCCTGCTGGGCGGCATCGCCATCCAGGTGGCCGCGCTGTCCGCGCCGCCGCAGCAGAGCACCGACTCATACCGGTACATCTGGGACGGCAAGGTGCAGGCGGCGGGCATTGACCCGTACGCCTATTCGCCCGCCTCCCGCCATCTGCACGGGCTGCGGAACGACTTCCTCTGGTATCCGGGCGCCGAGTACTGCACGAAGCCGAGCACCTACTTCGCCGGCGGCTGCACCAGGATCAACCGGCCGACGGTGCATACGATCTACCCGCCGGTCGCCGAGGCCTACTTCCTCGGTGTGCACTACCTGCCGGACGGCTCCGACTCGAGCACGCCTATCCAGTCGACCACGGCCGGTATCGCCGTACTCACCACCGTGCTGCTGCTGTCCGGCTTGCGAAGGCTGGGCCGTGACGCGCGAATGGCCGCGCTGTGGTCGTGGTGCCCGACGGTCGCGCTGGAGGCGGGCAACAATGCCCACGTCGACATCGTCGCGGTGGGCATCACCGCCGCCGCGCTGCTCGTGCTGGCCACGGCGCGTACCGAACGCAGGACGGTCGCGGGCGGCGTCCTGCTCGGCCTCGCCATCGCCACCAAGATGACCCCGGCGCTCGCCGTGCCCGCGATTCTCAGGCGTCGCTGGCTGCTGGTCAGCGTGTCCGCCGTGTCGGCGATCACCGTCGTCTACGCGCCACATCTGCTCGCCGTGGGCAACAAGGTGATCGGCTTCATCCCCGGCTACCTCCAGCAGGAGGGCTACGAGAACGGGTCCAGGTTCGGCATCATCGACCTGTTCGTCGGAGGCAAACTGGCCACCGTCGTCGCGGTGCTGGTACTCGGGGCGGTGGCGCTCGCCGTGCTTCGCTTCGCCGACCCCGATCAGCCGTGGCGCGGCGCCATAGTGATGACCGCCGCCGCGCTGGCCGTGACCACGCCCCACTACCAGTGGTACGCGCTGTTGCTGGTGATGCTGGTGGCCTTGGACGGACGTCCGGAATGGCTGGCGTTCGCGGCCGGCGGATATTACGCGGCCGAGCCCAGCATGGGCCGGCTCAGCGTGCCGTGGCCCTACAACTACACGGTCGGCTATGGCGTCCCGGTCCTGGTGGTGCTCGCGGGCTGGCTGATCCGCCGCCACCTGGCCCAGCGCCAGGCGGCCACGCCGATCGTCGCCCGGCCTCAGGTCTCGCCGCAGCCGGTCCCGGGCTACCTGGCCATGGAGGAACACGCCATCTCGGTGCCGCCGCTGCCCGCCATCCTCACCGAGGACGACACGATCACGCCGTGGCCGGAGGCCCAGGCCAATTCAGCGCTGCCCCGCCGCGTACGGGTCTGACCCGCGCTTCTTACCGGTTGCTTACCCGCGAGCCGAAAATCGAACACGGGGCCTCGGTTAGCCCGTGAATAGGGATATGAGTTACGACCCGCCCCGCTCCGCGCGTCATCGCGCTCCGACGCCTTCCTGGGATCAGGGTGCCGGGTACGCCGACGCCTTCGACGGTGCCCAGCAGGGTTACGGTGCCCATCAGGGTTACGGCGCCTACCCGGAGCAAAATTACGGCGGCTACCAAGAGCAGAACTATGGCGGCTACCAAGAGCCCGCCTACGCCGGATATCAGGAGTCCGCTTACAGCGGATACCAGGAGCCGGCCTACAGCGGATATCAGGAGCCGGCCTACGGTGACAGCGTCTGGGGTCCGGCGAACCCGGCGTCATATCCGCCTGGGCCCACGCTGCCCGCGTCGCATCCGTCCGGCCCGATGCTCCGGGCACCGGACGAGCAGAGCTGGAATGACTTCGCTTCGGGCCCCGGGCGACGCGAGACGGCGCCGAAGCCCCCGGGCCGCTTGGCCGGCGGCACCATGGGCGTGGTCGCCGCCGGGCTGGCGATCGGGATCGCGACGCTGGCCGCGGCGTTCTTCCGGCCGCAGGCGTCACCGATCATCGCGGTCGGCGAGTGGTTCATCGACCACACTCCCTCGTGGCTGAAGGAATTCGCGATCCAGAAGTTCGGCGAGCACGACAAGACGATGCTCCTGCTCGGCATGTACGTCACGATCGCCTTCCTGGCCATCGGGATCGGGGTGGTGGCACGGCGCCGGATCACCGTCGGCGTGGTGGGCCTGGCGGTCTTCGGACTGCTCGGCGCCTATATCGCCTACACCCGGCCGGCCAGCAGGTTCACCGACGTCATTCCGTCGATCATCGGCGCCGCCGCCGGAGTCGCGGCCCTGCTCTGGATAGGCCAGGCCGCCGGAGTGCCCGAGCTCACCGCTGGAGGTAGGTCGTGAGGCACGGCACGGGTCCCAGGGTGCCGGGCGGCGTCAACCGGCGTAAATTCCTCGCCGTCACCGGCACGACAGCCGGCGTCGCGCTCGCCGCGGGCGTCGGCGGCCAGATGATCAGCAACCGGCGGTTCACCGTCAACACCGCCCAGGTGAAGCTGGGCAAGACGGCGGTGAAACCGAAACCGCTGCCGAAGAATGCCACCCTCGACGTCCAGGGGCTGTCTCCGTTCTACACGCCCAACTCCCAGTTCTACCGGGTGGACACCGCCCTGGCCGTGCCCCAGGTCCAGCCCTCGTCCTGGCAGCTGCGCATCCACGGCATGGTGGACCATCCGATGACGCTGACGTTCGACCAGCTGATGCAGCAGCCGATGATCGACCATGACGTCACGCTCACCTGCGTGTCGGAAAGCGTTGGCGGCGGCTACATCGGCAACGCGCGCTGGCAGGGCACCTTGCTGGCCGACATCCTGCGCAAGGCCGGCCTCCAGTCCGGCGCCCAGCAGATCGTCATGCGCGACGTCAACCAGATGAATATCGGCGTCGCCGTCGACCCGGTCATGGATGGCCGGACGTCGATGCTGGCGGTGGGCATGAACGGCCAGCCGCTGCCGCAGGAGCACGGCTTCCCGGTCCGAGTCGTGGTGCCCGGCCTGTACGGCTACGTGTCGGCCTGCAAGTGGGTCGTCGACATGGAGGTCACCACGTTCGCCGCGTTCAGCGCCTACTGGGTGCAGCGCGGCTGGACGCAGCAGGCCCCGATCAAGACCGAGTCGCGCATCGACGTGCCGAAGAACAACGCCAGCGTGACCGCCGGCAAGGTCACGATCGCGGGCGTCGCCTGGGCCCAGCATCGCGGCGTCGAGGCGGTGGAGGTCTTCGTGGACGGCGCCTGGACCCCGGCGAAAGTCGCGGCTCAGGACACAATCGACACCTGGCGACAGTGGTACTACGTGTGGAACGCGACGCCGGGGCAGCACACCATCAAGGTCCGGGCCACCGACAAGACCGGCCACACCCAGACCGCCAACGTCCATGGCCCGGAGCCCAGCGGCGCCACCGGTTACCACACCATCCACGTGACCGTCGCCTGACACCCGCCGCCCACAGGCCCCGCTGGTGCGCACCCGCTTTGCGCGCCAGCGGCGCAATATTTTCTGGGGGGTACAGCGTTTTCTGGGGGGTAAAAACCAACCCCCAGACCCCCGACTCGCGACGCTTCTCGCCGTTAGTTTCGCCCGGCCGGGAGGCCCGGAGGGCCCCCGCGGCCGGGCGACCCGCGAAGCTCGCTGCGCTCGCCGCGGGGGCCACCGTGGTCGGCGGGCTTTGCTCGCTTCGGTCGTCGCGGAACTGCTGAATCTGGCTAGGCAGCGCGCAGCGCTGATAGCAGGACGGGGAGCGCGTCCAGGCTGTGGGCGCTCACCACGGCGTCACAATGCGGCCAGGCGGCGGCCATACCGCCGACTTCGGGGCGGTAACGGGGAGACTGGGTACGCGGGTTGGCCCACACGATACGGTGCGCCAGGCGGCGCAAGCGGGCCATCTGAACACCGAGCACCGCGGGATCGCCGGTCTCCCAGCCGTCGGAGATGATCAGCACGATCGCTCCCCTGGCCATACCCCGGCTACCGTAGCGGTCGTTGAACTCCTTGAGGGCGGCGCCGATTCTCGTGCCACCGGACCAGTCCGGCGCGGCCTCCCCCGCCTTGGCCAGCATCGTGTCGGGAGTCGCCGCGGCCAAGGTGGGCGTCAGCCTGGTCAGGCGAGTGGCGAAGGTGAACACCTCGGGGCGGTTCGCAGTGGTCGCGCTCAGAAAGTAAAGCAGCATGAGCAGCGCGCGAGCGTACGGCTCCATCGAGCCGGAGATATCACAGAGAACGACCAGCCTGCGGGACCGGGTCCGCGGCGCCCGCCTGGCCACGCGGATCACCTCCCCGCCGCTGCGCCGCGCCTGGCGGAGCGTGCCGCGCAGATCCACGCGCCGGCCATCCCGCGCCCGCCGGTACCTGCGGGTCCTGCGCGGCGGGATGGCGAGCGTCATCTCGCGCATCAGCGTCACCAGCTCGCGCAGCTCGACGGGTGACAACTCAGTGAAGTCCCGGCCGCGCAGCCGTTCGGCGGCGGACGCCACCCGGAACACCCCTGGCGTCTCGCCGGCCGGTTCGTCGGAGCCACCGCCGTTCGTATTAATGTCTGTGAATTGCGGTAGCACGCCCTCTGGCCAGCCGCCCGAGCCGTCCCGGGTCTGCGCCGATTGATCGCGGGCCGAGGGCAGCGGCTCGTCCCGCTGGTCACCTCGATGCAGCGCCGGGTCGGGGAACGGCGACGGGCCGCCGAACAGCGTCGCGAACACCCGCTCGAACGTCGTCACCTGGCTGGGGTCGGACACCAGCGTGGCCAGCGCGCACGCGTGCAACTCGGCGACCGACCGCACGCCCATGACGGTCATCGCGCGGGCGAGCCGCTCGCACCGGTCGGGGCCCACCGGCAGTCCGGCGGTGTGCAGCGCCGTGCCCAGGCCGGCGGCGAGGGACGCGACGTCAACGTCCTGCCCGGGCACCGTGATCAATCACCGACCACCGCGGCGAGTCCCGCCTCGCGGACGGTGTCCTCGTCTTCGGGATACTTGACCACCGTGCTCATCGTCTGGCCGGCCACCGCACCCGACAGCTCTCCGGCGCCGAACACGCTCACCGCGGATGCCCAGCTGATCGCCTCGGAGATACCCGGCGGCTTGGTGAGGTCAAGGCCGCGCAACCGGCTGACCGCCGCGGCCACCTGACCCGCCAGCCGTTCCCCGGCCGCGGGCACCCGGCGGCGGATGATCTCCGCCACGCGCGCCGGATCCGGGTAGGCGATCCAGTGGTAGAGACACCGGCGCTTGAGCGCGTCGTGCAGGTCCCTGGTCCGGTTGGAGGTGAGCACGGTGATGGGCGGCACGGTGGCGCGCTGCGTGCCGAGTTCCGGGATCGTCACGGCCGACTCGGCCAGCAGCTCGAACAGGAACGCCTCGAATTCGTCATCGGCCCGGTCCACCTCGTCGATGAGCAGCACCGCCGGCCGCGGGCCCGGATGCAGCAGCGCCGCGAGCAGCGGCCGGGACAGCAGGTACTCCGCCGTGAACAGGTCCTTGTCCTGGATGTGCTCGCCGGCCGCCTCGGCCAGCCTGATGGCCAGGAGCTGACGCGGATAGTTCCACTCGTACAGCGCCTCGGCCGCCGCGATGCCCTCGTAGCACTGCAGCCGGACCAGCGTCGTGCCGATAGCCCCGGCCAGCGCCTTGGCGGCCTCGGTCTTACCGACGCCGGGCTCGCCCTCCAGCAGGATCGGCTGGCCCATCCGCACGGCGAGGAACAGCGCCGACGCCAGCTGATCGCCGGCCAGGTAGCCGGTGGTTTCGAGGGCGGACGCCAGCGTCCGCACGTCGGGAAACCGCGTCTCAAGTTCGCTGCTCACAACGTGCGAGTGTATCCTACGTATTTTTCGTAACTGTCCTGACCTGCGAAGACAGCGCTTCGCCCGGGGCGTGCCGCGGCGTGTCGTGCGGCGCCGGGCCGGTCGCGTACTGTGCGACCCCCTCGCCGAAAGACCAGTCCGGCAGGTCGTTCTCATGGATGACGACGAAGATGTCGCGTGGCTCGGTGCCCGCATGCTTGCTGGCGAGCTCCGCGATCCGCTGGTACAGGGCCTGCTTCCGCTCGCTGGTCCGGCCCGACCGCATGGTGATATCGACGAATACGAGGCCGTCGTCGCGGTGCACGCCCAGGTAGTCCGGGTCGTAGCGGAACGCCCCGGCCTCCCCGTCGTGGCTGGTCAGTACCTGGAACAGGTCATCGGCCGGGATGCCGATGGCGTCGATCAGGGCTTGGTGGACCGCATGGCCGAGCGCGTCTAGCCTGGCCTGGCCGGCGCGCAGCGCGTCAATACGAACGAACGGCATGGGCTCTCCTTACCGTAGATTATTTGCGTACTCCTCGCCGACGAGCAGGCCGAGGGCTCCGTCCACCGCCTGCCGGTACGTGTCCGCCGACCCGGACGCGCGGGCGAGCACGTACCCGCCCTGCAGCACCGCGACCAGGGCGGTGGCGACGGTCTGCGGGTCGAGCGAGGCAGCGAGTTCCCCGTGCGCGCGGCCCTGTTCCAGGAGCGCGGCGAGCCGGGCGCGCAGCCAGCCGAAGGTCTCCTCGACGGGGCGGCGCAGGTCCGGGTCGGCCATCACGCCGGGATCCTGGGTCAGGCGCCCGACCGGGCAGCCCCGCAGCGCCTCCCGTTCCCGGCGCAGGTACGCGGTGATCCGCTCGGCGGCGGTGCCGGGACCACTGAAATCGGCCTCGGCCCGCGTGCGCAGGTCCGCGGCGTTCTGCTCGATCGCGGCCAGCGCGAGATCGCGCTTGCCGCGGAAGTGGTGGTACATGGAGCCCTGCCCGGCACCAGACCGGTCCTGGATCGCCTTCGGGCTGGTACCCACGTATCCGCGCTCCCACAGCAGTTCCCGCGTGCTGTCGATGAGTCGGTCTCTCGCGGTCATGTCACTATTGTACATACTAGTAGGTACAGAATTTCGTGGATAGGAGCGGCCGTGGAGGTTGCACGCAAGACCGGCCATGCTGCCAAGGGCCCGGCGGACAGGTTCACCGGTGACGTCTGGATGTGGCCGCGGATCGGCGCGACGGAGCATACCGAGGTACGCGTCGTGCTGTTCACTCCCGGTGCTCGCAGTGCCTGGCATCGTCACCCTGGCGGCCAGGTGCTGCACGTCACCGAAGGCGCGGGTCTGGTCCAGTCCCGCGGCGGCGTACGCGAGGAGATCCGGGCCGGCGACACGGTCACGACCGCCCCCGGCGAGTGGCACTGGCATGGCGCGGCCGCCGGCGCATTCATGGTCCACCTAGCCGTCACCGACGGCACGACCGAATGGGCCGGGGAGGTCACCGACGATGAATACCGGGGTTGAACCGGCCTTCCGGCTTTCCGGCCTGCGCGAAACCAGCCGGGTGGTGTCCGTATAGTGATACGTGATTGGTCGAATATCGAGACAATACGTTAGCCTGTGCGGCATGGCGGTATACACCCACGGACATCATGAATCGGTGCTTCGGTCACATAGCTGGCGGACCGCGGAGAACTCGGCCGCATACCTGCTCGGCGAACTGAACGAGGGCATGTCGCTGCTTGACGTCGGATGCGGGCCGGGAACTATCACCGCCGGCCTCGCGCGGCGGGTACGGCACGTGACCGGGATTGACAGCTCGGCCGAGGTGCTGGCGCTCGCCGCCGAGGGCGCCCCGGAGAACACCGGTTTCGCCATCGCCGATGTGCACGCGCTCACCTTCGCCGATGGCGTCTTTGACGTCGTGCACGCGCATCAAGTGCTCCAGCATGTCGCTCAGCCAGTCCGGGCGCTGCGTGAAATGCGCCGGGTCTGCCGGGCGGGCGGGACCGTAGCGGTGCGCGACTCGGACTACGGCGCCTTCACCTGGTATCCCGAGTTCCCCGAGCTGGACGAATGGCTCGCGTTGTACCGGCGGGTGGCCCGGCACAACGGCGGTGAGCCGGACGCCGGGCGACGGCTGCTGAGCTGGGCCAGAGAGGCGGGATTCACGGACGTCACGCCCACGTCGTCGACGTGGTGCTTCGCCACACCGCAGGATCGCGCCTGGTGGGGCGGTATGTGGTCGGAACGGATCATGGGTTCGGCCATCGCCCGGATCGCGGTGGACGCCGGATTCGCCACGCGCGAGCAGCTCAAGCGGATATCGGAGGCCTGGCTGACCTGGGCGGCGGCCGACGACGGCTGGCTGTCCATCCTGCACGGCGAGTTGCTCGCGCGGATGCCAGGCTTAGTGGGCGGGATCGTAAGTTCGTCTAGGGGCTGCGCTCGCCCAATCCCGTGATTGTCACAAGGGCGCGGCTCCTCCGAGTGAGCAGTATGCCGATGGTGCCATCGGTGCCGCTCAAACCGATCAGTAGCGCTATAGAGCGTGCCCAATGGCGCCATCGGTGCCGCTGGCCAGGGAGCAGCACCTGGCTGTCACTTTAAGGGAGCCACACCCTTGTCACAACCATGGGGTCAGGTGCCCATGAATGTCACATTCAAGGGGTTCGCAGCGGCACTGGGGATCACAGCACAAGTCCCAGTGGTCCCTTGCAGCTCCCGGGTAACACGTTCAGAGCGCCGGACCGATCACCCCAGGCCCCGACGAACTTCCGGAGCGCCCCACTAAGTCGCTGGCTTCCGGCCGAATGCCGGGTGCTCCGCGACGCTCCTTACCCTCTGTCGGATAAAGGCTCTTTCTTCCCAGATCATCTGCCTGGGTTGGACCTCGGCAGCGGGGGCAGCGGGCAGCGACTCGACTAGACAGGCAGCGTTCTCATGGATGACATCCCGCCGCGATCTTATGGCCCGCTCATCGAGACGACCGTGCGGATCGTCACGTGGAACGTATGGGGGTTGTATGGCCCCTGGCCAGAACGGGAAGCAGCGATCGTTGCGACGCTGAACGATGCCCGTCCGGACATCGTCGTGCTGACCGAGTCGTGGGCCAAGCACGACGACAGCCAGTGTGCCCGCCTGGCCGGCCCGCTCGGCCTGCCGCACCACGCTTTCACCGGCGTCGCGGCCCAGGAAGATGATGCCGCCCTGTCGGGCGTGGCCGTGCTGTCTCGCTGGCCGGTCCGGCGCCCGGCCCGCCTCGCCTTCGGCGACGCCCGTGTGCAGTTCACCGAACTGGATGGCCCGCGCGGCCCCATCCAGGTATTCGGCCTCGTAATGGACGCCTGGTGGCTTGACCAGAGCCAGCCCCGCCAGCACGCGGTGCGCGAACTGCTCACCCACGTTCATCAAGCCCAGGACACGCGGGCGCCGCTCATCATCTCCGGTGACTTCAACGCCGATCCCGACAGCGACGAGATCCGCATGCTCACTGGCCGCACCACCGCTCCCGCCCCGGGCCTGTCCTGCTACGACGCCTGGGAGACCGCTGGCCCGCCCACCCCCGGCCACACCTGGTCCAACGACAATCCCTGGGCCATCCAGCTGCTATGGCCCAACCGCCGGATCGATTACATCTTCTCCGCCATTCCACGCCCCGGCGGCGCCGGTCACCCTCGGCACACCGCCCTGCTGGGCACCGTCCCTGTCAACGGCATATACCCCTCCGACCACTACGCCGTGCTATCCGACCTCCGCTACTAAGCGCAGAGCTTGAATGTGCAGAGCTTTAATGTGGGGCGCCGCAGACGGGCCGCCGCGCCGCTCACGGGGAGCGGGGCGGCGGCCCGTCTGGTTCCTCAGCGGGCCGCGGCCGGGTTTACCGGACCGGCACGCGGGGCTCGTCCGCGCCGAGGAGGTGCGCACCCGCACCCGCGGCGGGGGCCGCCGGGGCGGGGAGGAGCCGTCCGAGCCAGGACGGGAGCCACCAGTTGGCCTTGCCGAGCAGTTCCATCACGGCGGGGACCAGGACCAGGCGGACGACGGTGGCGTCGATCAGCACCGCGGCGGCCAGGCCGAGGCCGATCTGCTTGACTGAAACGTCCGGGGTGAGGACGAAGGACAGGAACACCACCACCATGATCGCCGCCGCCGCGGTGATGACCCGGGCGCTGGAGGCCAGCCCGCGGGCCACGGACCGGGCGTTGTCGCCGGTGGCGTCCCATTCCTCGCGGATCCGGGACAGCAGGAACACCTCATAGTCCATGGACAGCCCGAACAGGATCACGAACAGGAACATCGGCACCCAGGTGGTCACCGGCATCTTCTCCGGGAATCCGAACAGGTGCCCGGCCCAGCCCCACTGGGTGATCGCGGTCAGCACGCCGTAGGCGGCGGTGATCGACAGCAGGTTCATCACCGCGGCCTTGACCGCCACCGTCACCGACCGGAACACCGCGGTCAGCAGCAGCATGGACAGCGCGACGACCACGCCGATCAGCCACGGCAGCCGCTGCCCGACCAGGTTCGCGAACGAGACGTTCCCGGCGTTCGGCCCGGTCAGGTACGCGACGGACGGCAGGACGTGGGCCCGCAGGTCGTTGACCAGCGCGTTGGTCGCCGGGTCCTGCTCACCCGTGGTGGGGTAGGCGATGAACATCGTGGCCTGATGGTCCGTACTCGTCACCGGCGGGGTCACCGCCGCGATGCCGGGCGTGTGCCCGATCTCGGCGGGCAGGTTCCCGGCGCTGGCGCCCCGCACGGTCACGATCAGCGGCGCGTCGAACCCGGGCCCGAACCCTTGCACCATGGTCGCGTAGCTGGCGTACCCCATCGTGCCCCGGGCCTGGGCCGACTCATCCGGCATGGACAGCTTCATGAACAGCGCCGGCGCGGCGAGGATGAGAATGAAGGCGGCTGACAAACTGGCCGCGATCACCGGGTGCCGCTGCACAACCAAAGCCCATCTTTCCGACGAACGGGCGGTGGTTTGCGTACCGTGCCGCTGCTTCCTGCTGAACCGGGACGGCCCGGCGAGACGCATCCCACTGAAGCCAAGCAGCGCGGGCAGCAGGGTCAGCGAGGCGATCACGGTCATCGCCACGGTGGCGGCGGCCGCGATGGCCACCCCGTTCATCAGCGCCTGGCGCAGCACCAGCAGGCCCAGCATGCCGATCACCACGGTGGTACCCGCGGTCAGCACCGACTTCCCGGCCGTCCGCATCGAGGTGACAATCGCGTCCTGCGGCTGGTTCCCGTTGCGGAGTTCCTCGCGGAACCGGGTGACGATGAACAGCGCGTAGTCCACTCCGACACCCAGCCCGATCATCGCCGCGATGATCGGGGAGAACGACGGGGCCGGGAAGATGTGCCCGAGCAGCGCGATGATCGACAGCCCGGACCCGATACCCATCAGCGCGGTGGCGATCGGCAGCCCCATGGCCAGGAATGAGCCGAACGCGATCAGCAGCACCACCGCGGCGGCGCCCACGCCGATACCGTTCGACGCGCCCCCGTACGGCGTCTCGGCCTGATCCACCGCGCTGCCGCCCAGCGCGAACGTCACTCCGTGCCCGCTGGCCTTCGTGGCGTCCGCCATCAGCGTCTTGGCCTCGCCCGTCGGGGCGTTGGTCACGTCGAACTGGACGGTCGCGAACGCGATATGCCCGTCCCGCGCTACGTGCAGGTCACTGACACCAGTGACATGCGCCGCGTCCCGGAATGGCGCGAGCGCCCCTGTGATCCGCGGCTCAACGGAACGTATCGGGTCCGTTGAACGGATCGCCAGCGTCAGCGTGTCACCGGACTGGCGGGCGAAGTGCTGGTTCAGCAGTGTCTGCCCCGGGTCACTGCCGGTGAACGTGTCCTGCGCCGCCGCGCCGAACCTCGTCCACAACATGATCAGGCACGCCACCGCCACGACCCAGCCCAGCAGCGTCGCCCACCGATGCCGGTAACAACCGGCCCCTATCCTTCCGAGCATTGCGGTCTCCTACGAGCCAGAGGAGTTCTGTTAACACCTCAAGGCTCGCCGGAACCGTCCCGGAAAGCGTCGTACGCCAGGAGACACTTCCCCGCCAGCCGCTACTCCCCCCGCCTACTCCCTGCGTAGTACGGGCCTCATGTGAGCCGCTCATCGGTGAGGGCGAGGTTCGCGCTCCCGGCCCGGAAACTCACGGTGCGGATGCCGAGGGCCGAGGAGAGTTCGCCCGCGGGCAGCGTCACCGGCAGCGGGGCTGACGCCTGCCCGGGTTGCGGGAGCGGGTAACAGGTCGGTGCGGCGCTGTAGAACGTCACATTGCCCTCAGTTTTGGCGAACACCTGATGAACGTGACCGTTCAGGCACGTCACAGAGCCGAATCGGCGGAGCATGCCAAGCAAGGTGACGGCGTCGCTGGTCCCCCAGCCCCACTTCGGGTACATCGCGTACAGCGGGATATGGCTGAACACAACGACCGGCGTCTCGGACGACAGCCCGGCAACATCCCGCCGGACGAAGTCCAGCTGCTCAGGACCCAGGTACCCGAGCGCGTCCACGCTCGAGGTGTTCACCAGGCTGATGAAGTGGACGCCCTTGGTATCGAAGCTGAACCAGCCATCGCCCAGCGTCTGTGCGCCAAAGAACTGCCGGTACGTCTTCCCGCCGTCGTTAATCGTGTCGTGCTCGCCTGGCACCGTGAAGACGCGTGGTGTGCGGATGTCCGACATCATCTCCTTCGCCAGGCCGAATTCCGAGGCCAGCGAAAGGTGCGTGACATCGCCGGAGTGAATCACGAAGTCCGGCTCGTAGCCGAGTGAGTTGACCTGGTTGATGGCCGCGCCGAAGGTCGCGGCCACGTCGAGATTGGCGGTTCCCGTGAACCCCAGGTGACTGTCGCTGATCTGGACGAACCGCAGTGCGGCGGGATCGTCCGCCGCTTCCGCGGTACCGGTCGCGATGTGGCTGATCACCTCGCCACCCGTCACCGTCAGCGCCACCGCCGCGCCGAACCAGGCCGTGTGCCTGATGAGCTGACGCCTGGTCATGCCGTCCGCGGTCACGAGACCACCACCTTTCCTGTCATGAACGGATGGATGGTGCAGTGGTAGCTGTACGTCCCGGGCTTGGTGAACGTGTGGGAATAGCTCGCGCCCGGTTGCAGCACTGGCGAGTCAAATGCGCCGCTATCGCTGGTCACGGTGTGCGCCTCGGCGTCGCCATTCTTCCAGTGGACGGTGGTGCCCGCCTTGATGGTCACGACCTGCGGGCCGAAAGCGAAGTTGTGGATCGTTACCGAGTCCGCCGCCACCGGAGCCGCGGCCGGGGCGGCAGGCGCCGAGGAAGGCATCCCGCTCATGCTCACGCTTGACGGCATCGCCGTAGGCAGTGGCGACGGCGTTCGGGACGCGCCGGCGAAACCAGGCAGCTGGTGCCCGCTGGCCGGAGTAATGGCGGCGCCCGCCGAAGCGCCGCTGCTCCCGCAAGCGGTGAGCAGAGCGGTACTCGCTGCCGCGGCCCCCGCGGCAGCCGCCCACCAGCGCCGCTTCCAGCGGCGTTGACTGTACATCGTCGAGAGGTTTCCCTTCTGGCCTAGTGGCGATCGCGCAACCAACCGGAGGAAGCACCACCGCCGTTCGTGATAAAGGTCCTTACATGTAGACCTGGACCGAGCCGTTGACCTCGCGGACTTCCAGGCGGGGCAGCGGCGCGAGCGCAATGTTGAGCCGGTGGCTGAGCACGGCGCCGTCCAGCTGGAACGAGGCGCCGTGGCAGGGGCAGACCAGGCGGGTCTTCGGGGCAGCCAGCCGGAGCCGGCATCCCTGATGGGTGCAGATCCCGGAGACGGCGCGCACCAGCCCGCCCTGGCGTTGCGCGAAGCCGCTGACAACGCCGGTGTCGAAGGCGCGTACCGTGCCCTCGGGAAGGTCCGCGCTGGCCAGCACCGTCTGCCAGGTCCCGTCGTCCGGGCTTATCGTGCCCTGTGCGCTGGTCTGGCCTGGCTCCGTCTGGCCTGGCCCGGCCTGGCCGCTGGCAAGCGCATGGTCGAGCCCGGCGCCGCCCGCCGCGGCGCCCGCGGCCAGGGACGCGGCGGCGAGAAAGCGCCGTCGCGGGCTCGCCTGTCTTTGCGGTACCTGTGTTTGCGGTACCTGTGTTTGCGGCGCCGGCGCCTGAAGTTCGGCGGCCAGTCGTTCGTGCAGGGCGGAGACGAACTCCGGGCGGGGCGTGCCGCTGCCCGGCCGGGCCGCTCGTAGCGTGATGGCCGTGCGTATCACCTCCGCGTCCTGGTGGCTCGCCCGGAACCGCCGCGGGCGACGGGAGCCGAGCAGGTCCTCGATGAACCGGCCGGGGCCGCGCATCAGCCCGCCTCCAGCCCGGCGGCGATGTCGGCGGCTCGGCGCAGCGCCCGGTGCTGGAGCACCTTGGCGTTGGCGACACTGACGCCAAGGGCCTTGGCAGCCTCGGAGATCGAGCACGCCTCGATGAACCTGAGCTGCAGGATGCGCCGGTATCTGTCCGGCAGCGCGGCCAGGATCCGCTCCGCCTTGCCGACGGCGTGCGATCCTGTGTCGGCCGTGGTCATATCCCCCGGATGGTCGCCGACCAGCTCCGTCACCTGCTGGCCGAGTGTGCGGCGCCAGTACCTGGCCAGCACCGTACGCGAGGTGGCCAGCAGATACGCCCGCACCCCGGCCACCGGCGAAGGCAGCAGCAGCGGCCGCAGCGCCGTCACGAACACCTCGGCGGTCAGGTCCTCGGCATCCGCGCGGTTCCCGACCTTCCCGAACATCAGCCCGTACACCCGCCCGATGTTGTCACGATAGACCGCCTCCCAGTCCTCATACACCTCACCTGTCACCATGCGTCCCCGCGTTACCGGCACCGGTGACCCGGCCAGCCTCACCGGCGACCACTGCTGTCGAACATGCGTGCTCCCGTGTCGGCCCCCTGGTGTTCACAGCCTTGTAGCTTTATATAGCCGTCCGGGTTACACCTCCGTGCCGGCCGCTTGGGGCTGCCGGTGCTTGGCGTTGCCTCAGCCACAGTCGCAGCCGCGCCCGCCTGGGCCCATCTTTCCCAGCTGGGCGGCGCAAATCCCGCTATCGTCACATAGCGGACATCGCAGCGCCCGCATTGCGGAAGAAAGGAGCCTTCTGGAAGAAAAGGCGCCGGAAACCGGCGCCCTATCCTCCGCGAGACCCTTTTATTCCACGTCGTTCAGCGCAGCCGCCGCACATATAACAGGCATATCCTGGCAATATCGGCAGCCGCTAACGGCCTGCACTGTCCCGACGTCCGCTGGCACGTGCTTACGCAACTCGGCGAGCATGGCCCCGTCGGGCTCGGTCGCGGTGACCGTGACCCCCCGCTGAGCAAGAAGACGGGTTGCCTTTCCTGTCCCAGCCCCAATTTCCAGCGCAGTCCGGATCGGCTGACCCGCGTACGTCATCACCCTGTCGAAAAGCTCCACGGGATACCCTGGCCGGAACCGCTCGTATGCTTCCGCTACCGCTCCGAAGCTGAGTGCGCGACCAGACATACCGAGCATCCTGACACAGTCCGCACCGTCAATGACTGGATCGCCAACGACAGGCGCCTGTGGCAGCGTGTCGGTGACGCGTCACGTGAAGATAAGAAGATAATGGTGCGCGGACGGGTCAGATGCGGCATACAGGCCGGCGGGACGGGATACCCAGAGAAGGCGCGAGATGAGCCTCGAGGCGACGCGGGAGCAGCGAGCCGCCCGCGAGGTGTTCGCGAGCGGCTCCGACCTGGCGCTGGTCGCTGGCGCGGGGACGGGGAAGACGTCCACGCTGATGATGATGGCGGAGGCCACGAGCAAGCGCGGCCTGTACATGGCGTTCAACAAAACGACCGCCGATGATGCGCAACGCCGCTTTAGCCGCAATGTGGAGTGCCGCACCGCGCATTCCCTCGCCTTCGCCGCGGTGGGGCGAAAATACAAGTACCGTCTGGACGCGCCTCGCCTCCCTGGGCGGGAAACCATGCGACTGCTCGGCATCACCGGGAACCTTGACGCCGGCACAGACAAGATCACCATGTTCCACCAGGCCCGGCTGGTCATGGGAATGGTCAAGCGCTTCTGCCACAGCAGTGCCACCGAGGTCATGGCCAGGCACATGGAGGCGATCAACGGCCTGGAACCGGCGGAAGAGGAACAGATCGCACAGATGCTCCTGCCATACGCGCAGAAGGCCTGGCAGGACATCTGCGCACCCAATGGCAGACTGCGGTTCGAGCACGACCATTACATGAAGATGTGGGCACTGACTCAACCCGAGCTGCCGGGCGATTTCATCATGCTGGACGAGGCTCAGGACACCAATCCGGTGCTGGAGGAGATCTTCCTTCCCGTCTTCGCGGGCAGCACGGACATCGGCGGCGCGGACGCCGACTTCATCGTCGACGGACTCCTGCTTGACTGCAAGGCGACTACGACGCCGACCCGGCTGGGCGGCAGCGAGATCGGTCAGCTCGCCGGCTACCTGCTACTGGACTACGACGACCGGTACCGGATCACCCAGGTGGGACTCTACCTGCCGCGCCAGGGCGCCACGATCGCCTGGCAGGTGCCGGAGTTCCTCCGTCTCCTCGGCACCGACGCGCCGCTATCCGAACTGCGCGGACGCCTGCGCGAGTACCTGCGGCGCTGGCGACATCAATAGTGCGGTGACGCGGCAGGGTTGATTAGTTTTAGAATGCGGAGATGGGCGAGATCAGCGTCATCGCGGTCCTTGCCGATCCGGTCCGGCACAGGCTCTACGAGTACGTCACCGGGCAGCCGGACGGCATCAGCCGGAGCGAGGCCGCGGAGGTGGTGGGCATCCAGCGCACGCTGGCCGCGTGATGGTCAACATGTCGGTCTGGGAGACGCTGGCCGCGCTGCGCGACTTCGTCTACCGGAACGGCCCGCACCTCGACTACATGCGCAGACGCCGGGAGTGGTTTCACCGGATGCCCGAGCAGCACCTCGTGCTCTGGTGGATACCGGCCGGCCACATTCCCAGCCTGAGCGAGGCGCTCTCCCGGCTCGAACTGCTCCGCCGTAACGGGCCGTCGCCGCTGGCATTCACCTTCCGCGAGCCGTACGACCCGCCAGCGGAACCGGCCACGCCGATGGACGAGCGCCTGGGTACCGCGCTCAGGTGACCTCGTTGAGCCGGCCGGTCGCGACGTCGAAGACGAACCCGCGGATCGCGTCCTTGTGCGGTACGAACGGGCTCGCCTTGATGCGGGCGACGGACTGCCGGACGTCCTCGTGCAGGTCGGTGAAGGCTTCGACCGCCCACGGCGGCTTGATGCCTGTCTCATCCTGGATCGCACGCTTGAACTGGTCATCAGCGAAGGTGAGCATGCCGCAATCGGTGTGGTGAATGAGCACGATTTCCCGCGTGCCAAGCAGGCGCTGGCTGATGGCGAGCGAGCGGATCACGTCGTCGGTCACGACGCCGCCGGCGTTGCGGATGACATGGGACTCGCCCTCGGCCAGGCCTAGGATGCCATAGACGTTGAGGCGGGCATCCATGCAGGCGACCACGGCGATCTGCCGGGAGGGCGGCAGCGGCAGCGGGCCGGTGAAGGTCTCCGCGTAGCGGGCGTTGTGGCCCAGAAACTCGTCAGTCGCGCTCATGCAGAACTCCCGTGACGCTCATCAGATTTTCCTACCAATTTAGTAGTGTAACGCGTCCCGGGACGGGCGCGCGGAATGAACAGCGGGTAAACCACGGAGAAGTACCAGGCCAGCACGCCGCCCCCGCTCGTGGCCAGGGACCGCAATGTGTTGTGCTGGTGACATGACTAGCCAATCCGACTTCAACGCGCTGCCCGAAGACTGGGCATCGGACCCCACCCTTATAGCCGGGCTGACGGTTGACGACGATGACGAGCACGACGATCCCGTTCTCCGCTGGCCAGACGGCCGGATCATCGACACCTGGCGCGAGGACTACCCCTACCCGGAGAAACTGCCACGACACGAGTACGAGTACCTCAAGCGGCCGCTCCAGGTCGAACTGGTCAAGCTCCAGAACTGGGTGAAATCCACCGGCGAGCAGATCGTGATCGTGTTCGAGGGACGCGACGCGGCCGGCAAGGGCGGCACGATCAAGCGCTTCACCGAGCACCTCAACCCGCGCGGCGCGACCGTAATCGCGCTGGCCAAGCCCACCGAGCGGGAACGCACCCAGTGGTATTTCCAGCGGTACGTGCCGCATCTGCCCGCGGCCGGCGAGATCATCATGTTCGACCGGTCCTGGTACAACCGGGCCGGAGTGGAACGCGTGATGGGCTTCTGCACCGAGGAGCAGTACCGGGAGTTCATGCGAGAGGCACCGCAATTCGAGCAGATGCTGGTCAGCTCGGGCCTGCGCCTGATCAAGTTCTGGTTCTCCGTAACCCGTTCAGAGCAGCGCACCCGGTTCATCATCCGCAGGGTCGACCCGGTCCGGCAGTGGAAGCTGAGCCCGATGGACATCGAGTCGCTGGACAAATGGGACGCCTACACCGAGGCCAAGGAGGCGATGTTCCACTACACCGACACACCCCACGCCCCGTGGACGGTGGTCAAGAGCAACGACAAGAAGCGGGCCAGGCTCGAGGCGATCAAGCATGTGCTGCGGCAGTTCGACTACGGCGGTAAGAGCGAAGAAGCCATCGGGGAACCGGACAAGCTCCTGATCGGATCAGCACAAGTACTTTCTGAGCACGACCCCGACCTGTCCTTCCCGGATCTGTGACCGCCCCGCCGTATCGCTGCCATGCGCGTACCAGATCGGCCGGTCCCAGCCCGGCGGTGGCCGCCGCGGCGCAGGCGAGGTAGCGGTACCTACGCCGCGGCGGTCCTTGCGGGCGGCCGCCTCAGGGAGAATCGGTGGCCGCCCGCCGGGTGAGGGTCTGGCGGGTCAGGTGAGTTCGAGGAGGGGGAAGGCGCGGTGGCGCCGGGGCGGGACGAGGAGGTTCTGGCGCCGGGTGGCGGTGAGGAACCGTTCCAGGCCGTTGTCGGAGAACTGGACGCCGCCGGAGGTTCCGTTCGGGTCGTTCGGCTGGCCGAACTGCGCGAACAGGTCCTGTGCCCCGGCGCTGATCCGGAGTTGCCGGAAGAACTCCGAGGTCGGCACGAAGATGAGGAACTGGAGCTTGAACTGGCTGGTGCCGGCGGGGACGGGGACGGAGATGCTGGGCATGTCGGGGTGGGTCTGGAAGGCGGGCACGTCCATGCCGTCGAAGCCGGGGCCGTCC
>JAFARZ010000442.1 GCA_019245115.1 Streptosporangiaceae bacterium | reverse complement strand
CGGCTGCCCGCCGGTCGGGCGGGCGGCGAACACGACGGAGAACTCCTGGCGTACCTCACCGTCGCTGGTGTAGAGGATGACGTGCTTGGGGTCGGTGTAGATGCCGACCAGTCCCGTGATGCGGCAGTCAATACCGGTCTCTTCCTTCGTCTCCCGGACGGCGGTGTCGATCAGCGATTCACCCAGGTCCATCGCCCCGCCCGGCAAGGCCCAGTTGTCGTTATCGGTCCGGTGGATCATCAACAGCTCGCCGTCGTCGTTGACCACGACAACGTTCGCCGACGGGACAAGACTGGTCGCGCTCGGCGCGTCAGGATCGTCGTAGTAGTCAATGCGCGCCACGCCCCGGTGATCCTTCCCGTCGTCCCCGCTGTGTTGCCCGGTTAGGTGAGCGGAACGGCCTCGGACCAGACCCGATCGAAGCTGTCCAGGTAGGTGCTGACCATAGTGCCGCCGGCCACCTGACGCAGATGCATGACGGGCGCCTGCGAGGCCGGGAAGCCGTACACATGCGAGTTGACCAGCAGTTCCCCGTCCGCGCGATAGATCGAGTTGTAGAGCACGGTGGAGTGCAGCCGGATCTCCACGCCGGCAAGCTCGCGCAGCGGCTGGTACAGGACGATCGCGTTGCGGATCTTCGATGCCAGCGCGTCGCCGATCCCCTCCAACGCGCCACGAGTGGCCACCTCGGCGGAATCCGGGTTCCCGAGCAGGATGCGAACCTTTACTCCCTGCGTGGCCTTGATCCGGAACAGGGCCAGCAGTCCCGGGTCATCGACGATGAACATTCCGCTGTAGACCAGGACTCCGATCTCTTCCTCGGCGGAGTCGAATAGCTGTCCCCAGATATCCCGCGGGACGGCCCATCGGTGCGGGTAGAGGACCAAAACCTCGCTCTCTGACGCCGAGGCGACCTGCTCCGCGGCCAACGCCCCCGGCCACAGGTAGGCCTCATCGACCCCGAGTCTGGTCGCCACGCGGTACCGGTGGCGCCGGTAGGGAATCCGGCCCCCGATCCACCGCTCGATCGTTTTCGGGTCCACACCTACGGATTCAGCCAGGTCGTTCGGGGTCACCCCGCGCTGCAGCAGCGCCGCCCGGAGCCTTTCGTTCGCCATTCCACCGTGCCTCGTCGGTACGCCACGGGACGGCTAGCCATCCCGAAAGCGTCCCAGGGACGTCCCGGGACGGACCTCACCGTACTGGGGACGTCTCCGCCAAATCCAACCGCGTGGTGATCTTGTCCCCGCGCTCTGGTGGACCCTCTTCGGCATGCCAACAACACCGCATCCCGCCGATTACTCGGCCAGCAACAACGACATGACCAGCACCGAGCGAAAGGAGATGACCATCAACATGAGCAGTGCCGACAGTCACCCCGAGGCCGTCCACGGAGACGACGAACCCATCAACCCGCCGCATTATGACGATCCTCGTTGCCCGTGCGGTGCGCTCGCCGACCGGAACAACCTGTGCCGCAAGTGCCGGGCACGCGCCCTGTGGGAGCGCCGCCAGGCCAACCGGGAACGCCGCACCGTCCTGCGTGGGTCCCCTTATCGCCGGACGGGTCGGGACTCAAGCCGTCCTCACGGCCGCCGGCCGGGCCGCTGACCGTTTCCTCGACGAACGGAGATCCCTATTGGTCCTGTCTATTTCCCTCGTCCTGCTGTTGGGCGTGCTGGTCTGGTTCCTGGTCCGCTTCGCCGGCCTGCGCGGCTGGCACGCCCTCTTCTGCGTCCTGTTCGGCTTCTACCTCGCCTCCACCCCACTGGCGCCCTACATCCAGACCGGCTGCCGCGCCGTCGCTCGGATCGTCGCCGGAGTCAGGTTCTGACCAGCACAAACCCGAACGCCCTTGTCACGCCGACGAAAGGAGCCCCAGACACACCGATGACCACTAACACCACAGACGCCAGGCTCGAATACGCCCGACTGCGCCCCGCGCTCGGCTGGCTTCGGATGCGCTACGCCAACCTGCTCGCCGCCGCCCGCGCCACTCTCACCGCCGCCCGTGACGGCGACGCCCACCCACTGGCCTACCTCATCGATGAACTCGCCGCGCAAGACCAGCTCCCACCGCCCGACACGGGCTCACCAATCCTCGATGCCGACGAACTCACCACGTGGCACCGGATGAGCTTCGACTCAGCCAACCACTCAGCCGACGGCTGGAACCAGCGATGAACCGGCGCACCCGACGCGCCCGGCGCCGGCTACGCCGGGGTGACGCCCGCCGTGAACCGCTGCTGCTCGTCACCGACGACCGCTACCCCGGAGAATCCCTGGAAGCACTCGCCCACTGCGTCTACCGCTACCGCTCCGAACTCGCCCCGCCAGCAGTGGCGACCATGCTGGCCCTCACCGGCATGGTGCTGCACAGCCACTGGCCCCACACAGCACCCGTCGTCGCCGCGCTCACCGCAGCATTAGCGGCTGGACTATCGCGACCGGAAATCGCCCCCGCCCTGCGCCGGATCGAACGCGTCTACGCCATCACGGTCACGGTCACGGCCGGGCTGTGGCTGACATTCACTACCGCCTACGGACCCGGCGCCGGGCCACTGCCCGTCCTGCTGATCGTCGGCACGATCGCGGGCGGGCTGCCCTGGTGGGCACACCGCCGCCGCCGAGCCAAGATCCGCGTTGAGCGAACGCTCGACGCCTGGCCCGACATCGCCGAGGCGATCGGCCTGCCCGGCTCCCGCGTCATGTCCGCGGTGGTCGACCTGTGGGGCTGGCGCGCCCGCATCGGCCTGCGTCGCGGACAGACTGCCAGTGACCTGGCCAATCGAGTACCCGCGCTCGAGTCCGGGCTCGGCACCCGACCCGGCGCCGTCCGGGTAGAGCCCGATCCCGACCGGGCGGACCGCGCCCTGATACGCGTTCTGCACGCCGATCCGCACGCCCGCGCCATCCCCTACCCCACCGATCCGGACGACCAGCCCGCCGCGAGCATCACCCGCCCGA
>JAFARZ010000428.1 GCA_019245115.1 Streptosporangiaceae bacterium | reverse complement strand
ACTCCAGTTCCCGGTACGCCTTCATCACCGTGTCCGGGTTCACCGCCAGCGTCCGGGTCACGTCCTTGATCCGCGGCAGCTGGTCGCCTTCCCGCAGGAAGCCGAGGCGCAGCGCGTAGTCGACCTGGTGCACGAACTGCAGGTAGGTCGGCACCCCCGACCCCCGGTCCAGGTAGAACACGATCGGGGACAAGCTGTCATCATCTGGTTTTACGGTAACCATGGTAAAACCGTAAGGCTCGGCGGCGGTTCGGTCAACCTCTGGCACCAGGAACGACTGGTACCGGAACCAGCCCGCGCTCCGGCGCCCGCCGGATCATCCGCTGACGGCAGGCGTTGTGGCGGCCCAAACGGACTGACTGTAGCGACCGAAATCAGGGAGCATTCGTACCATGGAGGCATTTGGCGGGGTGCTTCGCGCTCGTCGCCTCGGCCGTGGGCTGACGCAGGAAGAGCTCTCGCGGCTGGCCGGGGTGAGCGTGCGGGCGGTGCGTGACATCGAGCGCGGCCGGGTCCGGCGGCCGCGCAAGGACTCGATCCGGCGGCTGGCCGCGGCGGTCGGCCTGGATCCGGCCGCGCTCGATGAACGGCCGGGGGTCGATCGGCTGGAGATCAAGCTGCTCGGCCCGTTGACCGTGCACCGTGCCGAGGCACCGGTTGACGTCGGGCCGCCGCGGCAGCGCTGCGTGCTCGGACTGCTGGGGCTGCAGCCGAACCGGGTGGTGCGGCAGGAGGAGATCATCGACGTGCTCTGGGGTGCGCATCCCCCGGCGACGTCGCGGAACATGGTGCACGCATGCGTCTCCCGGCTGCGCAGGCTCCTGCCGCCGCGCAAGGACATCGCGCTGATCACCGGCGGTGACGGCGGATACCGCCTCACCGTGGACAGCGACCAGCTCGACCTGTTGCGATTCGACGACCTCGTGGCCCGGGCTGCGGCAGATCCCGGATCGGCGCTGGACCTCCACGCCCAGGCGCTGGCGTGCCGGCGCGGGCCGGTGCTGGCCGATCTGACCGCTCGACTGCGGCGGCACTTCCTGTCGCTCAACGGGGTCATGCAGGCGCCAGGCGGCCCGGAATGAATCGGCCGGCCGGACTCCAGGAGTCCGGCGGCGATGAGTTTCGCTGTGGTTCTCGTCTGTATCCCCAGCACCCGATCAACCGCACTCGAGGAGAGCATCATGACCGCTACCTACACCTTCGACGTCTTTTCCAGCCTCGACGGCTACGGCTCCGCTGGCGGCAACTGGGGCGGCTACTGGGGCAAGCAAGGCCCCGAGCTCCTCGACGACCGTCTTGCCTTGTACGGCACGGAGCAGCGGATGGTCTTCGGGGCCAACACCTACCGGACATTCGTGCAACTGCTGGCCTCGAGCACCGAGGAGTCCGAGGTGGGTGACCCATGGGTCACCCGGATGCGGAGCATGCCGGCCACGGTGGTGTCGACCAAGCTGGAAGGTCCCCTGGACTGGCTGGGCGGCGCGACCGTCGTGCGCGGTGACGCCGTCGATGTCGTGGCCCGGCTCAAGGAGGAGTCCGAGGTGCCGCTGCGCTCGCACGGCAGCCTGTCGATGAACCGGGCGCTGATGGCCGCCGGCCTGGTCGACCGCGTCCAGGTGACGCTCTTCCCCGTGATCACCGGCCAGACCGGGCTGGACCCGGTCTTCGGGGGTGCGGCCGACTTCGACCTCGAGCTGATCGAGAGCCGGACACTCGACGGCAACACTCAAGAGCTCATCTACCGGCCCACCCTGCATGCCTGAGTCCGTCCATGCATCCCCACCCCGTCAAGCAGCCGAACCGTCGCGCTGTACCGATCGGCCTGCGACATCAGGTCTGCACGCTCGATGCGCTGGCCGTCGAGGTCGCCCGTGCCCGCAGGCGGGTCCTCTCGGGAGCCGCGCTTAAGTGCACGCAATGAGTTCTCAGGCGTTCGGGAATGCCGGGCGGAAACAGGCCGCGCGGGATTGCTCGTCTGCCGATGAGTTCGGGCGGCCGGCTCGGTCAGCCCTTCAGGGCGCCCGTGCGTGGCGTGCCGGGAAGGAGGGCTCGTGCCGGGGAATGAGCGCATCGTGATGATTAACGGAGCAGCGAGCTGCGTGGCGGTGCAAGGCGGTGCCGGCGACCCGGCCGTGCTGCTGGTCGGGTCGTCGATGCTGAGCTGGCCCGACGAGCTGTGCGAGCGGCTGGTGGCCGGCGGGCGGCGGGTGATCCGTTATGACGTCCGTGACACCGGCCGCTCGGAGTCGTACCCGCCGGGCGAGCCCGGCTACTCCCTCGCCGACCTGGCCGACGACGCGGCCGGCGTGCTCGACGCGACCGCGACCGAACGCGCCCACGTCGCCGGGATGTCGGCCGGCGGCTGGATCGCCCAGCTGCTCGCCCTCGGCCACCCCGGGCGGGTCGCCACGCTCACCCTCATCGCCAGCCGGCCGAACCCGCCCGGCCCGGTCGATGAGGACCTGCCCGGGCACCACGACGCGGTCACCGACGCGATCAGGAACACCCCCGCCCCGGACTGGTCCGACCGGCGAGCCGTGGCCGACTACCTCGTGCGGCAGGCCAGGACGCTGGCCGGGGCGGGCGCGTTTGACGAGGCCTCCGCCCGGGCGCACGCCGAGGCCGAGGTCGCCCGCACCACCGACGTCCGGTGCGCGATGACCAACATCGCCTTCGCCGATCACGGCCCGCGCTGGCGCGAGCGGCTCGGCCAGATCACCGCGCCGACGCTCGTGCTGCACGGCGAGGACGACCCGTTCTTCCCGATCGGCAACGGCGAGGCGCTCGCCGCCGAGATCCCGGACGCCCGTCTGGTCCGGCTCGGCCGCGCCGGGCACCGGCTCCCGGCCCACGCCATCCCAGTCGTCGCGGACGAGCTACTCGCGCACACAGCGGATTGATCCGGCTGATCGGGCGACCGTCTAACCACGACTCGTCCCTACGCTGATCGATCGCCATCAGTGATGGGTCGGCGGACAGGCCTGGCAGCGGGGCAGGCGGGGTGGCCGGGGCGGGATCGCGTCCTCGTTCGGCATGAAAATGGTCGTACCGGGCCAGCTCGGGAGCGGGACGACGGCAGGCACGTAGGTTGGGCGTGTGGATCGGCGGATATTCGGGGTCGAGACTCAGTACGGCGTCACTTGTGCCTTCCGCGGGCAGCGGCGGCTGTCGCCCGATGAGGTAGCGCGGTACCTGTTCCGGCGCGCGGTGTCGTGGGGGCGGAGCAGCAACGTCTTCCTGCGCAACGGCGCCCGGCTGTATCTCAACGCAGGCGGTCATCCCGAGTACGCCACCCCGGAGTGCGACAACGTGGTGGACCTGGTGGCGCGCGACAAGGCGGGCGAGCGGATCTTGGAGGGGATGGCAGCGGACGCCGGGCGGCGGCTGCGCGAGGAGGGCATCGCCGGGGACATCTACCTGTTCAAGAACAACACCGACTCGGCCGGGAACTCCTACGGCTGCCACGAGAACTACCTGGTGGACCGGCACGGGGATTTCGGGCGGCTGACGGACATCCTGACGCCGTTCCTGGTCACCCGGCAGATCATTTGCGGCGCCGGGACGGTGCTGCAGACCCCGCCGGGCGCAACTTACTGCCTCAGCCAGCGCGCCGGCCACATCTGGGACGTCGCGTCCCCGGCCGCCACCAGGTCCCGGTCGGTCATCGACACCCGGGACAAGCCGCATGCCGACGCCGCGCGGTTCCGCCGGCTGCGCGTCACCGTCGGCGACTCCAACATGAGCGAGATCACGACGCTGCTCAAGATCGGCTCCACCGACCTGGTGCTGCGGATGATCGAGGCCGGGACGATCATGCCGGACCTGACGCTGGACAATCCGGTCCGCGCGATCCGCGAGGTCAGCAACGACATGACCGGCCGTAGCCGGGTGCGCCTGGCCGACGG
>JAFARZ010000270.1 GCA_019245115.1 Streptosporangiaceae bacterium | reverse complement strand
TGTTCTGGGACATGGGGTACCGGGAACAGACCTGGCCGATCTGACAGCGCGGGGGCAGCACCCCGGCATGAATCGGGACCTGGAAGGCCGGCCGCCGCGGGTCCCGACGATGAACGATGCCCGCAACGCATGCCGCCGCTGAAAATGGGCTGCACCACGATCCGTAGTGGATGCTCCCGTCCCGGCCACGATCAAGGCGTACCCCATATCGAATCTGTCCCCTGTGATCAGTCGCGCGGAAGGACTGCGCGCCGCACACAGAACATCCGAATCTGGAGCGTGAAGCCTCGGCGTCGTCAGGGATTGCGGTGTCGGCTGCGGCGCCCGGGGTGACGGAGCGGGGCATTCACGCGGGCGGGGGTGTCGGGCCGACCCGGCGGCTAGTGCCGCGAAAGACCGGAAATCAGGTTGGACCCGGTAGCGGGAGCCAGGACCGGTAGGCTCGCGGTCAGCGGCGACGTCGCGTCGTGGCATGGCAGATAGAGGACGTGGACTGATGGCAACAGGAACAGTGAAGTGGTTCAACGCCGATAAGGGCTTTGGTTTCATCGCCCCCGATGACGGGACGGCGGACGTGTTCGTCCACTTCTCCGCGATCGCAGCATCCGGCTACAGGTCGCTGAACGAGAACCAGAAAGTCGAATTCGACACGACCCAGGGACAGAAGGGACCGCAGGCGGAGAACGTCCGTCCGCTCTGACGCATAACGCCCCGCGTCCTCACGCGACGCGCTGGTCCAGCGCAGCCGGCTGATCTGCCGGCGTTGTAAGCGTCACCGGTATCCGGCCGAGCCGGATACCGGTGACGCTTCGGCATGCGGCCGTACGGCGGGAAACGGGTACTTGTTGGCTCGTCCTGTCATGTCCGCTCTTGTCCATCTTCGTCCGGGATCGCGGCCGGGCCTGTAACCGGATGCCCGATGATCGGCTTGTCCGCTCGGGCAACGAAAGGCAATCGGCAATGGGACGGGGAAAGGTGGGCGACGGGACCTGCACCACGCTTGAGTCGTTGGCGGTGGCGGAGGCGCTGGCGTCGCTGCGCCCGGACCATCGTGACGTGCTCATGGAGACGTACTTCCGGGGCTGTTCGGTGGCTGAGGCGGCAGCCAACCTCGGGATACCGGAAGGAACCGTAAAATCGCTCACGTTCTACGCGCTGAAGGCGTTCCAGCTAGCCCTTCAGGAACGGGGCCTGTGATCGATGGATGGGTGGCACGGGCACGGTCGCGCTCATACCGCGCCCGGGTGGCCGGGTTCATCCTGATACCGCTGGTCTCAGCCAGTTTTTCGGCGCGACGGAACAATCGGGCGGCGCGGACGAGGTTGCCGTCGGCGACCGCGAGGCTGGCCAGCCCGGCCAGCGCGCGGGCCGCGCCCGGCCGGTCAGCCTGGTCGTCGCTAGCCCGGAGAGCCTGCGTGAAGTACTTGCCGGCGGTGTCGTGCTCCCCGCCGCCGAGGGCCACGTGGCCCAGGTAGAGCAGGCAGATAGCTACCCCCCAGCTGTTATCAAGCTCGGTGAAAATAGCCAGCGCCTCATGGAAGTGGTCATGCGCGTCGGTATACCGGCCCAGGGCGAGCGCACTCAGGCCCAGGTGGTGCAGTGCCAGGGCCATGCCCCAGCTGTGCCGCAGCCGGCGGAAGATGATGAGGCCCTCGGCGAAGTGCCGTTCGGCCAGGGCATAGCCGCCCAGTTCCAGGGTCGCGCTGCCGACATGGTCCAGCGACCAGGCGACGCCCTCTTCATCGCCCGCCTCGCGGAAGCGGCGCAGGCTCTCCTCGAACAGTGATGCTGCCTGGCCGGCGTCACCATCGGCCAGCGCGACCGTGCCCACACCGTGCAGGGCGCCAGCCATCCCGCGCTGGTCACCGAGCTCGCGGTACGCCGTCAGGCTCTTGGTGAAGAAGCTGGCCGCCAGCCCTCGGTCGTACTGGTCGACGGCCAGCCAGCCGGCGCCGCACAGCACCTGCGCCCGCACTCGCTCGTCATGGCGGCCCGGCAACGCCAGCACCTGCTCCATCCAGCGCAGGCCCTCCGCCTGGCGGAAGCGGATATGCCAGAACCGCCAGGAGGCCGCGATCATCTGCAGCGCGTCCCCGGCGTTGCCGTGCTCGGTGTACCAGCCGAGCACGGCACGTAGGTTGTGCTGCTCGGCGTCGAGTTGCCGCAGCCACCGTCCCTGTTGTTCGCCGCCGAGTTGCTCGTTGGCTGTTTGCGCCAGCTCCAGGTAAAAGGCTGCCCACCGCGCGCGTATCAGGCCCTCGTCGCCTCTGCGCGCGAGCCGTTCCAGCGCATATTCGCGGATGGTTGCCAGCATCACGGCGTAGCGCTGGCCATCCGGGCCTTCCTCGATACGCAGCAGGTTCTTGTCGGCCAGCACCGCCATCACGTCCGCTACCGGCGCCGGCAAGTCCGCTGGGCCGGCCACCACCTCGGCGGCACGCAGTGAACAGCCGCCAACGAATACCGACAGCCAGGCGAACACCACCTGTTCCGCCGGGGAGAGCAGGTGGTAACTCCAGTCGATCGTGCCCCGCAGCGTGCGCTGGTGCGGCGGCAGATCGCGCGGCCCGTTGGTCAGCAGCGCCAGCCGGTCACCCAGCCGGTCCACCAGCTCGGCCGGGGTCAGCGTCCGGCTGCGTGCCGCTACCAGTTCGATGGCCAGCGGCAGCCCATCCAGGTCGGCGCAGATACGGCACACGTCGCCCGCGTTCGTTTCGGTAAGCGCGAACGTGGGCTGCACGGCTCGCGCCCGGTCAACGAAGAGTTCCACCGCGGGGAACCTCGCCGCGGCCGTCAGGCTCACCTGCCGCCCGTTGTCCGGCGCCGCCAGCGGCGAGACCGGCCACAGCCACTCGCCACGTATGTGCAACCCGGCCCGGCTGGTGGCCAGCACCTTGACACCCGGGCACGCCGTCAGGATCTCAGCGACGGCCGGTGCCGCTTCCAGCACATGCTCGAAGTTGTCCAGCAGCAACACGAGCCGACGCTGGCGCAGGAACTCACGCAGCGACTGCAACAGCGGCTGCCCGGTGCTCTCCTTTACGCCCAGGGCCTTGGCGATCGCCGACACCACCAGCCCCGCGTCGCTGATGGGCTCGAGCGGCACGTACCAGATCCCATCCGGGAACGTCGGCGCCACCATCGCGGCCGCGTGGGTCGCCAGCCGGCTCTTCCCGATGCCTGGCGCCCCCACTATCGTGATCAGCCGCACATCCGCGCGCAGCACCAGCGCCTGGATCGCGGCCGCTTCCTCGTCCCGCCCGATCAGCCGGGTCAGCGGACTCGGGACGTTTTCGGCGGGCTCAGCGGACCGCACCGGGTCGGCCTGGCGCTGCCGTTCCTCCACCCGATCCCTGACCGTCGCCAGCATGCCCAGCTCCCGGCCGGTGGCACCCAGCAGCCTGGCCAGCGCGTCGAAGCGATCGGTCGGTGGCACCGTCTTTCCGCTCAAGTAGTTGCCGATCATGGTGCGGGACCAGCCGGTCATCCCGGCTAGCGCGCGATAGGTGAGCTGCGGGCCACCGCGGGCCCGCGCCTCCCGGCGCCGCAGGTGTCTCAGCACCGCTGCCAGGTCCCCGGCGTTGCGCACACTCATGAGGTGAGCGTCAGGTGCGCCGGCACCGCCCGTCACCGGCTTGTCAGGCATGGCACCCCCTGCCCAGACTGTGTTGAGCGCCGACCGCCACGTCGTCGCCGACTCGTCCTGACTCCACCTCTATGCCGCATTTTACGGGGTTGGAAGAGCAAGGATAAGAGCTCATGGAATGGGAGTAGTGATGCCATTCTGAACAGGTATCCCGCAGAGTGCCAGGTCAAATCGGAGTGACCTGCGGCCCATGTGGCGAGAAGCGGGAATGTCTTGAAAATACAGGGAAACCTGGAAGTGGTGTATGGGATATCTGATCGCGATGTGATGGTTTTGCATTTTGCGCCACGGGCCTCGGCCTCTGGACGGCAGCGGGACATCGCTGAACCGCCGCCACCCAGGCCGAGAAGTACTACTTCTACTACTTCTTCTTCTTGCTCTTCTTCTTGCTCTTCTTCGCCACGTGTATCACCCCGCTTCCCGGCCAGATAGGTCAACGAAACGTTGACCATGCGTCAACGTATCATTGACCGACACCAGTTGTCGACTACGCTGAGCTGGTGGCATCCAAGAGTCCCGTCAAGCGGATCCTCGCCGCACTCGCCGCTATCGAAGTCGCCGATGGACCGATGAGCCGGCTCGAAGCCGCCCGGCGCTTGCGAGAAGCGGCGGAGGAGCTAGAGGCCGCTCAGGTCGAGGCCGCTCGCAAGGCCGGCGCCACGTGGATTGAGATCGGCGCTATCTACGGGCTCACCAAGCAAGGTGCCCAGCAACGCTTCCGGGCTGCCGGCGGGTCGCAACGCTGAGTCCAGCGGTAAGCTCCGTCACCGCCGCGGCTCCCGCGGCAGCATCGGGCGCTCCGAGGATGGCCTTGACCAGCGCGGACGCGACGATCACGCCGTCGGCGAAGCCACCCAAGGTTCTGCCCTGCCGGGACTGGGAAAAGCCCGGCAGGGCAGCCTTAATTTCCGTGAAGCGGCTTGTCCGCTAGGGAGCCGGGTTGATCGAGCCGAGAAGCCCGTCATTCTGGTTGTCGGGGCCCGAGCTGAACAGCAGCGTGTTCGTGCCGCCAGTGCTCGCGGTACCGAATGCCAGTCCCCAGAGTCCGTCGATGCTGACGGGCTTGTGCTGGTCGCTGAACATGGTGCCCGCGAAGCGGCCGGTAATCGGGTTGTACGCGTTGATCCAGCCGTTGCCGAAGTTGCCGACGAGGAGATCGCCGCCGAAGGAGCCGAAGCTCGCTGGCGCCTGGGCCAGGCCCCATGGGGCGTTCAGGACACCGCGCGAGGCCAGTCGCTTCACGAAGAGTCCGTTGGTCGTGAAGATGTCGACGAACCCGAAACCGGGACCGGCCACATCGTCGTGCTTCGCGGCGTCTTGCAGGGCGTAGGTCACGTAGAGCAACCCGTTGATCTCCTGGATCCCGAATGGCGCGTAGCCGCTGGGCATGAAGGGATCGTGGAAATTGCCAAGCAGATTCACCTGCTGGAAGGTGCTGTTGAACACGTCGACCGTGCCGGCGTTGAAGTTCGCGGCATACAAGAACGTGCCCTGGTCGGTGGCGGCTATGGCCAGACCCTTGTAAACCGCTGTCGGGGAGCTGAACTGCACCAGGGCATTGGCGGGATCGGCCTTGGGGCTCCACGCGGAGATCTGCCCTGACTCGGAGTCGAAGATGAAAAGGGCGGGTCCGCTACCTGCCGGGCCGGTGACAACGAACCCGGTGGTCGGGTTGAAGACCTGCCCGGTCGGGCTCGAGCCGTCGTTCGTCGAGGTCCGGCCGCCCTGCACTGTGACGGTGAGGCCGGCCTTGGTGACGCTGGTTCCGCCCGCGGGGATGGAGTAGATGGTGGCTAGGCCTGAGTTGTTGTCCGACACCCACAGCGGGCTGGTCGCGCTCATGGCCAGCCCCCAGGAATTCTGCAGGCTCGGATCGACCACCTGCGCACCGACGGTGCTGAGGTTGGACACCAGATTGGTCTGGTGGTACAGGGTGACGCTGCCGAACGGCGATGCCGCTCCGGCCGGCACCGCGACGGCAGCCATGGTGACCGCGGCCACCGCCCCTGCTGTGAGCGTGGCCACTGTCCCCCACCGAAGCGATCGTGACGTCAATGTCTTGCGCACGGTTCCGCCTTCCCTTCCGCGTTCCGTCACCGGATGCGCGCGCTGAAATAGGGTCGGCTACGGATACGTACCTGACCGCTACGTGGTTCACTCCCGCCCGGCCAGTTGATGTTCACCCAGTTCGCACCCTGAAACTCTCATGCACGAGCGACCGGAGCTCCCGCTAGAGCGTCGTCAAGTAGTGGGGTCGGAGCCCCTGCTGGCCGTGCAGTTTTGTCTCTTTCGCCGGATCCGCTGGGCAGGTTTCGTGGTTGATCCGGGCCTCGTGGTGATTTTTGTGCACTATGGTGCACAAAAATCACCGCAGGACCCCGAATTACCACAGTAATCTGAACGGCCCGCCGCGCGGGCTTCCGGCCGCAGTACAGGAATCTCCAGCCGCGCCATTCTCATCGGTCCGTCGGGCCGACGTGCTCCTCCAGGGGGTCCGGGGGATGGTTCACCCGGATAGGAGCCGCGCTTCAGACGCTTCTGCGCTCAGGATGAGTCGGGGTGAAATGCTGGGGAAACGCCAGGTTGCGGCACCGCTGGTGGCGCAGCGCGCCGCACACCGGGCACTCAGACTGGTTCACCGCCGGATCCAGCCGGGCGAGGGTGTCGGCATCCAGCTTTCGGGGCTCCGGCGTAGCGGGAAGCCTCAGTGGCTCTCGCAATGCCAGTTCAGCTACGAAACGCTGGTACTCCTGTTCACACTGTTCGCACCGGCAGCCTCGCGCCCAGGCCAGCACCGTGCCGTGCGGTGGCAGCGCGGGCGGCAGGTTGCCCCATGCGGTCATATATCCACGGTAAGGCAACGGTTTCCCCGGTTGGCGCTACCGCCGTTCGAGCGTGAGCAGGGTCGCGGGGTCCACGGGCGCCGGTGCGCCGGGATCCGCGGCGATGGCCTGCTCCAGCCGGCGGAAGCCGGCCTCCAGCTCCTCGGGAGTGAACAGAGCGAAGGTCGAATGGGTGCGCAGGCGCAGCCGCTGGAGCGTGTCACCGCGGGTGCCGGAGGACGGCTCGGTGACCGTGCCGAAGCTGGTCACGCGCCAGCCGGCCGACGTGAATGCCGCGATGACCTCATGCAGCGGCTGAAACAGCGACGCATCCACCTCGAACCCGCGCGGGAAGTGCTCCAGCCACCACCCTGATGGGGGGATGTGGTCGCTGAAATTCGAGCGCAGCAGCAGCCGCCCGGCGGGCCGGAGCACCCTGGCCAGCTCCCGGACGGCCCGCGGCTTGTCCTGGACGTGGTGCCAGGACAAGAACATGAGGGCGTAGTCGGCGCTGCCGGACGGCACTGGCATGTCCTCGGCGGCCCCTGCCACATACCGCACGCCGGGATGCTGGGACTGCGCCTGCGCTATCTCGCGCATGCGGACCGACGGCTCGACGCCGGTCACCGGCCCGAACGCTCGCGCCAGCGCGGGGGTGAACCTTCCGGTCCCTGAGCCGACGTCCAGCCCCGCCAGCGGGCGCCGTTCCGGCAGCAGGCCTGCGAAGGCGCTGATCCATGCCTGCAGTTGCTGCTCGGTGAGCGCACGGCCGCGCGCGTAGTCCTGGTACTGCTCGGTGTCGTAATCGATCCGCCTCATCGCAGCTCCCGCGTCGCCGGCCTACGGTAACCGTCAGTCCGATATATCGAGCTGATACATCGGTAAGATATTTGATGTCGCGTCATGCCGCAAGCCCCGCCCAGAGCTTGCCCGGGGCGGTGTCCGGGACGTGTCAGGGGCGTGTCAGCGCGGGTGACGACGCTGGCGGCATGACAAACACGGCGATCGCAGTCTCGGGGCTGCGGAAGGCATACGGGGACAAGGTCGTCCTCGACGGTATCGACCTGGATGTCCCCGCGGGCACGGTCTTCTCGCTCCTGGGCCCGAACGGCGCGGGGAAGACGACCACGGTAAACATCCTCACCACGCTGATCAGGCCAGATGGCGGAACCGCACGCGTCGCCGGGCACGACATCGCCGCCGGTACCAAGGCAGTGCGATCGGCGATCGGGGTCACCGGCCAGTTCGCGGCGGTCGATGAGCTGCTGACCGGCCGCGAGAACCTGCGGCTGATAGCCGACCTCAAGCGCCTGGGCCCCGGCAAGGGCGGCCGGGTCGTCACGCAGCTGCTGGAGCGGTTCGACCTGGCTGAATCAGCGGACAAGCTGGTGTCCGCCTACTCGGGCGGGATGCGCCGCAAGCTGGACCTGGCGATGACGCTGGTCGGCAACTCGCGGATCATCTTCCTGGACGAGCCGACCACCGGGCTGGACCCGCGCAGCCGCCGCACCATGTGGGACATGATCCGGCATCTGGTCGCCGGCGGCGTCACCATGTTCCTCACCACCCAGTACCTCGACGAAGCCGACCAGCTCGCCAGCCAGATCGCGGTACTGGACCAGGGCCGCATCGTCGCCCATGGCACCCCCGCCGAACTGAAGCGGCAGGTCCCCGGCAGCCACGTCCGCCTCCAGTTCACCACCGTCCGCGAACTCGACGCGGCAGCCCGGGTCGTGCCCGGCTCCACGCGGAATGCCGAGGACCTGACCCTGCGGGTCCCCGGCGATGGCGGGATCCAGTCGCTGCGGGCTCTGCTGGCCCGGCTCGACGAGTATTCGATCAACCCCGAGGACCTCTCCGTGCACACACCGGACCTCGACGACGTTTTCCTTGCCCTGACCGGACACCCGAACACCGAGGAGGCCGCCCGATGAACGCCGACGCCGTCATCATGCTGCGCCGCAACTTCAAGCACACGCTCCGCAACCCGGTCACCGTGTTCAACGCGGTCCTGCTCCCGATCGTGATCATGCTGATGTTCGTCTACATGCTCGGCAAGGCCTTCAGCGTCGGCGTGAAGTATGTCGACTACGCGACGCCGGGCATGATCCTGCTGGCCGTCAGCTACGGCCTCGGGGCCACCGCGACGGGCGTGAACTCCGACATGACGACGGGGATCATCAACCGGTTCCGGGTCATGGACATCTCCCGGGGCGCCATACTCACCGGCCACGTCATCATCACCATCGTGCGCAGCCTGATATCCATCGCGGCCATCATCGGGGTAGCCTTCGGGCTCGGATTCCGCACGTCCGCGAGCTTCCCGGACTGGGCCGCAATGGCCGGCATCATCGTGGCGGCGTGTTTCGCGACCAGCTGGCTCACCGTCGCCATGGGACTGGCCGCGAAAACCCCCGAATCAGCCGGCATGGCCACCGTCCCGCTGATCATGCTGCCGTTCTTCAGCAGCGCCATCGTCCCCGCCGGCAAAATGGGAGCCGGTGTACGGCAATTCGCCGAATACCAGCCCTTCACGCCGATTATCGAAGCACTGCGCGGGCTGCTGGCCGACGCGCCGTCGGGCGGCTACGTGCTCGCCGCGCTCGCCTGGTGCGCCGGGATCGCCATCATCGGGTACGTGTGGGCGGTCGCGACATTCAGGAAGCGAGCATAACCCCCGCCAGCTCAGACCAGCTGGACTCCGTCCCCGCCCGAGCCGCCTCGGCGAACTTCGTGTCGCCGAGGCGGCTCCGCACTGCCTGCTCGATCCGCGCCGCGTCCGGCAGGGTCCGATCCGGCGATCCGCGCACGCCGGTGCTGGCCGCGAGCAGCCGCGCGGCCTGCTCATACTGACCGCGGCGCAGCGCCAGGTCCGCGACCCCGACCAGTGCCCGCGCGATCGTCGGCGCGTGCCCCGCCTCGGACGCCGCCTGGCAGGCCGCCGCGTGATGCGTACGGGCCTGGCTGAGGTCATCGGCAAGGTAGCCGAGCATGTCTTGTGTGGTCGCGCGGATGCTCGCCTGCTCGGCTCCGTCTCCCAGCACGGTTGTCGCGATACCGAGCTGCCGGTATGCCTCCTCGGCGTTGCCGCCCCAGCGAGCCAGTTCCGCCTTCGCGAAAGCCAGCCCGGCCAGCGCATCGGGCCAGGTCACCCGTTCCGCGTGCCGCTGCGCCTGCGCCATGGCAGCCGCGCTGGCGTCCTCGTCGCCGAGCAGCCAGTACAGCTGAGCCTGTCGCGACCGCATCCGGATGACATCGTCGGTAGCGCCGACTTCGGCGACGACCGCGATCGCCTGTTCGTAATACTCGCACGCACCGGCGAACTCACCACGCGTGGCGATCCGGTCCGCCAGCTCGGTCAGGGCGAGGGAAATCCCGTAGCGTTCACCGAGTGCCCGGAACTCGGCGAGCGCCATCTCGATATACCGCTCCGCATCGCGCCCGTCCTCGCCGAGCATGATCCGCAACTTGCCGAGCAGCAGCCGGACCTGTGCGCGCACCCAGGGGTCCTCGCTGTCCAGCAATGATTCCCACGCCGGCAGGAAGTCGCCCGGTGTCCGCAGCATGCGTTCCAGCGGGACGACGAGGGCCAGCAGCGGGTTACGGGACTGACTGCGCTGGCTGAACCGGTATGCCTTGTGGATCCACTCCGCCGCCTGGTGTTCGTCGCCCAGCCCGGAGGTCACGAACAGCACGACGAGCGCGTACACCATGGCCCGGACTTCGTCAGTCACCTCGCCGGGAGTGTCAGCGGCCGCGGTGAGCAGCTCGATGCCCTCGGTCTTGTGCCCGCTGAGCCACCAGTACCAGCCGGCCCCCGCTGCCAGCCGCATCGCCGCGTGCGCGTGGCCGCCCGCGAGCGCACCACGCATCGCCGAACCGATGTTGTCGTGCTCGGCTTCGAGCGCGGTAAGCCACTCCAGTTGCTCGGCGCGGCGAAGATGCGGCTCCGCGGTCTCGGCGAATCCGGTGAAGAACGCGAGATGCGCACGGCGCGCCAGGTCCGACTCCCCCGCCTCCGCGAGCCGGTGCCCGGCGTACTCCTTGATCGTGCCGATCATCCGGTAGCGCGGAGCGCCGTCACCGTCGGCGACCAGCAGCGATTTCTCGGTTAGCGCGGTGAGCAGTTCGAGGACCTGATCCTGCTCGACCGCATCGCCGGCGCAGACCCGCTCGGCCGCCTCCAGGCTCGCGCCGCCCGAGAACACCGAGAGCCTGCGCAGGACCGTCCGTTCCGCATCGGTGAGCAGGGTCCAGCTCCAGTCGACCACCGCGCGCAGCGTCTGGTGCCGCGGCAGGGCGGTCCGGCTGCCGCCGGTCAGCAGGCGGAACCGGTCGTCAAGCCGGCTGGCGAGCTGGTCGATGGACATGGTTCGCAACCGGGCCGCGGCCAGTTCGATCGCCAGCGGCATCCCGTCCAGCGCCCGGCAGACGTGCGCGATCGTCGCCAGCATGCGGCCATCTAGTTCCGCCGAGACCGCGAGATCCTTGCGCACCGCACCTGCCCGGTCTCGCAGCAACTGGACGGCTGGAGCGGACTCGATCTCGCCGGGGCTGGCGTCTCCGCGCGGCAAGGCCAGCGGCGCTACCCGCCACAGCGCCTCCCCGATGATGCCGAGCGGCTCCCTGCTCGTCGCCAGGATCCGCAGCCGCTGGCACTCCCCGAGCACCCGGTGGGCGAACGCCGCCGCCGGCTCGATCACGTGCTCGCAGTTGTCCAGAATCAGCAGCGCCTCCCGCTCGCGGATAGCGGCGATGAGCCGGTCCGCCGGCTCCGCGTTCGGTGTCCCGCCGAGCAGGGCATCCCGGAGGCCGAGCCCGGCCAGGGCCGACTGCGCGATGTTTCTCCCGCCCGCATCGTCGCCGTCGGCGTCGATGGCGGCGAGTTCCACCAGCCAGGCCCCGTCCGGCAGGTCGCCGAGCAGCGTCCGCGCGGTTTCCGTGGCCAGCCTGGTCTTCCCGGCGCCGCCCGGCCCGATCAGGGTGGTGAGCCGGTGTCCGGAGATGAGTTCACCGACCGCGGCGACATCGGCTTCCCTGCCGACGAAGCTGGTCAGCTCGGCCCGCAAGTTGGTCTTGCCGGCCTGACCGGCAGAGTCGTCCCGCTGTCCGAGCTCGCCCCGGAGCAGCGCGACGTGCAATGCGGACAACTCGGGTGAGGGGTCGACGCCCAGCGCGTCGGCCAGGGCTTCTCTCGTGCGCTGATACGCGAGCAGCGCCTCGGCGTTGCGGCCGGCCGCGACGAGCGCACGCATCAGCGCGGCGGCAAGGCGTTCCCGCATCGGATGCGCGGCCACCAGGTCGGTCAGTTCCGTCACCAGCTTCGCACCGTGGCCGAGGCTGACCTCCGCGTCGAACCGGTCCTCCATGGCGGTCAGGCGCAGCCCTTCGAGCCGGGTGACCGCCGCGTCAAACGCCGGGCTGTCCGGCAGATCGACGTCCTGCATGGCCGCACCGCGCCACAACCCGAGTGCCTCGCGCAGCAGCCGTACCCGCTGCGAGACCTCGTCAGTGCGGGCCTGGCCGGTGATGCGTTCGAACCGCACGGCGTCGACAGTGCCAGGGTCCACCATCAGCCGGTACCCGCCCGGCTGACCCTCGATCAGCCCGTCCGGCAACGCCTTCCGCAGCCGGGAAACCAGGCGCTGCAAGGCATTCGCCGCGCCGGACGGCGGACGCTCACCCCAGATCCAGTCGACGAGCGTCGCCTGCGGGAGCACGTGGCCTGGTTCGAGCGCCAGGGCGATCAGCAATCCGCGCAACCGGGCGCCCGGCACTTCGGCGAAGGTGCCGTCGTCCATGCGAACCTCGAAGGGTCCAAGCATCCCGATCTGCACGTAGCCGATTTTGCCATGGGCGATCGGCAAGCAAGCACCACCGCCCGTTCGTTAAAAGGCCCTTTTAAAATGAACGGCGGTGGTTCCTCTCCCAGGACGCAGGCTACTGGCGGGCGGAGGGGGAGGGTTTCGGTTCTCATCCGCGTGAAGCAGATCGCCAGGGCGCAGGCCGCCCGCGAGGCCATCGAGCACGGCCTGCGCTGCCCCGCGAGGACTACACGCAATGCCCCAACTTCAACGCCGGCGTCACCGCCCGGCTCGCCGGCCGGCCGCTGTCACGATCCCACCAGCAGCTGCACGCCAAGTTAGACACGGACGGGCCGGGGTAGCGGCGCTGCCATGGGCATTGTGGAATCAGTAAAAGCCGTCATGTGGGCGCGTCAGCGCCAGCCAGGCGACGTGGCCTACGGCGTGGCTCTCGGGCACGAGCGGTTCGGTCCGCGAGAACTCCTCGATCAGGCCGTCGCGGCGGAGAATGCCGGTTTCGACATCGTCTGCTGCAGCGATCATCTGGCGCCGTGGTGGGAGCCGGCCAAAGGACCCCCCGCCCACTGCGCCAATGCCTGGGTATGGCTCGGAGCGGCCGCGGAGGCCACGTCCGCCGTGTCGATCGGGCCCGCGGTGAGCGCGATCGCGCACCGCTACAACCCGGTGGTGATGGCCCAGCAGGCCGCCACGCTGGAGCTGATGAACCCGGGGCGGGCGTTTCTGGCCGTCGGCTCCGGCGAGGCGATGAACGAGGTTCCCGCCGGGCTGCGGTGGCCGTCGCCGGCCGAGCAGCTGGCCCGGACCGAAGAAGCGCTGTCGATCATCACCGGGCTGCTGGACGGTGAGACCGTCAACCGTCAGGGACGGTTCTTTAGCGCCACCGATGCCCGCCTGTATGACGTGCCGCCACGCCGGGTACCGGTGTACATGTCGGCATTTGGTCCTCAGGCGGCCGCGATCGCCGGCCGGCTCGCCGATGGTGTATGGACCCTGGCCCACCCGGTGAAGGCACCTCGGGTCATCGCCGCCTACCGGCGGGCGTGCCAGGAGGCCGGCCGTGAGCCGGGCGAGATCATCCTGCAGGGCATCGCGGCGGCCGCCGAGGACGACGACCTCGCCCTGGAGTCCTCCCGCGAGTGGAAGGCCACGCTGGCCGACGAAAGCTACGCCGAAGACATCAGCGACCCGGCGCAGGTCGGCGAAATCGGCGAGGGGATCCCCGACCGCAAGTACAAGATGATGGCCATCTTGTCCGCCGACGCGGCCACCCACGTGCGACGGCTCAAAACGATGCGGGCCATGGGCGCCACAGCCGTCGTGGTGATGAACGTCTCCGCCGCCGACCCGATGGGAACGCTGCGCATGTACGGCGAGCACGTACTACCCGAACTCCGCAGCTGAGGTCCCGTCATGAGAACTTCCGTGTTCAGGCCAGACGACATCGCCGGTGAGGTGGCCGTGGTGACCGGGGCCTCCCGCGGCCTCGGCCTGGAACTGGCCCGGGAACTCAGCCGGCATTCGTGCCGGCTGGTCATCTGCGCCCGGGACCAGGCCGAGCTGAACCGGGCCGCCGAATCGGTGCGGGCCGAGGGTGCCGAAGTCACCGTCGTAGCGTGTGATGTCGGCGACGGCGCCGCTCCGCGAGCGCTCGTCGACACGGCGATCGCCAGCTACGGCCGCCTCGATATCGTCGTCAACAACGCCGGCGTTATCCAGGTGACGCCGGTGGACAACAGCCGCGCCAGCGACTACGAGTCGGCGATGAACACGATGGCGCTGGGGCCCGCACGCATCGTGCTGGCCGCCTTGCCGGTGATGCGCGAGCAGGGACATGGCCGGATCGTCAACGTGACGTCGGTCGGCGGCAAGATCAGCGTGCCCCACCTGCTGCCCTACTCGATGGCCAAGTTCGCCGCGGTGGCGCTGTCCGAGGGCCTGCGGGCCGAACTGGGAGCGGGACCGGTAACAGTCACCACAGCCGTGCCGGGCCTCATGCGCACCGGCTCGCACATGCAGGCACTGTTCAGAGGACAGCGCGAAAAGGAGTTCACCTGGTTCGCACTGGGCGCGAGCCTCCCGCCGGTGTCGATGGACGCGAGCCGGGCCGCCCGCCGGATCGTATCGGCGATGCGCACTCGCCAGGCGGAAGTCATCCTGACTCCCGCCGCGCAGGTCGCGGCCCGCGGCGCGGACCTGTTCCCCGGGCTGACCGTCAGGCTGCTGCACGCGATGTCCTTCGTGCTCCCGGACCCCGCCGATGAAGATGCGCCGCTCACCCGGGGAAGGGATCTCCGTCCAGCGATCAGCACCAAGCTCTTCGACAAGCTCACCGCGCTCGGCCGGTCAGCCGCTCGCCGACTGAACGAAACCTCCGGCTAGCGACTGCCGGCGGGCGGCTGCCGGCTGGCGGCTGCCGGCTGGCGGGACACGGGGCTATTTCCGCTTGCGCTGCGCGGCGGCGACGCGGCGGCCAAGTTCCTCCTTGTTCATCGATGAGCGCCCCTCGATGCCCAGCTCGCGCGCCTGCTTGTAGAGTTCCGCCTTGGTCTGGCCGGTCGTCCCGGCCCCGTTGCCGCTGCCCCTGCCGGTCGCCGCGTCGCGCGCCTTATCTACCGCCGCCGCGGCCGGCCCGGTGGCCTTCAGCATCTCGGGGCGGGGCGGCGTGCTCGGGTGGGGCCGGGTCGGCGCCTTCTTCTTGCCGTCCCGGAACCTCTTGCCGATCTCAGTGGCCTCCTTCTTGGTCAGCGCCTTCCGCAGGTTCGGCCAGACCTGGGTCTCCTCGAACTGGATATGCTCCCGTCCGGATTCGACGAACTCGGCAAGGAGCTTCTCGAACTGGGAGGCGCCGCTGTCCAGCTTGTCGAGCTTGGCCAGCACCTCCTTGGCCTCCTGCTCCTGCTCGGTGGCTTTATCGGCGAGCTTGTCACCGTCAGTCAGCTTGTCGCGCACGACCGGCCAGAAGTGCATTTCTTCCAGGGCTTCGTGCTTGGATTCCTCGATGATCAGCTGTTCGACCATCTTCTTGCGCTTGGCCATCTGATCACCGCTGGCGCCACGCCTGGGCCGCTTCTCGAGCTTGGCCAGCAGGTCTTTCACTTCCTCATGATCCTCGGTGAGGACATCAAAGATGTCGGGCATCGGGGCCTCCATCCTCAAAAGCCGTTGCCTCTACCTGCCCGCTGTCCACGCATTGCCGAGCTAAACGTGCCTGTTCCCTGGCATGATCATGGGATGAGGCCGAGCTGCCGGGCCCGCGCGGCGGCCTCGGTGCGATTGGCGGCGCCGAGCTTGCCCAGGACATGGGACACATGCTTCTTGACCGTGTCGAGCGCCACGACGAGGTCGTGAGCGATGCGCTGGTTTGACCTGCCCGCCGCGATGAGCCGCAGCACCTCCATCTCGCGGTCGGTCAGCGGCTCGGCCAGGCCCGGCGGCGTGGCGCCGGGTCACCCCGGCGGCGTGGCGCTGGGTCGCCCAGGCCGCGGGGCGCTGGGTCGCAGGCGCGGAGGACCGAGGCCAGATAGCCGGCATCGATGCCGCGGTCCGCGGACTGGCCCGGCCGGGGGGCGGACAGCTCGCAGAGCAGGGCGTGCATCGGCGCGCCCTCGTCGGCGAAGACCCGGACATAGCCGTGCCGGCCAGCGAGCGTGAGTGCCTCGGTCAGCGCGCCGAGGGCGCTGGCGTGTTCGCCCTGGGCGGCCAGCGCGAGCGCCCGCAGCGCGGGCACGTGCAGCTTGGTGGCCAGCAGGACATCGTGCCCGGACGTGCCGCCGTGCGTCATCGGGTATCTCCGCCAGACCCCACATCATGACGGTACCCGGCAGGCACTCCGGGCGCGCCCCCGAGCTGTGCTGGGAGGCCGATTACGCGGAGATTACCGGCATCGGGGTTAACCGGCCCGGTGCGATGGTAGCGAGTAACGTCGTCACAGTCCTGCAAGCGCACCCCTCGTGAGTTTCCGGCTGAGGAAGCCGCTATGGAGCAGATCGTAAGGTCGCTGAAGTCGGCGGCGCTGGTCGTGGTAGCCGCGGTTGTGTTCGTGCTCGGGACCGCGTTCCTGATGGCAGCCGATGCGACGTTGACTCCGTCGAGCCTCGGCGCGTCGAGCGATCTGGCCCAGGCCGCGCGCTGGCTGCAGTTCCTCGCCGCGGCCACGGCGCTGGCCGCGGTCTGTACCGCCGGGTGGGAACTGGTACTGGCCCGGGAATGGACCGGGGCGCTGGAGATCGCCGCCGCGGCACTGGGCACCCTGATGATCACGATCGGGATGCTCGCGAGCGCCGCCTCGAACGGGTCGAACCCAGCGGCGGCCGTGATAGGCGCGGTGGGCGTCGGGATGTGGGCGCTGCTGGTTCTCAGCCGGGCGGCGCGTGCCTCCCTGGCCGAACAAGCATCGCAGCAGCCGAACGCCCCGCACCAGCAGGCTCAGCTGTGGCTGGCGGCCGCCGCCGGGTTGTTCGTTCTCGCCATCGGGTACGGTTTCACCTCCGCCGCTGGGAGCCGCGGCCCCGGGATCGCGGCTGGCATCCTCGAAGCAGGCGGGGTGGCGGTGCTGGCATGGTCGCTCATGGCCGCGCGGGAACGCGGATACCTGCGCACCCGGCCAGTGCCCGGCGTACTCGCCGGGCTGGCCCTGCTGGCTGCCTCGTTCCTGGCCGCCGCTATCGTCGCCGGACTGGCCTTCGGCACCCTCACCGCGCTTGGAGCCGGCCTGGCGGTCACCGCCGCGCTCGAACTTGCCGCGGTCGTGGTGCTCGGACTGGCGGGGTGGACCCGGGTACGGGAACTGTACCGGGGGTAGGGACAACCCCTATACCCGCGGTAGGGGTCGGGTGCGGGTTTATTCGGGGAAATACCTGATGGAGGTCTCGGCGGGCTGTCCGTAGCGTGAGGTCGTCTGCCGCGCGGCGGGGTATCCGGGCGGCCCGTGAAGAGATCCGAAGGGGACACGGTGAACGACAGAAGCGCTTATCCGGCCGATCGCGGCCTGTTCGCCTGGCTCGGGCGCGCGGTCGTCCGGCACCCATGGCGGGTGATCACACTATGGGTGGTCGCGGCTGTCGCGGTGATCGCGACCTCGCCGGGCCTCCCGACGACCACGAACGAGAGCAGCTTCCTGCCGAAGAACTACGAGTCGATCCGGGCGATGGACCTGCAGGACAAGGCGTTCCCGAGCAGCGGCCACGTGACCAGCGCGGCGGCCATCATCGTGTTCTCCCGCGCCGACGGCGGAAAGCTGACCGGCGCCGACTCGGCGAAGGTCACGGCGATCGCGGAGAACCTCAACGCCAGGCACATCCGCAACATCGTCAGCGTCACGGCCGGGCCGGCGTCGCCGAACCACCTGGTGCAGACCGCGATGGTCGCCATGCCGAACGACGTGCTCAACGGCTCGGGCAACGCCTCAGGCGACGCGGTCAAGGCACTGCGGGCGGACATAAAGCCGCTGGTCGCCGGGACCGGCCTGGCCGCGGGGGTGACCGGGCAGGCGGCGCAGAACCTCGACAGCCAGCAGTCATTCAACCGGGCCGATCAGATCGTCCTGCTCGCGACGCTGGCCCTCATCCTGATACTGCTGCTGATCATCTTCCGCAGCCCGATCATCGCGCTGCTGCCGCTGATCGTCATCGCACTCGTCTCGCAGGTCGCCACCGGCCTGATCTCCGACGTCAACCAGGCTTTCCATCTCAACACCGACAATTCGATCTCGACGATCCTCATCGTCGTGCTGTTCGGCATCGGGACCGACTACATCTTGTTCCTGATGTTCCGCTACCGGGAACGGCTACGCCGCGGCGAGGACCGCAAGCAGGCCATGGTGAGCGCGGTCACCCGCGTGGGCGAGGTGATCTCCTCGGCCGCGGGCGTGGTGATCTTCGCCTTCCTCGCGCTGGTCCTGTCCACGGTGAGCGTGCTGCGGTCGCTGGGGCCGGCGCTGGCCATCGCGGTCACCGTCACGCTGGTCGCCGGCCTCACCCTGGTTCCCGCGGTGGTCTCGCTGCTCGGCCCGAAGGTGTTCTGGCCGTCCAGGTCGTGGAAGCGGGAGCCGTCAACGGCCCGGTTCGGCGCGATCGGCGGCGCGCTCGGCCGCCGGCCGGCCCTGTTCGCAGGCGTGTCGGGCCTGGTCCTGGTGGCGCTGGCGATCGGTGCCTTCGGCTTCAAGCCGACGTTCGACCTGTCCTCGGCCGGCATCCCGGCCAGCGCCGAATCACAGCGGGCTCTGGTCACCCTGGAGAAGGGCCTGCCGCCGGGAGCGACCGACCCGACCGACGTGCTCCTGCACTCATCGTCCGGGTCGCTGTCGCCGGCCCAGCTCACGGGCTACCGCAGTCAGCTGGAGACGCTGCACGGCGTCGGCTCGGTCGCCGCGCCAGCGGTCAGCGCCGACGGGGCGACCGCCGACTACCGGGTGACGCTGAGCTATGACCCGTCGTCCACGCAGGCGGTGGGCGTGATGAAGAGCTCGATCATGCCCGGCGCGCACGCCTCGGCGCCACCGGGCACCTACGCGCTGGTCGGCGGCACGACGGCGGTGTTCGCGGACATCCAGCGCGCGGTCAACCACGATTACGCGGTCGTGTTCCCCGTCGCGGCGGTCATCATCTTGCTGATCCTCGGGCTGCTGCTGCGCAGCGCGGTCGCGCCGTGGTACCTGCTGGTCTCGGTGGGGCTCGGCTTCGCCGCGACGCTGGGGGCCAGCGTGCTGGTGTTCCAGGTGGCACGCGGCCAGGCCGGCCTGGTGTTCCTGCTGCCCATCTACATGTACCTGTTCGTAGTGGCGCTGGGCACCGACTACAACATCTTGATGATCGCCCGGCTGCGCGAGGAGGCCAGGGAAGGCAAGGACCCGCGGCAGGCCGCCGCGATGGCGCTGCGGCACACCGGGCCGACCATCGGCGCGGCCGGGCTGATTCTGGCCGGCACGTTCGCCTCGCTGATGCTGGCCGGGAACACGATCCTGTCCCAGGTAGGGTTCGCCGTGTCGTGCGGGATCGCGCTGGCCGCGTTCGTGATGGCGATGTTCTTCTCGCCCAGCATCACCGCGCTGATCGGGCATCGCGCCTGGTGGCCCGGGCACGCCGACCGTGCGGCCGTGCCGGATCGGGCGACGAACGGCAGGCATGAGATGAGAGCGGTCCGCTAACTTCGGCTTACCAGCTCTGGCCCCGGCCGTCCGGTCGCATAGCCCGGACAGCCGGGGCCGTCTGCGTCTCAAGGTCAGTGCCCGCGTGGCGGTGCGGTGCTGGCTCGCTCCACCAGGCGCGGCGAGATGCTGGCGATAGTACCGCCCGGCATCTCGCCGCGGCGCGTGACCTGGTCGAGCAGCAGTTCGACGCATCGCCTTCCAACCGCCTCGAAGTCCTGGTGGATTGTGGTCAGCGGCGGAAGGAAACAGGATGCCTCGCGCACGTCGTCGAAGCCCACGATCGACACGTCGCCGGGAATGGCGTGGCCGGCTTCGCGCAGCGCGCGGATGATGCCAAGCGCCATGTGATCGTTCGCCGCGAAGATCGCGGTGACATCGTCCCGCTCGGCGAGCGTCCGGCCGGCGGCCAGCCCTGATTCCGCGGACCAGTCCCCGTACAGCAGCGGCGGGATCATCCGGCGATGTTCCTTCAAGGTGGCATGCCAGGCGGCGGCGCGGCGCAGGGCCGCGTGCGAATCCCGGGGACCGGCGACGTGCCAGACGGTCCGGTGGCCGAGGTCAAGGAGATGCTGGGTCGCGTCGCGGGCTCCCGCCGCCTGGTTTGTGTCGACCGCTGGAAAGTTCCGTCCTGGGTCTCCGTCGGCGATGACGACGGGCACGCTTGTCGGCAGGTGGACGGTGGCGGTATCGAGTATCCGCGCCTCGATCAGCACCACGCCATCGACCGCCTGGCTCGTCAGCCGGGCGTAGGCGCGCTGTACCGCCTCCTCGGTGGCCGCGCTGATCCCGACGATATTGACCGAATACTCCGCCTCCTGTGCGGCCGCGGCGATGGCCTCGATCGTGCGGGCGTTACCGTGAGCGCTCAGGTCAAAACTGATCAAGCCGAACGCACGGGACTGCCCGGTCGCGAGGGTCCGCGCCGCCCCGTTGGTCCAGTACCCCAGGACCCGCATCGCGGTCAGCACCCGTTCGCGGGTCTGCGCGTCGACGTTGGTCCGGTTGTTGACGACCCGGGACACGGTCTGACTGGAGACGCCGGCGAGTTCAGCCACGTCCTTCTGCGACGGCGCCTGCCTGTGGTCCTTTGCCAACGGCGCCTGCCTGTGGTCCTTCTGCGACGGTGCCTGCCTCGACTCCTTCCGCGACGCCTGCTCCTTCCGCGACAGCGCCTGCCTCTGCTCCATCTGCGACGGCGCCTGCCTCTGCGTCATCGGCCTGTCCTTTCCCCGCTGCTAATCGCGATGCTAAGTGGGCTGGACCGCTATTCGTCCATAGTCCGCGCTCTCGCAACCCCTTGATCGTCACATTCAAGGGGTCTGGTGCCCATGGTTGTGACAACCACGGGGTTGGCCCAGCGCCCCGGGACCGCAACGCGATCCCATGGCCTAGGCAACACGATGCCGTGTTCGACATGTCACCCGTTCTGACTCACTGACCGGAAGATGGCCCGCGATCTTCGCCCCGCGCGCGACCTTCCCTGCGAGACGAGTTGGCTTGTCACCCACTACGACGGTTTCCCGCACTGAAATGTGGCCTTTGTCCAGCACTACCGGGTGACATGCCGGTTGTAGCGGGCAATGCCGGTAACTTAACGGCTCGTCGGAGCCGGATTGGGCCGTGCTGGCCGCCACCGGCCGCTCCCCGCACCGCCCATATCCGGATTTGCCGGACATGAATCCGCAAGTTCGTGCGGTGGTTTTACGCCTTGTGGTTGATTAGTAGGACTCCAGTACTACAAAGTCACCACGAAGCGTAAATCCACCGCGCCAGCCGTGGCATCGCGGGGCCAGTGGCGGCTGGCCAGGCGGGCTTAATTCACCGGCATTGGTTGTAGCGGGTGACATGTCGGAGGCCGAACCCAGCTCCGTCGTAGTTCCAGGACAGGCCGGAGGCCGGCGCGAGCCGTGCTCCTGACAGCCTGTTCGGGAACCCCAACTTGGCCGGATCAACCCGCCCCCGGGCGACGATGGCGCCATTCATCGCGTTGGGCGGGGGATTTGTCCGGTTCCAGCGACACCGATGGCGCCATTGATACCGCTAGGGCCCCGCTCTCCGAACGGGCGCTTGGGCGTGTGCCGGGCGCGGGGGCACCGGGCACTGAGCACTGGCACCGGGGCAGGGGCACTGGGGCCCTGGTGCACTGGGGCACTGGGGCACTGGGGCACTGGGGCACTGGGTAGGGCCATGTGACGTCGATGTTTGCGCAAACATCATCGAGGCTCGATCAAGCGGGAACAGATATCGGATTTATCGGATAAATCGTCATAATATCTCCCTGTTTGGAAACAGTTCGGTAACACACTCTTGACGCTCCGCGCTCTGGAAATAAGAATCTCGGCCACGGATATGTTAGCGCTAACATCCGCCGATCGGGAGCGGTGGCGGCCGAAGGGAGGCGCACGTGACGGTCGGGAGCCGACTGCGGGCGCCATGGCGCGCCCGGGGAGCGACCAGACAGGGCCAAGCCGGACAGCACGAAACCGGACAGCACGAAACCGGACAGCGCCAAGCCCGACAGGACCAAGCCCGACAGGACCAAGCCGGATCGCGGGCCGCCGCGGAACGCGCCAACGCGGCAGGTGCCGCCGCGGAACGCGCCACCCCACGACGCGCCAACGCCGCCACCGCCACCGACGCCGACGCCACCACCACCGCCAACGCGGCAGGTGCCGCAGCCCGCGCCACCCCAGGACGCGCCAACGCCGCCGACGCCCGCGCCAACGCGGCCGACGCCACCGCCGCCAACGCCGCCGACGCCCGCGCCAACGCGGCCAACGCCACCGCCGCCACCGCCGCCACCGCCGCCACCGACGGTACCCATGACGGCGCCACGGCGGCCCGCGCCACCAGGGCACGCGCGGCCGGGGGGCGAAGTCGCGGGCAGGGAGTGACCCGGCACAACCGGGTGGGGTACGCGTTCTTCGCTCCGTTCCTGATCGTGTTCGCGATCGCGATCGTCGCGCCGCTGGCGTACGCGATCTACCTGAGCCTGTTCCAGGACAGGCTGTTCGGCGGCACCGTGTTCGCCGGTTTCGCGAACTACACCAGGGCGATCGGCGACAACCTGTTCAAAGCAGGCCTGCTGCGCGTCATGATCTTCATGCTCGTCCAGGTGCCGGTGATGCTGTTGCTCGCGCTGCTCACGGCGCTGGCCATCGACTCGGGCCGGCTCAAAGCCGCGAAGATCTTCCGTATCGGGGTCTTCATCCCTTACGCGGTACCCGCCGTGGTCGGCGCGATCATGTGGGGCTACCTGACCGGCGGGCAGTTCGGCCTGGTCGGCGCGATCGGGCACGACCTCGGCGTCCACCTGCCCAACCTTCTCGGCAAGGGCTGGATGCTGGCCACCCTCGGCAACGTGGTGACGTGGGAGTTCACCGGCTACAACATGCTGATCCTGTACGCCGCGCTGCGCGCGGTGCCGACCGAGCTGTACGAAGCCGCGGCGGTGGACGGAGCCGGGGAGTTCCGCAAGGCCTGGTCGGTCAAGCTCCCAGCGCTGCGCCGGGCGCTGCTGCTGGCCACCACGTTCAGCATCATCGGCAGCTTCCAGCTCTTCACCGAGCCAGCCATCATGTCCGCGCTGGCCCCGGCCGTGATCACCACGAACTACACGCCGAACTACTACGCCTACAACCTCGCCTTCAACGGCCAGGAGTACAACTACGCCGCCGCGATCGCGGTGGTGACCGGCCTCGTCACGGTGGTGCTCGCCTACGCCGTGCAGATCTGGACCGCGCGAAGGGAGCGGCTGCTGTGACGCGACGCGAAGCGCCCCACGTGAAGCACGGCAAAAGCCGCAAAAAAAGCTCGGCCCTCACGGCCGCGATGGCGCTGATGCTCATCTACACCCTGCTCCCGCTGGCCTGGCTGCTGATCAACAGCACCAAGGACACCCAGTCGTTGTTCAGCAGCTTCGGGCTCAGCTTCGGGCACGGCTTCCGGCTGTGGACCAACATCCACGACGTGCTCACCGTCAACGGCGGCATCTACCTGCGCTGGTTCGCGAACACCGTGCTGTACGCGGTGGTCGGGGCCGGCGGCGCGGCGGTGATCGCGACGGCGGGCGGCTACGCGCTGGCCAAGTACAGCTTCCGCGGCCGGACGGCGTTGTTCGCGATCGTGCTCGGCGCGATCAGCGTGCCCGGCACCGCGCTGGCCGTGCCGACGTACCTGCTGTTCGCCAAGCTGAACCTGATCAACACGCCGTGGGCGGTGATCATCCCCTCGCTGGCCAGCCCGTTCGGGCTGTACCTGATGCGGATCTACGCCATCGGGGCCATCCCGGACTCGCTGCTGGAAGCGGCGCGCATCGACGGCGCCGGGGAGTTCCGGGTGTTCCGCACGATCTCGCTGCGGCTGCTCGCACCCGGGTTCGTCACCGTGCTGCTGTTCGCGCTGGTCGCGACGTGGAACAACTACTTCCTGCCGCTGATCGTCCTCAGCAACCCGCGCTGGTACCCGCTCACGGTCGGGCTCGCGCAGTGGAACTCATCGGCCACCGGCGCCACCGGCGCCGGATCGACGTCGTTCTATCCGCTCATCATCACCGGAAGCATGCTGGCGATCATTCCGCTCATCGTGTGCTTCCTCTTCCTCCAGCGGTTCTGGCAATCGGGCCTCGCCGCCGGCAGCGTCAAGCAGTAATTCCCCCAGAAACCCTCGAAAGGAAACCCGGGATGCGGCGCAGATTCGGATATTTCGCCGCGGCGGCAGCCGTCCTCACTCTGGCCGCTTGCGGTTCTTCAGGTAGCACATCTAACACGAGCACCTCGTCAGGTCCGGTCACCATCACGTTCTGGACCTGGCTGGACACCTCTTCCACTCAGCAACTCGCCGCCGAGTTCACCAAGTCCCACCCCGGCATCAAGGTCAACGTGGTCAACGCCGGAACGTCCGCGAACGAGTACACCAAGCTGGAGACCGCCGACAAGGCGGGCAAGGGCGGCCCGGACGTGGCGCAGATCGAGTACTTCGCGCTGCCGCAGTTCGCGTTGTCCAGCCAGGTCGTGAACCTGAACAGCTATGGCGCTCAGTCCCTGAAGTCCCTGTATGCCCCCTCAGCCTGGGCGGGCGTGACGATCAACGGCGGCGTTTACGGGTTCCCGCAGGACACCGGCCCGATGGCGATGTTCTACCGGGCGGACCTGTTCCAGAAGGCGGGGCTACAGCCGCCGGCGACCTGGGCGCAGTTCGCGTCCGACGCGGTGATCATCCACAGCAAGCTGCCGAAGACCTACATCGCCAACATGGACCCGACCGACCCCGGCACCGCGACCAGCCTGATGTGGCAGGCCGGTGCGAAACCGTTCCAGACGGCCGGCACCTCCAACGTCACCTTGAACCTGTCCCAGTCCGGCGTCCAGCAGTGGGCCAGCCTCTGGTCGGGCTTGCTGTCCAAGAAGCTCCTCGCGACCGACGCGGGATGGACCACGGCCTGGTGGTCGGCCATGGCGGCCGGGAAGTACGCCACCTGGATCACCGGTGCCTGGGCGCCGGCGCCGATAGCGGCCAACATCCCGCAGACCGACGGTGACTGGAAGGTCGTGCCGATGCCGCAGTGGACCGCGGGCGCCAGCGTCACCGCGAACAACGGGGGCTCCTCCGACGCGGTGATGGCGACCTCGCAGCACAAGGCGCAGGCCGCCGAGTTCGCCAACTGGCTCAACTCCTCCCCGCAGGGCACGCAGGACCTGGCCAACCTGGGGTTGTTTCCGGCCACCACATCGCTGCTTTCCAACTCGGGCTTCCTGAACGCGTCGGTGAAGGTCCTCGGCGGGCAGCAGGCCAACAAGGTCCTCGCCGCGTCCGCGAGCGAGGTCCCCGCCGGCTGGCAGTACCTGCCGTTCCAGGTCTACGCGAACTCCGTGTACGTCGACACCCTCGGCCAGAACATCACCGCTGGAACGAACCTGTCCCCGGGCCTCACGGCCTGGCAGCAGCGGATCGCCAGCTACGGGCAGTCCAACGGCTTCACCGTGAAGACGGGGTCCTGACCAGATGATCGCGTTCGGCGGGGACTACAACCCCGAGCAGTGGCCGGAAGAGATCTGGGCCGAGGACATGGCGCTGATGAAGGAGGCCGGGGTCACCCTGGTCACCGTCGGCGTGTTTTCCTGGGCGCAGGTGCAGGCCGGGCCGGATGACTTCCGGTTCGGCTGGCTCGACCGGGTGATGGACCTGCTCGCGGACAGCGGCGTCGCAGCCGACCTGGCCACGATGACCGCGTCCCCGCCGCCGTGGCTGACCCGGCTGCATCCGGAGATCCTGCCGGTGCGACAGGACGGCACCGTCCTGTCGCCCGGCGGGCGGCAGCACTTCTCGCCGAGCAGCCATGTCTACCGGCGGTACGCGGCGGAACTGGTGGAGCGGCTCGCCACCCGGTACGCGGATCATCCCGCGCTGGCCATGTGGCACATCGGGAACGAGTTCGGCTGCCATGTCTCCGCTTCCTACGACGACGAATCCGCCGGGGCGTTCCGCGGCTGGCTGCGCGACCGGTATGGCGACGTCGAGGCACTGAATGACGCCTGGTCAACCGCCTTCTGGTCGCAGCGTTACACCGACTTCGAGGAGGTCCTGCCGCCCCGGGTAGCGGCCACTTACCCCAACCCGGCCCAGCAGCTTGACTTCGCCCGGTTCAGCAACGACGCGATGCTCGCCTGCTACCAGGCAGAAGCGGCGATCCTGCGACGTATCACCCCAGCCGTTCGCGTTACTACGAATTTCCTTAGCCTGCTGAAACCGGTAGATGTGCACAAATGGTCACCACACACCGACATCGCGGCGGTGGACTGTTATCCCGATCCCGCTGACCCGCGCTCGTACCTGTGGGCCGGGCTGACCTACGACATCATTCGCTCCGCGCGGGGCGGCCAGCCGTGGCTGCTGATGGAGCATCCGACGTCCGCGGTCAACTGGCGCCAGGTCAACGTGCCGCAGCGGCCCGGCCAGCTGCGTGTGACCAGCCTGCAGGCGGTCGCGCACGGCGCCGACGCGGTGCTGTACTTCCAGTGGCGGCAGTCCCGCGGCGGGGCGGAGAAGTTCCACTCCGGGATGGTTCCGCACGCCGGCCCGGACAGCCGCATCTTCACCGAGGTCAAGGCGCTCGGCGCGGAGCTGGCCGCGGTGCCGGGGCTGGCCGGGACGCGGATCTCCAACGAAGTGTCGCTGCTGCTCGACTGGGAAAGCTGGTGGGCGTCGGAACTCGACTCACGCCCGTCCGCGCTGACCAGTCAGCCGGACGCGCTGATGAGCTGCTACGCGCCGCTGTTCGAGCGCGGCATCGGCGTGGACGTGGTGCATCCCGATGCCGATCTGTCGCGATACAAGGTCGTCGTGGTCCCCAGCCTGTACCTGCTGCGGGCGGCGACCGCGTCCCGGCTGGCCGACTGGACCCGGGCGGGCGGGCAACTAGTTGTCACGTTCCTCACCGGGATCGTCGACGAATGCGACCGGATCCACCTCGGCGGCTATCTCGGCCCGCTCGCGCCGGTCCTGGGCGTCACGGTGGAGGAGCACGTTCCGCTACCGGAGGGAGCGCACGTCACGCTGGCGCCCAGCGGAACGGGAACGATGTGGTCCGAGCGGGTGATCCTGCGCGGAGCCACCGCCATCGGAACGTTTTCCGGCGGCGACCTCGCCGGTGAACCGGCCGTGACACGGCATGCCTTCGGCTCGGGAACGGCCTGGTACCTGGCGACGCGGCCGGACGCGGCAACCATGGCGGCAGTCCTCGATCCGGCGCTCGCCGCGGCGGACGTGCGGCCCGCCCTGGGCGGCCTGCCGCACGGAGTACAGGCCGCGAGGCGGGGGCCCTACCTGATCCTGCTCAACCACGCGGCGCAGGCCGCGGAGATCAGGCTGCCGTCACCGATGGTCAATGCGGCCGACGGCGCGACGGTCAGCGGCGTCGCCCTCGGGCCGTTCGGTACCGCGATCCTTCGCTGAAAGAGCCTTTTACCGCGAACGGCGGTGGTTACCCGGACCAGCCCGCCTGCTCCCGCACCGGCGTCAGCCCGTATACCAGCGCTCGCTGTTGCCGCCACTGCATGCGGAGACGATCAGCTGAGTGCCGTAGGCAACCGACGTCCTCGGGTCATTGAGGCACAGCCTGCCGCTGTGGGACTTCAGCACGAACTCGCCCTCCGGAGCGCTCGGTCCCAGTGGCCGGTACGTCCAGATCTGATCGGCCGCGTGCGTGCAGGTGTAGAGGATGATCTTGCTGCCGGCTCCTCCGTTGCCCTTGTCAGTCAGGCAGTAGCGGCCGTGGATCAGCTCGCCGTTGCTGAAGGTCCACGCCTGTGAGTAAAGGACCTCGCATCCCCGGATCACCACCGGGGCCCGGAGCGCGGGGTTGTTGCCGGGATCAGTCACGCACCTGAGCGCGTAGATGGGCTGGCCGGAATAGTTCGCTCCCTGCGGAATGGCGATCATCCACGGTCGCCCCAGCGAGTACGTGAATCCCGCTGACATACTGGCTGACCCGTTGGCGGTCACGCTGGCCGTCAGCGTGCAGTCAGCCGCGTTGCCGCGAGGGATCGACATCTTCGCCTGGAACGGGGTCATCGCGGTGGCGGTCCCGGTCGTGGACGTCGCGTTGCCATTGCGCTGGCAGCCCACGGTCCACGAAACCGTCGCGTTCTGCGCGGGCTGGGACGTTACCGAAACCGACGCGGACAGCGGCATCCGCACCGCCTCCGCCAGGTAACAGGAAGGCCTGGCGGTCGCGGCAACGTGGCAGTCAACGCCAGAGGCCGCGGGGGCGGCGCTTCCGGCGTTCGCGGCCACCGTCAGCACGCTCGCCGTGAGGGCGCCCGCCGTCAGCGTGCCCAGGACCGCGGAGGCCACAACCGTACGACGGAATCTCAGCATTATCTTCAGCCCCTGGAAAATTCGCCCGATACGTAGCGCGGTCAAACTCTATAGAAGTGACGAGGGATGCCATATGGATGTCCGCAAAGAACGGTCAAGATTTTCGTCAGGCCAGGCCGACGACCGCCGTCAGGCCAGCGCGAGGACGATGGCGTGCAGGGCCAGTCCCACGCCGGCCCCCACCACCGTGCCGTTGATCCGGATGTACTGCAGATCGTGCCCCAGCAGGAGTTCCAGCTGGCTCGACGTCTGGGCGGCATCCCACCGCTCGATTGTCCCGGTGACAAGGTCGGCCAGCTCGTCGTGAAACTGAGCGGCGAGTGCCCTGGCGCCCGACTCGATCAGGCGCTCGAGCCCGTCGGCGAGGCGCCGGTCTGACCCAAGGCGCCGGCCGGCCGCCGCCAGCGCCTCAGCCAGCCGGTGGCGTAGCTCCGAATCGGGGTCGGCCGCCTGGGTCCGCAGTGCCTCCTTGGCCTTCTGCCACAGCGACGAGGACCAGTCCCGCAACCCGGCGCTACCCAGAACGTCGCGCTTGAGGCGCTCACCTCGCTCGCGCAGCTCCGGCGACGTCTCAAGACGCTCGGGAAGACCGGCGATCCAGGCATCGAACTGATGACGGGTCTCGTCGTCGGGATCGGCGGCCATGGCTACCAGCCGCTGGCGCAGGCGCTGGTACAGACGGTCGAAGACGCGCCGGTACATCGCGTCGGGCACCCACCGGGGCGCTTCGGCCTCGAACAGCTGACGAAGCTCCGCGGAGTGATCGCCGAGATATCGGTCCGCGCTGGTCACGATGGCGTTGAACAGCTCGGCGTGGTGGCCCTCGGCGATGATTGCCCGCAAAGCCCGCCCAGCCAGCGGCGCGAGCTCCACCGCGTCCACGGCACGGGTCAGTTCGGCGGTGAGCACGCGCTGGACGTCCTCATCGCGAAGAGCCTCGGCCACCTTGACGGCCAGGTCCGCGGCGTGACCGGCGAAACGGGCGGCGTTGGCCTCGTCGGCCAGCCAGGCGGCCAGGCGTGCGGAGAGGCCAGCGGAGCCGAGTCGTTCGGCGAGGACGTCCCCGTTGAGGAAGTTCTCCTGAACGAACCGGCCCAGCGTGGCGGCGAACTGGTCCTTACGCTCGACGATCAGCGCGGTGTGCGGTATCGGCAGGCCCAGCGGACGGCGGAACAGGGCCGTCACCGCGAACCAGTCCGCGACGCCGCCCACCATGGACGCCTCGGCGCCGGCCTGCACATAACCGAGGAGGGTCCCGTGGACGCCGGCCGCGGTAACGGCCAGGAACAGGACCGT
>JAFARZ010000266.1 GCA_019245115.1 Streptosporangiaceae bacterium | reverse complement strand
CGCACCACGACCTGCACGATGCCGCTGGCGTCCCGCAGGTCGAGGAACACCACGCCGCCGTGGTCGCGCCGCCGCGCCACCCAGCCGGCCAGCACGACCCGCTCCCCCGCGTGCGACGCTCGCAGCGTCCCCGCCTCATGCGTGCGGATCATCGTGCCGTCACCCTTTCCTTGAGCCAGGCCACCGCGTCGGCCCCGGGCATCTCCACCTGCTCGCCAGTTCCAAGATCTTTTATCAGAACGTACTGCCGTGCTTCTTCCCGGTCACCTATCAGCACCGCGTATTTGGCGCCCGACCGGTCCGCCGCCTTCATGGCGCCCTTCATCCCCCGGTCGCCGAACACCATGTCCGCCACCACGCCGGCCCGCCGCAGGCTCGTCACCAGCGTCAGCATGGTCCGCCGGGCGGCTTCGCCGAGCGGCACGCCGAACACCTGCGTGCCGGAAGACTCGCGGGCCGCGATGCCCTCCGCCTCCATCGCCAGCACGATCCGGTCCAGCCCGGACGCGAACCCGATGCTGGGCAGCGGCGGCCCGCCGATGTCCTCGCTCAGGCCGTCGTACCGGCCGCCCCCGCCGATGCCGGACTGCGCGCCGAGCAGCGGGTGGTCGAACTCGTAGGTGGTCCGGTTGTAGTAGTCGAGGCCGCGCACCAGCCGCGGCGCGTCGGTCCACGGGATCCCGAGGTCCTTCAGGAGCTCGCGGACCCGGTCGTGATGCGCGGCGCAGGCCGGGCACAGGTAGTCGGTCATCACCGGCGCGTGCTCCAGTTGCGCCTTGACCTCTGGCCGCCTGTCGTCCAGCACCCGGAGCGGGTTGATCTCGATGCGCTGCCGGGTCTCGTCGTCGAGGTCGAGCCCGCGCAGGAAGTCCTGCAGCGCGGCCCGGTAGACCGGCCGGCATTCCTTGTCCCCGAGCGAGTTGAGCAGCAGCCTGACCTGGGTCAGCCCCAGCGCCGCGTAGGCATCCCAGCCGACGGCGATCGTCTCGGCATCGACGACCGGGTCCTCGGTGCCCAGTGCCTCCAGGTCGAACTGGTAGAACTGCCGGAACCGGCCGGACTGCGGGTTCTCGTACCGGAACACCGGGCCTGCCGTCCACACCTTGACCGGTAGCTGCCCCCGGTGCAGCCCATGTTCGAGGACGCCGCGCAGCACGCCCGCCGTGAACTCCGGGCGGAGCGTGATGCTGCGGCCGCCCCGGTCGTCGAACGTGTACATCTCCTTGGACACCACGTCGGTCGATTCGCCCACACCCCGGACGAACAGCTGGGTGTCCTCGAACACGGCCGGCTCGACGTAGCCATAGGCGGCGCGCCGGGCGGATTCGGCGAACGCGTCGCGCACCGCCAGCAGCAGCGCGCTGCGCGGCGGTACGTATTCGCTGACCCCCTTCGGGGCCTGGAAGCTCATGGTTGTCACAATCCCCTTGGTGCTGGTTTCATGCCGTGCAGGAACGGGTTCCCGCGGCGCTCCGCGCCGATGGTCGTCTGCGGCCCGTGCCCGGACAGCACGATGGTCTCATCCGGCAGTGTCAGGCAGACCCGCGCCAGGCTCCGTAGCATCGCCCGATGGTCGCCGCCCGGCAGATCCGTCCGCCCGATCGACCCCGCGAACAGCAGGTCCCCGGAAAACATAACGCCCGCCTCGCCCGCGGTACTCCCGCCCCCGGTACTCCCGCCGGCCCCCGCGGCCCCGGCGCCCCGGCCTCCCGCCGTCGCAGCCCGGCCACCCCCGCTATGGATGGCGCCATCCATGTCGCTCGGACCGGATGAATCCTCGTTCACCGCTATCGAAGGCACCATCGATCTGCTTGCCCCAGCGGCCGCGGCCTCCGCGGCGGACGGAAGCCGGAACGCCACGGAACCCTCGGTGTGCCCCGGCGCGTGGTCGACCACTATCGACAGGCCGACGAGATCCAGCGTCATGCCATCGGTCAGTTCCCTGACGTCGTCCGGCTCGGTGAACTCCAGACCGCCGAACAGCTGCTGGCCCTGCGCTAGCGGGAAGCCCTTCGCCGGGTCGCTGAGCAGTACCCGGTCGGCGGGATGAATGTAAGCAGGAATGTCTTTCGCGCCGCAGACCGGCGCCACGGACCACACGTGGTCGAGATGACCATGCGTGAGCAGGACGGCGGCGGGCTTGAGCCGCTGCGCTGTCAGGATCTCCTCGATCCCCGCCTCGGCGTCCTGACCGGGGTCGATGATCACGCATTCCTCGCCGGCCCCGGGTGCCACGACGTAGCAGTTCGCGGCGAACACGCCGGATGGAAACCCTGCTATGAGCACCGTCATCCCTTCTTCGATACGGTGCCTTGAGGCTACCGAGAGAACTGCTGCGGCCGCGAACCGATAACAAAGGGTACCGGCCTAGCCATTCACCAGGTACGATTTGCGAACGATCGCGAACTATGGGGGATACGGGGGTATGCCCTCGTGTGAGCAGTGCATATGTTTCGCGATCAGGTATACAAGCGGGTTCGTTGGCCTGGCTCCCCTGTGTACCGATGACAGTGAAATAGCGCGACAGGCCAAGGAGGACATCACCGGTGGCGGGTAACAAGGATCGCCAGCGAAGGATTGCCAGGGAGAGATACCTCCGCCAGCAGGAGCTCCGGCGCGCCAAGCGGCAGGTAGTGCGCAAGCGGTCGCTCATCGGGCTGAGTATCGTGGCTACGGCGGGCCTCATCGCGGGCCTGCTGCTGGCCTTCCTGCCGTCTGGGACCCATAAGACGAACGCGTCGGCCACCAGATCGCCGACCCCCACCGCATCCGCCACGCCCTCCGCATCGACGGTCGCCGAACCGGCCCATCACTGTACTTATACGGCCGTCGCGGCGGGCGCTCCGGTCGCGAAGAAAGAAAGCCTGCCGCCGGCGACACCGGACTACGCCGGCAACTACACGGCGACAATCAAGACCAACCAGGGGGACATATCCTTCAGCTTGCTCAATTCCAAGGCCACCTGCACGGTCAACTCGTTCGTCCATCTGGCCCAGGCGGGCTACTTCAATAACACGCAGTGCCATCGGATGGTCACGACCGGCATCTACGTGCTCCAGTGCGGCGACGCGCTGGCGAAGGCCGGGGCGACGCTCACCTGCCCCTCGTCGCCCAAGCCGGGGGACCCGGGCACGGGCACGCCTGGGTACCAGTTCGCGAGCGAGAATCTGACCGGCGCCAGGTACACCACAGGCACGGTCGCCATGGCCAACGCGGGCGGAGCCACCAACGGCAGTCAGTTCTTCATCGTGTACCGGGACAGCACTACGCTGCCGGCGAATTATACGCCGTTTGCTACGGTTTCTTCCGGGCTCAATATCGTCCAGAATGTGGCCAAGGGCGGTTTTTCCTGCCAATCTGCGGCGGGGGACGGCGTGCCGAAGGAGAAGGTCATCATCGACAGCGTGACGATCAACAAAACCTGATCAGCGCACACCATCGCGGGAGGTTGCCGTGGCCACTGCCCATCATCCCTGGGGCCGGGTCGACGCCGACGGGACGGTCTATGTCCGCACCGCCGACGGTGAGCGGGTGATCGGATCATGGCAGGCTGGCAGCCCGGAGGAGGCGCTCGCCTTTTTCCAGCGTAAGTACGAGGCGCTTGAGACCGAGGTGGTCCTGCTCGAGCAGCGGCTGGCCGCCACGGACCTGGCGCCGTCGGCGGCAGCGGCGTCGGTCCAGCGGCTGATCCGGACCGTCACGGAGGCCAACGCGCTCGGTGACCTGGAGGGGCTGCGGGCCCGCCTGGAGCGGCTGACCGAGAACGTCGGCCAGCGCCGGGAAGAGGTCAAGGCGGCCCGCGAGCATGCCCGGGTCCAGGCCCGGGAGATCAAGGAGCGGATAGTCGCCGAGGCCGAGCAGATCGCCGCGGAGGCCACCCACTGGAAGAGCAGCGGGGAGCGGATGCGCGAGCTGCTCGATGAGTGGAAGGCGGCCCCCCACGCGGAGCGAGCCATGGAGGCCGCGCTGTGGAAGCGGCTGTCCGCCGCGCGTAACGTGTTCACCAAGCGGCGCAAAGCCTACTTCGCCACGCTGGAGGCCGAACGCGAGGAAGTCCGTATCAGCAAGGAAAAGCTGGTCGCCGACGCCGAAGAGATCGCCGATTCCACCGACTGGGGGCCCACGACCAGCGCGTTCCGCGAGCTGATGCGCCAGTGGAAGGCGGCGGGCCGGGCCGACCGGGACAGCGAGGCGGAGCTGTGGAAGCGGTTCCGGGCCGCGCAGGACAAGTTCTTCACCGCCCGCTCCGAGGTGTTCTCCGCCAAGGACGCCGCGCTGCGCGAGCACGCCACCGCCAAGCAGGAACTGCTCGAGCAGGCTCAGGCGCTGCTGCCGGTCACCGACACCAGGGCCGCCCGCTCCGCGCTGCGTGGCATCCAGGAGCGCTGGGAGCAGATCGGCGCCGTGCCAAGGGACTCACGCGAGCAGCTGGAATCCGGCCTGCGCCGGGTGGAGGACGCGGTACGCAAGGCCGAAGAGAACCAGTGGCGCCGGTCCAGCCCCGAGGCGCTGGCCCGGGCCGAGGGCACGGTGGCCCAGCTGCGGTCGGCCATCGCCCAGCTCGAGCAGCAGGTGGAACGGGCCCGCGACCGCGGCGACGCCCACGCCGTCCGCACCGCCGAGGAAGCCCTCACCGCCCGCCGCTCCTGGCTGGCCGAAGCCGAGAACACCCTAGCCGAATTCACCAGGTGACCCATCACCCACCTGCCGCACTGGCCCCACAAGGCACGCCCGACATTTCGGCATTCGTCCCGATTGACGAACTCCTAAGCGTGGAACTTTGGAGCCTTGCGGAAACTAGGGCGCCGGTTTCCGGCGCCCATTGTTCCATAGGGCTCTGATCTTCCACGGGAAACCGGCCGGTGGGAGGGATACCGGCAGCCGGACCGCGAGGCTGCTGCCATACCCGTCAGTTAAGTTCGTGACGCGGTAGACGTCGTAGACACCGTCTATGGCGCGGACGGCGCGCAGGACGTGGCCCAGGTGCTTGGGATCGCCCATCTCGAAGGTGAACCGGCTGAACGCGACCCGGTCGCGGCTGGTGGTGACCGTCGCCGACAGGATGTTGACGTGCTGGTCGGACAGCACCCTGGTCACGTCCGAGAGCAGCCGGGTCCGGTCGAGAGCCTCGACCTGGATGGCGACCAGGAAGACCGATCCGTCGGTCGGTGCCCAGTGCACTCCGACCAGGCGTTCCCGCTGAGTGTCCGACAGGTGCTGCACATTCACGCAGTCGGTCCGGTGCACCGAGACTCCGTGACCATGGGTGACGAAGCCGGTGATCTCATCGCCGGGTACCGGGGTACAGCAACGGGATAGCCGCACCCATACGTCCTGCGCTCCCTCCACCTCGACGCCAGAATCGCCCGGCATCCGGGGCTTCGGCGCCTTGGCGGGCAGCGTGGTCTCGGCGATGTCCTCTTGCGCGCCAGCCAGGCCGCCCGCCAGCCTTACCAGCTTGTCGATGACCGACTGGGCGCTGACCTGCCCCTGGCCGACCGCGGCGTAGAGCTGAGACAAGTCGGTGTAATGCATGTCACGGGCCAGCGTGAGCAGCATGTCGGCGCTAGCCAGCCGCTGCAGCGGCACGCCTTGCTTGCGCATAGCGCGAGCGATCTGGTCCTTGCCCGCCTCGACGGCCGCTTCCCGCCGCTCCTTGGAGAACCACTGCCGTATCTTGTTCCGGGCCCGGGCGCTCTTGACGAACTTGAGCCAGTCCTGACTCGGCCCGGCCTCCTGGGCCTTGGAGGTGAAGATCTCGACGGTGTCGCCATTGTCAAGCGTGGATTCCAGCGCGACCAGGCGACCGTTGACGCGGGCCCCGATCGTCCGGTGTCCCACCTCGGTATGGATGGCGTAGGCGAAGTCCACCGGAGTGGCGCCCTGAGGCAGCGCGATCACCTGTCCGCGAGGGGTGAACACGTAGACCTCGGCGGCAGCCAGGTCGAAGCGCAGCGACTCGAGGAACTCGGCCGGGTCCTCGGTCTCGCGCTGCCAGTCTACGAGCTGGCGCAGCCACGCCATGTCCTGGGTGTCGTCCTTGGTCCGGCTGCCGAAGACCGTCTCTTCCTTGTACTTCCAGTGCGCCGCGACGCCATACTCCGCGCGGCGGTGCATCCCCCAGGTCCGGATCTGCAGCTCCACCGGCTTGCCGCCCGGACCGATGACGGTCGTGTGCAGCGATTGGTACATGTTGAACTTCGGCATGGCGATGTAATCCTTGAACCGTCCGGGAACGGGATTCCACCGCGCATGGATAGTGCCGAGCGCCGCATAGCAGTCCCGGACGGAATCGACCAGGACCCGGATGCCCACCAGGTCATAGATGTCATCGAAGCCGACGTTCCTGGCGATCATCTTCTGATAGATGGAGTAGAGGTGCTTGGGCCGGCCGGTCACCGTCACCTTGATCTTCGCCTCGCGCATGTCGGCGTAGACGTCCTGGATGACCTCTTCCATGAACACGCCGCGGCGCGGGGAGCGCCCGGACACCAGGCGAGCGATCTCGTCGTACCGCTTGGGATACAACATCTTGAACGCAAGGTCTTCCAGCTCCCACTTCACCGTGTTCATGCCCAGGCGGTGCGCGAGCGGCGCGAATATCTCCAAGACCTCGCGGGACTTGCGTTCCTGTTTCTCCCTCGGCAGGTAGCGGAGCGTGCGCATGTTGTGCAGCCGGTCGGCGAGCTTGATCACCAGCACGCGGATGTCACGCGACATCGCGACCACCATCTTGCGGACGGTCTCGGCCTCGGCCGACTCGCCGTACTTGACCTTGTCCAGCTTGGTGACGCCGTCGACCAGTGTGGCGATATCCTCACCGAATTCTCCGCGCAGCTCAGTGAGCTTGTAAGGCGTGTCCTCGACCGTGTCGTGCAACAGCGCGGCACAGATCGTCTCGGTGTTCATGCCGAGCTCGGCCAGGATGGTGGCCACCGCCAGCGGATGGGTGATGTAGGGGTCGCCGCTCTTGCGCTTCTGCTCCCGGTGCCAGTAAGCGGCGACATCGTATGAGCGTTCGATAAGCCGGACATCGGCCTTCGGATGGGTGGCACGCATGGTCTTGATCAGCGGCTCTAGCACAGGGTTCATCGCGGGGCCACGGGGGGCTCCGAGCCGAGCCAGTCGTCGCCGTACCGCGGGCGTGGCGGCTCGGGGGGCACCCCCAGCTGTGGCAGAGGCACTTGGCGGGCCGTCGGCACCCGGCGGGCCGGCGGTAAGCACATCACCGGCCACGTCCGTCTCCTTAGGTCGAATAAGAGACCAGTCTACTTGTAGTGTTTTTCCAGGGGGTACAGAGTTGTCCTGGGGGGCACAGACCAACCCCCCAGACCCCCCGTCCCGCGACGCTGTGTTTACCCGGGGGGTATAAACCAACCCCCCGGACCCCCCTCCCGCGACGCTTCCCGCCGTTGGTGTCACCTGGCCGGAAGGGCCTGCGGCCCCTCGCGGCCAGGCGACCCGCGAAGCTCGCTGCGCTCGCCGCGGTTGCCACCGTTCCCTGGCTATGCGAGCTGCTGGGGCTCTGGGGCTATACCGTGAGCAGGGCGGTGAGGGGGAGATCGGTCAGCTTGGCGCGGCCGTGGAGGAAGGAGAGTTCGATGAGCACGGCTATGCCTGCGACCGTCGCGCCAGTGCGGCGGACCAGGTTGGCGGTCGCCAGGGCGGTACCGCCGGTGGCCAGGACGTCGTCGATGATCAGCACCCGATCGGCCGGTTCGAACGCATCCCGGTGCACCTCGATCGTCGCGGTCCCGTACTCCAGCTCATACTCCTCGGAGAACGTCGGTCCGGGGAGTTTGCCCTTCTTACGAACCGGCACGAACCCGGCGCCCAGGTGGGTGGCGACCGGAGCGGCGAGAATGAAGCCACGCGCCTCGATGCCCACGACCTTGTCTGGGGTGCCATACAGGGCGGCCAGCGCATCCACCACGTCACTGAACGCCTTGCCGTCAGCCAGCAGCGGGGTGATGTCCTTGAAAATTACACCGGGCTGGGGGTAGTCCGGGATATCCCGGATCCGTGTGGTGATGAGCTCAGCTAGCCGGTCCATGTTCCCCTCCGCGCCAAGGCCCTATTTCCCTCCGCGCCAAGGCCCTATTTCCCTCCGCGCCAAGGCCCTATTTCCCTCCGCGCCAAGGCCCTATTTCCCTCCGCGCCAAGGCCTCGCTGCGCTCGGCCGGCTTGGGGCCACGGCGGGAATCACCGCCCCTCCGGGACGGCGACCGCCGCGGCGCTCGCTTCCGCTCGCTCATTCCCCTCCGCGCCAAGGCTCCCACTCAGCGGCGCTTCTTCTTGCCCGCCGGACGGCGCCGCGCCGAACCGCCGCGGCCATCACGGCGCGGCTGCTGCCGCGGCCCCGGCGTGTACGCCCGGCCCGCCGCCGACTGAGCCCGCGACCCCGGAGCGGCGGACGCGGGGACGTCGGTAACCGCTTCGTCGTCCTCCGGAGTGTCGTAGGCGACGTCGTCGACCCCAGCGTCGGTGTCGACGGCGGCCAGGTCATCATCCTCCAGTATTGACGTAGCGCCATTGCGCCGGCCTGCCGCGGCCGATGTGCGGGACGCGCCGGACCCGGCCGTTCTGGCCGCCTTCTTGACCGCCGAACGGCCACCGGCGGCGCGCAACGCGACGCGCTTGGCCAGCGCCCGGTACTGCGGTTCGCGCTCCTTGATCTGGGCAAGCACCGGCGTCGCGATGAAGATCGAGGAGTAGGTGCCGGAGAGCATACCGACGAACAGCACCAGCGCCAGGTCCTTGAGTTCGCCGGCGCCGAGCAGGCCACCGCCGACGAACAAGATCGCGGCGACCGGCAGCAGCGCGATCAGCGAGGTGTTGATCGATCTGACCAGGGTCTGGTTCAGTGCCAGGTTCGCCGCCTGGCTGTAAGTACTTCTGGCCCCGCCCAGCAGGCCCGCGGTATTCTCCCGGACCTTGTCGAAGACCACCACGGTGTCATAGAGCGAATAGCCGAGGATGGTGAGGAATCCGATCACGGATGCCGGGCTGACCTGAAAGCCGGTGAGGGAGTAGACACCGGTAGTGATCAAGAGGTCATGCAGCAGGGCGACGAAGGCCGCTACCGCCATCTTCCATTCGAACGCGACGGACAGGTAGATCACGATCACGATCAGGAACGCGATCAGCGCCTGGACGGCCTTCGTGGTGATCTGGGAGCCCCAGGTGCCGCTTACCGAGGTGACGCTGATGTTGCCATCGCTGACGCCGAGCTCAGAATGCAGGGAATTCTGCACGGTCTGCGATTGAGTGGGTGACAGCTGCTTGGTCTGCACCTGCCAGCTCGCCTTGCTGCCGGTGCCGACATGCTGCACGATCGCACCGGACACCCCGGCGTCGCTGACCGCCTTCTCCAGCTGAGTGGCGGCCGCCGTCGAGGCGCCGTTGACGGTGAAGACCGCGCCGCCCTGGAACTCGACGCTGAAGTTCAGTCCGCGGACCAGCAACGACACCAAGCTGATCAGCAGGATCGCCGCGGACATCGAATACCACAGGCGCCGGCGGCCGACAAACTCGACCGATACCTCGCCACGGTACAGCCTGCCCCCGATCGCACCGATGCGCGACATCATGCCTCCCCGGTGTTACGGCGGGACGGCGCGGCCCCGGCTCTGGACCTGGTGACCCGCACCGAGGATCGCCACGGCGCACGGGCGCCGAGCCGGGCCGGATCGAGCCCGGACCACTTGTGGCCGTTGCCGTAGAATCTGGTCCGCGCGACCAGCGTCACCATCGGCTTGGTGAACAAGAACACCACCACGATGTCGATCAGCGTGGTCAGGCCCAGCGTGTAGGCGAAGCCCTTCACGTCGCTGATCGAGAAGTAGTACAGCAGCAGCGCGGCCAGGAACGACACCGTGTCGGACACCAGGATCGTACGCCTGGCTCGCTTCCATCCGGCCTCCACGGCGGGCCGCAACTGCTTACCCTCGCGTACCTCGTCGCGTAGTCGCTCGAAGAACACCACGAACGAGTCCGCGGTGATACCGATGGCCACGATCAATCCGGCGACACCAGCCAGGCTCAGCGTGAAGCCCTGGTACTTGCTGAGCATCACGACCGCCAGGTAGCCGAGCAGCGCGGCCATCACCAGGCTGGAGACCGAAACCAGGCCCAGGCCGCGGTAGTACAGGAAGGAGTAGACCACCACCAGTATCAGGCCGATCACACCGGCCAGCAGGCCCGCGGTGAGCTGGTTGTGACCCAGCGTGGGAGACACCGCCAGCGTGTTCTGCACGGTGAGATTCACCGGCAACGACCCGTACTTCAGGATGTTCGCGAGCTGGGTCGCCTGGGCCTGCGTAAAGCTGCCCGTGATCTGGGCGTTGCCCCCCGGAATGGGCTGGATGATCTGGGGCGCCGAGACCACGTCACCGTCCAGGACGATGGCGAGCTGGGACAGCACCGCGTCATTCTGGTTGCTGCTCTGGTTGACGTAGAACGAGTTGTAAAGGTACTGGGTGAGAGTGCTGAAAGCCGAGCTGCCCGCGCCGTTCAGCGTCAGGTTGACCTGCCACTGGCTGTTCTGGGTGGACAGGCCCGCCGTGGCCCCGGTGACGTCCTCGCCCTTGACCTTGGACACGTCCAGGGCATACTTCGTACCCGTGGCTGGGTCACACGAGACGGTCTGGGTGTTCAGGTCGTCATAGGCGGAGGCGTCGGTGTAGCCGACCTGCTTCTTCCAGTCGGTGTCGCTTATCCCGACCTTGCAGTTCAGCTTGTTGAACAGCTTCAGCGTCGCCGCGTTGACCTTCGACGCGTCACCGTACGTGGTGCCCGAGGAAGCCGAGGCGGACGCGCTGGGGCTGGCTGACGCGCTGGGAGTGGCGGTGGCATGAGCGCTCGCCGACGAGGTTGCCTTCGGTGACGCGCCAGAGCTTGCCGAGGGGCTGGGGCTGGCGGCGGGGACGATCTTTGCTGCCGTCTTCGCGGTTCCGGAGGCCTTTGGCGTGGGCGAGGAGCTGGCCTTCGGCGACGAGCTCGGGCTCGCTGAGGCACTAGAGCTAGGTGAGGCACTGGGGCTCGCCGAGGCACTGGGCGACGCACCGGATGTGGTCGTGGAACCGGACGCGGTGAGCAGCACCTGACGGAACCTGAGCAGCGCGGTGGTGCTCACCAGCTGGACGACCTGCGAGGTGGTCGCGCCTGGCACCGAGACGTTGACGATGTTGCTGCCCTGTGTCTGTACCGTCGCACCGGAGTTACCGCTGCCGTTGACGCGAGACGTGATGATCGAGATGGTCTCGTTCATCTCCTGGGCCGACGGTACGCCGCCAGAAGGCGTCTTCGCGAGCATCGCGACCTCGGTGCCGCTGGACAGGTCCAGGCCCAGCTGGACCTTGAAGTCCTTGTGCCAGTGCGATGGGGAGAACAGATTCCCGCCCAGGATCGCCAAGAGCAGTACCACGATGAGCGCGCCGAATACCGCGAGCGCTCTCCCGGGATGCGGAGCGCTCTTCGCCGGAGATGCCACTTTCTTATGCCTATCGTGGGTGGGTGGTCGTGGGATAAGGGTGGGTAGCGGGAGAAGCGGACCAGGGCCGGGTAAGCACCGGGTCAGAACACGTCGCTGTCGGACTTGGCCTTGGTCCCATTGGAGCCCGCGCGATCCTCCACGTCGGAAACTTCCTCATCGTGCGAATCCGCGAGGTCATCCTCCGCTGACGCGGTCTCGTCCTCGCCATATTCGGAGAACTCTCCCTCGGAGTCCGTTGGCTCCTCGGCGACGTGCTCGCCGGGGGTGAGAACCTCCGCGACGGCCCGCTTAGCGTACCGGACTTCCACGCCGGGGGCGACCTCGAGCACCACGTCATCGCCGTCCACCGCGACCACCTCGGCGTACATGCCGCCGATGGTCCGGACCCGGGCGCCGGTAGCGAGGGTGTTCTGCTGCTGCGCCGCCTGCTGCTGGCGACGCCGCTGCGGCCGCACCATCAGGAAATAGAAGCCGACGAAGACCAGCACGATGAGCAGCAGGAACGTCACTGAACTGCTGCTTGACGACTTTGATGCTGCCGCCTCGGCGGCTGCCATAATCCCCATGATCGGGGCATCCTTCCAGTTTGGACTATCTGCGCGTGGTCCTGGCGACGGCCTAAGACCAACTGCCGAAGTTTAGCCGCGGTTTGTCCGCGCACCAACAGGCTATGAGGTTTTGGGTGCTGATCGTGACGCTAGTCGAACAGGCTGGGCGATTCCAGCAACGATGCGGGGACCGGAAGGCCCAGATGCGCCCACCCCGCCGCGGTGGCCACCCGTCCTCGCGGTGTCCGGGCCAGCAGGCCGCACCGGACCAGGAAGGGCTCCGCCACCACCTCGACCGTCTCCGCCTCCTCTCCGACGGCCACGGCCAGTGTCGACAGACCCACCGGACCGCCGCTGAACCTGCGGACCAGCGCGTCGAGAACCGCGCAGTCGAGGCGATCCAGGCCGTGTTCGTCCACCTCGTACAACTCCAGCGCGGCACGGGTGAGTTCCCTTGTCACCACGCCGTCCGCACGGACCTCCGCGTAATCGCGCACCCGGCGTAGCAGGCGGTTCGCGATCCGCGGCGTCCCACGGGACCGGCCGGCCAGCTCGGCCGCCGCATCATCGGCGATCGTCACCCCCAGGAGCCCCGCGGATCTCCGGATGATGCACTCCAGTTCGTCCGGCATATAGAAATCAAGGTGCGCTGTGAAGCCGAACCTGTCCCGCAGCGGAGCAGGCAGCAACCCGGCCCTGGTGGTGGCGCCGACCAGCGTGAACGGCGCGATTTCCAGCGGGATCGCGGTCGCGCCCGGGCCCTTTCCCACCACCACATCGACGCGGAAGTCCTCCATCGCGAGGTAGAGCATCTCCTCGGCGGGCCGGGCGAGGCGGTGGATCTCGTCGATGAAAACTACTTCACCCTCGCTGAGGGTGGACAGGACGGCGACCAGTTCGCCGGACCGCTCGATCGCGGGGCCGCTGGTGATGCGCAGGGGGGTGCCCAGCTCGGCCGCGATGATCATGGCGATGGTGGTCTTGCCCAGCCCCGGGGGGCCCGACAGCAACACGTGGTCCGGAGGCCGGCCGCGCCGCAGTGCGCTGTGCAGAAGCAGGGACAACTGCTCCCGGACCCGGGCCTGCCCGGTGAAGTCGTCCAGGCGCTTGGGCCGCAGGGCGCTCTCGATGGCCCGCTCGTCCGCCTCGGCCAGCGGGGAGACGACGTCGCGTCGTGCCTCGAGCTCGGCCTCCTCAGCCCGGGCCAGCGCTTGCTCGGGCCAGGCGTCGCTACCGTCCGTCACCGCTTGCTGAGCTTCCGTAGGGCGGCGCGCAGTATGGTGGCGACGTCCACCTGCTCGCTGTCTGGCGCCAGCGTGCCGTCCTCTTCCAGAGCGGCGATGGCCTGGTCGGCGTCGCGGGCGGGCCAGCCGAGGTTGACCAGGCCGGACTGGACCTGATCGCGCCAGGAGGGCGTTCTCGACGCGGTCCTGGCTCCCGGCAGGCCATCCCCGCTGTCACCTGGCGGACCGAGGCGATCCTTTATTTCCAGGACGATCCGCTGTGCGCCCTTCTTCCCGATGCCAGGGACCATGGTCAGCGCGTTCAGATCCTCAGTCGAGACGGCGCGGCGGATGGCGTCGGGGCTGTGCACGGCCAGCATGGCCAGGGCCAGCCGCGGCCCAACGCCGCTGGCTGTCTGGAGCAGCTCGAACACGTTGCGCTCATCCTCGGAGGCGAATCCGTACAGGGTGAGTGAGTCCTCACGTACCACGAGCGAGGTCGCCACCTGAGCCCGCTCCCCCGGCTTCAGCGTGGCCAGGGTGCCCGGAGTGCACTGAACCCGCATGCCTACGCCACCGATGTCGAGGACGGCGCCATCCGGCGAGATCCCAGCGACGGTCCCGTTCAGGTGCGCGATCATCCGGTTACCTCCTGGCGAAACTGGCGGCTTGGGCGAGCTTGCTGGCGGTGCCGGCCCGCCACAGATGACAGATGGCGAGCGCGAGCGCGTCCGCGGCGTCGGCTGGCCTTGGCGGGTCGGTCATGCGCAGCAGCCTGGTGACCATTGTGGTGACCTGATCCTTGTCCGCGCGCCCGTTCCCGGTCACCGCGGCCTTGACCTCGGTCGGGGTGTGCAGGCCGACAGGGATGCCGCGGCGCGTCGCGCTGAGGATCGCCACCGCCCCGACCTGTGCGGTCCCCATCACGGTCTTCACGTTGACCTGGCTGAAGACGCGCTCGACCGCGACCGCGTCGGGGCGGCACGCCTCCAGCCACCGCTCAATCTCTGTCTCGATCGCGAGCAGCCGCGAACCGAGATCCTCATCTGACGGAGTCCTGATGACACCCGTTCTCACCAGGGCCGGCGCACGGCCCGGAGCGCCATCCACCACGCCCATGCCGCAACGGGTCAGGCCCGGATCGACGCCCAGCACCCTGATCGGCTGCCGCGCGAAGGTCAGGCCCACTGGCGTCGCGCTCCGTCCCGGTCATGGATTGAACATCTGTTCGCCATGAACTTACCCGGCCGGCGTGCCCAGGTCCCGTACCGGGCCCGGCGTGTCCGGCAGAATCGGCGGGTCAGAACCGGCGGGTCAGAACCCGTCCAGCATGTAGGGGTTAGCGGCGAACGCGGCGTCCAGCGCGGCGTCGGTGTCGCGGTCGCCATGGGCGGCCAGGCCGGCCAGCCGCAGGCTGGCGAGCGGCGTACCGGCGTAGAGAGCGGCCAGCCCGCGGGCGCCGAGCCTGAGCGGTACCACGCTCGTGCCGGCCGTCGTGGCGGCGAGCTGCCCCTTGCCGTCGGCGACACTCAGCATCCAGCTGCCCGAATTAGCTGGGCGGATCTGATCGCTGATGATCAGCGGGACGTGCAGCGTCACAGCGGACGGGAAGCCACGCGCCGCGATGGCGCCGGGAGCATCGACTACCCGCAGCATCCACATCCAGCGGCGGTCCATCTTCCCGTCCTCTTCCTGGGCCAGCCACCAGAGGGGATCGACGGGACCTGTCCAGGCACGCACGGTTTCCGCGATGGTCGCGTGCGAGGCGATGACCGACCACAGGCTGCGGAGTGCTTGCGCGGAAACAGCGCGGATCCCCGGGATGAACAAGTCATCGTTGCCGTTTTCCCACCAGTACGCGACGAAGCCATCATCACACAGGTAGGCGTACGTGTCCGGCTTGCGGAGCCGGAACGCGGTGGTGGTGACGTCGAACGTCACCGGCCCGCAGTCCCGGGCCGCCTCGTGCGCCCGGCCGGTCACGTCGATCACCGCCGCCGCGTCGTCCGGGCCGGCCCGCCGGAGGCTGGGGAGCGGGCCATCGCCGCCAGCTTCATCCAGGGCCGCGTCTCCGGGCACGAAGGAGCGCAACGACCGGGCAGGGAGGACGGCGGTGTACCTGCCTCCGGCCAGTTCCCAGCCCAGCGTCCGGTAGAACGCCACCGTGGCCGGGTACAGGGCGGACAGCGGAAAGCCGCGCGCCGCGATCTCGTCAAGCAACGCGGACATCATCCGGCGGCCGATCCCCCTGCCCTGGTCCTCCGGTGCGATCTTCACGCCGGAGACGCCGGCCATCGGGACCGCGCGGCCGCACCACCACTGGCGCATGTCGTAGAACAGCGCCGCACCCGCGGGGCGCTCGCCCGCGAAGGCGCCGAAGTACGCCCCGCCTTCAATCAACGGTGTTATCCGCTCAGGCCAGGCGGCCCGTTCATCGGCGGCCTTCACCCCGAACGCCCGCTCGGCCAGGTCCATCTGCGCGTCGTAGTCGTCGTCCGTCCGCAGCGGCCGGATCGTCACCCCGTCGTCCGCCATTTAGCCGAGCTTCTCCATGATGTCGTCGGAGACGGAGTAGTTGGCGTAGACGTCCTGCACGTCGTCGGAGTCTTCGAGCGCCTCGATCAGGCGGAACACCTTGCGCGCGTTGTCCTCGTCCAGATCGACCTCGACGCTGGGCAGGAACGCCACGTCGGCCGACTCGTAGTCGATATTCGCGTCCTGCAGGGCTTTGCGCGTCGCGACCAGGTCGGTTGGCTCGGAGATCACCTCGAACGACTCCCCGAGGTCGTTCACCTCCTCCGCGCCGGCGTCCAGGACCGCCACCAGCACGTCGTCCTCAGTGGTGCCGTCCTTCTCGACGATGACCACTCCCTTGCGGTGGAACAGGTAGCTCACCGAGCCGGGGTCGGCCATGGAGCCGCCGTTGCGGGTGAAGGCCACGCGGACGTCGGATGCGGCGCGGTTGCGATTGTCGGTCAGGCACTGGACCAGCACGGCCACACCGCCGGGGGCATAGCCCTCGTAGGTGATGTTCTCGTACTGGGCGCCGCCGCCGTCGGCGCCGCTGCCGCGCTTGACGGCCCGGTCGATGTTCTCGTTCGGGACCGAGTTCTTCTTGGCCTTCTGGATCGCGTCGTACAGGGTCGGGTTACCGGCCGGGTCGCCGCCGCCGGTCCGGGCCGCGACCTCGACGTTCTTGATCAGCTTCGCGAAAAGCTTGCCGCGCTTGGCGTCGACCACTGCCTTCTTGTGCTTTGTGGTGGCCCACTTGGAGTGGCCGCTCATTTCTGCTGTCCCTTCACAATGTCTACGAAAAGCTGGTGTATGCGCCGGTCCGGCGTCAACTCGGGGTGGAATGCCGTGGCAAGCAATTGCCCTTGCCGGACGGCGACGATCCTACCCGTGCGGTCATCGGTTCCCAGCACTGTTACCGTGCCGGCGGCCTGTTCCACCCAGGGCGCCCTGATGAACACCGCGTGGATCGGTTCCGGATCGGTCGCGAGGGTCACCTCGGTCTCGAACGAGTCGACCTGGCGTCCGAAGGCGTTACGCCGCACGGTCATGTCGATGCCGCCGAACGTCTGCTGGCCCTCGACGCCGTCGGCCAGGCGGTCGGCCAGCATGATCATGCCGGCACACGAGCCGAATACCGGAAGGCCGTCGGAAATCCGCTTGGCGACCGGTTCGAGCAGGTCAAAGGCCATCGAAAGCCGCCACAGCGTGGTGGACTCCCCGCCGGGAATGACGAGCCCGTCGACACGGTCGAGCTCTTCAGGCCGACGGATCGGGATGGCTTCGGCGCCGGCCTCGGTAAGGGCCCTTATGTGCTCGGGAACATCGCCCTGAAGCGCGAGTACGCCGACAAGCGGCCGCGTCATAGTCGTACAACCTCTCTAAGTTCTCCGTTATGCCCGGTATCACCCCGCCCGGTCGTGGAGCTTTGGAGCCTCATGGAAGAAAAGGGGCCGGAAACCGACGCCCTTCCTTCCGCGAGGCTCTAATCTTCCACGACAACCCACCATGGCCGACCTGACATAGGACGCTATATGGTGATTTATCCGTATTTAAGTGTCAGCCGCACTAGCTGGGTGCGGGCCGCGCGGGCGCTCGGGGCGCGGGCGGGTACGTGCCGCGCGGGCGCTCGATGCGGCGGGCGGGGTCCGGGGCCGTGCGGGGGCGGCTCCGTGCGGGCGC
>JAFARZ010000255.1 GCA_019245115.1 Streptosporangiaceae bacterium | reverse complement strand
CGGACGCGTCCAGGTCCGACTGCGAGGTCGGCCGGCCGGCGAGATCGTAGGTGCTGGTGGTCGCGGTGCCGTCCGGAAGGGTCTCCTTGACCAGGTGACCATCCAGGTCATAGGCGTAGCTGGTGGTGTTCCCCGCCCCGTCCGTGGCCGAGACCCGCTCCCCAACCGCGTTGTAGGCGGCGGTGGTCTTGACCCCGGTCGGGCTGGTCTGCGAGACCTGGTTGCCGGCGTCGTCATAGCCATAGCTGGTGGTATAGGCGGCCGAGGTGTTCTGCCGGATCAGGTCGGTGGTCGTGATAAGCCGGCCCAGGTTGTCGTAGGTGGCCTGGGTTTGCGCTCCGGTCGGGTCGGTCACCGAGGTCTGATCCCCGGCCGGGTCGTAGGCATAGGTCCAGGTCCCGCCGCCCGGTTCGGTCCGGCTGGCCCGATCGCCGAGCTGGTCGTAAGCGTACGTGGTCTTGTCGCCGAGCGGATCGGTCGAGCTGGTCTCCTGCCCGAGGTGGTCGTAGGTAAAGCTGGTGGTGCCATTCACCGGGCTGCTGGCGCCGGGGGGCGTGTAGGACGGCTCGGTCACCGATGCCTGGTGGCCGGCCTGGTCGTAGGCATACCTGGTGACGTTGCCGTTCGCGTCCGAGGTTTCGGCCGTGTCGCCGAACGTGTCGTAGCCGGTCATGGTGACCGGGCTGGCGGTGACCGTCGCGGATCCGTTGCCGGTCTGGCTGGGCACGGCAGGAGCGGTCGTGACGACCGGACGGCCGTCCTCGTCGTTGGCAATGAAGGTGGTGTTGCCGGCCGGGTCCGTTTCGGAGATCACCAGGCCGCGCTGGTCACGCTTGTAGGTCGTGGTCAGGTTCCCGCCGGTGTTGTCGGCCGTCTGGGTCAGTATCTGGTCGGCGGCGTCGTACGTCATCGTCTGGGTCTGGGTCACTCCGCCGCCGGTCAGCGACTCGGAGACGACGTTGCCGTCGGCGTCGTAGGCGGCAGTGCTGGTCCTGTCGACCCCGGCCGGATCGGTGGTCTGGGAAGTCACGTGGTTGCCGGCGTCGTAGACGGTGTTGACGACCAGGCCGCCCGGGGCGGTCTGCGATGTCTGGTTGCCAGCAGCGTCGTAACCATACGTGCGGACGTTCTCCTGGCCGGTCCCGCAACTGGCGCAGACAACGTAGCTGGAGGCCAGCTTGTTGTCGCCGTAGTAGGTGTAGCCGGTGGTGGTGCCGCGGACGTCGGTGACCGAGGCGAGCCGCCCGGCGGGGTCGTAGGCGCGCGACTGCTCGACGAGGTTCTCGGCCGGTATCGGATTCGACGGGTTGCCGGTGTAGCCGTCCAGAGTGGTGGTCAGCAGGTTCCCGACCGCGTCATAGGTGTAGGCCGTGGTGACGCCGGCCGGACTGGTCTGGGAGGTCCGGTCACCAAGGCCGTCGTAGGTGTACGACGTGGTGTTCCCCAGCGAATCCTTGACCGACGCCAGGTTGCCGTAGGCGTCGTAGGTCTGGGTGGTGGTCCGGGATGGGTCCCCGCCGGTCGAGTCGCTGACCGTCGTGGTCAGCACATTCCCGTCCGCGTCGTAGCCGTAGGCGGTGACCTTGACGTGCACCGCGCCAGTGACCCTGTCCGTGACAGCCGGGTCCGTCTGGGTGACCAGCCGATCCTGGCCGTCATACGCGTAGGAGCTGGTCAGCCCGTTCGGGTAGCTGTCGGAGAGCTGGGTTTCGGTCAGCTTACGGCCCAGATTGTCGTAGCTGTACGAGGTGACGAGGCCGAGCGGACTGGTGATCCGGGCCACGTCCCCCGCCGAGTCGTAGGCGTAGCCGGTCACCCCGCCGCCCGGCGCGGTCACCGAGGCGAGCAGGCCGGCCGGCTCGGCGCCGCCGCCTATAGCCGCCTCCGTGCCTGCCGTGTACGCGTAGGTGGTCTTGCAGCCGGACGGGCACGCCGTGGTCGGCGGCGTGGTCTGCGAGGCCACCTGTGCCGCGGCCGTGTAGGTGGTGACACTGTCATAGGCCGGATCCGACGGGGACGAAGAGCGCGCGTCCCGGTTGTCGGTGGGCTTGTCGTTGCGTGGATCTAGCGTGTTGGACAGGTCCTCGTAATACGAGGTGTAGACGGTCTGGCAGTCGTTGACCGCCGCGCATGTCGTGGTGGAGGTCACGTTGTTGTGCGCGTCATGCGTGGTGTAGCTGGTGTCGCCGTCCGGGTCGGTGATCGTCGACGCGCGGTTGGCGGCGTCGTAACCGTAGGAGGTGACGCCGCCCAGCGCGTCGACGGTGCGCACTAGGTTGCCGGACGCGTACACATACTGGGCGTTCTCGCCGGCCGGGTCGCCAACCGTGATCGTCTGCGTGTTCAGCGTGGGGGTCGTGAGATAGATCCCCGAGGGGTTGGTGGGGCTTGGTGGTGAGATCTGGACCTTGACCTGGTTCTGCACCGCGTCGTAATGACTGGTCACCTCGGAAGACGTCAGCTCGCGGGTGTAGAACGACACGTCCGCGATCGATCCGCTGAAATCTCCGTCTGACCCGTTGCCGACGTAGGCGGTATAGCCGGTGCTGGACAGTGTGGCCAGAGGAATCGCCACCGTGTACAGTGCGGCCCCGTCCAGGTACAGAACCGCGGTCTGGCTTTGCTTACCTGCCGAGTCGGTGATCACCGGCCCTACGGCGAGGATCGCCTGGTGCCATTTGCCGTCGGTGATGGCCTGGCCGCACGTGCCGGTGGGGTTGAGCTGTGTGCCGCCGACGGCGCCGAGCAGGCATCCCTTTCCGGCGACCCATAGCGCCATCGGGTTCCCGCCGCTGCCAGTGCCGGCGGACAGCAGTGTCTGGGCCGCCGTGCTGCTGGTCTGGAACCACAGCTCAGCCGATTCCGCGCCGTTGCCGGCGAAGTATCCGCCGGGGACGCTGATCTGCGAGCCGCTCCCGGAGAAACCAGCCGCGGTGCCGTCAGGGAATCCGGTCGGCCCCGCCACGCCGAGCGTCACGTTGGCGAACGTCGCCGCCGGCCGTGGATCGGCCGTAGTCGCCGATCCGGCGACCATATCGTGGGCCAGCGGCCCGGAGGAGTCGCCGAGCGGCCAGAAGTCTTCAGGTGACGAACCTAGCACCGCGTCGTCATAGGCGGCTGACGACGAACCGGGTACCGGCCGGCTGTAAGTCCACGCGCCGCCATGGGTGTCGGTGAGCGAGCTGACCCGGTCGTTGACCGTGTCATAGGTGGCCGACAACTCGGTACGCCCGGCGGGGCTGGTGACCGAGGACAGCTCAGCGGCCGGGTGGATCTCGGCACCGTACTGGGCCGCGACCGTCCCCGCGCCCGGCAACTGGTTCTGATAAAGCGACAGGTCGGCCATCGCGCCGTTGAACCAGGACCACGTGTTCGCGATCTCGCCGGTGCCGAGCAGCACCGCCGCGGACGCCGTTAGCGCGGCGGAGGTACCGGTGTAGGTGGCGACCTGTTTGCCGTCCACGTACAGGGCCTGACCCGGGATCAGCACCGCCTGGTGCCAGGCGCCGTCGTCGACCGGCGAGGCGGAACTCATCCACGTGCACTTGCCGAGAGAGTCGCAGGTACCGTAACCCTCGAGGTCGCCGTTGCCCGCGATCTGCAGCAGGTTCACCGGCGTGCCGCCATACCCGGAGCCTGTCCCGCCGGGCACACCCGGTGTCAGGCTCAGCAGCACCCCTGACGCCGTGCTCGTCTTGAACCATACGCTGATGGCCAGGTTCTTCGCCGTGCCGCCGAGTACCCGGCCGGAATCGCCCGACCGGATGCAGGAGCTGACCTGGCCGGGCGTGGTGCACCACTCGCCGTCCAGCGGGATCCACGAGCTTGTCCCGTTGAACCCGGTCGCGGTCACGCCGGGAACGGGACCAGCAACGCCCGGCGTGGTGCCGAATTCGCTGGCCGGAGGATCCATCGTGGTCAGCTCGTTCACCGGGATCTGATTCACCGCCACCGTCGCGCCGGAGGCCTCGTCGAGCCGGTAGTAGCTGGTCGGGCTGGCATCGAGCACGGACGTCGGAGCGTGTGAGCCGTTGCTGACGTACCCGTACTTGGTGCACGCGCTGGTCGTCCCCGGCGGGCACACCGAGGTCAGCAGATCGCCGCTGTACCCGTACGTCCAGGTAAGCGCGGACTGGCCGGCGGTAACCGGGTCGGTGGCCACCGACGCCACGTGCGGGTACGCCGCGCCGTCCGGCGTCGACCAGGTCAGGTGCAGCGCGCGCCCGGACACCGTATTCGTGATCGTCGTGAGCGCGCCGGCGCTATAAGCGAACGTCTCGGCCCGGCCGCCGGCGTCGGTGATCCGCGAGATCAGCCAGCCGGATCCGCTGGCCTGCCCGAAGCTGTAGGTGGTGCCGGCCTGGTCAGTCGCCGCGAAACCGCCGCCGCTGAGCGAGCTGATCACCGCGTAGTCGTCCTGCGGTGCCGCGTATCCGCCGGCCGCGTTCTTCGCGAACCTGATCTGCTGCCCGTCGGCCAGCGTGAGGATCAGCGCGCCGGTGCCGTCCGGGTCCGGTGTCAGCGCCATGTCCAGCTCGGACGACCAGCCCGCACCGAGGGCCTGGGAAGTCCGCGGGTCGAGCGAGTTGTAGGTCCGCACGATGGACAGCGGCGGACCGGCCGACGCCACGCTGGCATCCGTGGCCTGCTGGGTCACGTTGGCGGTCTTCGGGTCGACCGTCCGGCCCGACCCGCTGGAGCTTGCGCTGCCCAGGCCGGAGGTCATGTCCGGACTGAAGTCGGAGGTGATGACGGGGTTGCCGTCATCGTGCAGGTATAGGTTGCCGAACCGGGACCGGACCTTCGGCTGCGCGTTACCGACCACGAACGAGATCGGGGTAGTCCACGGCGCGGCCGTGCTGCCCGGGCTGGGCGGGCTGGCCGCATCGGTCACGGCCGCCGACCAGTAGTACGTGGTACCCCAGGTCAGTGCCGAGGGAGTCCAGCTGTCGCCGTTGTCAGCGACCCATCCCGAAGACTGGAGCACCGAAGCCGTCCGCGGGTCCGGCCCGTTGAGCAGCTCGAACGCGAACGAGAACGCGGGCACCTGAGGATACCCGCCGGGAACGGTCGCGGACGCGGTCAGTTGCGGAGTCTGCGAGTCCACGTCGGTGCCGGGCAGTGGTTCCTGCTCGTTCACCATCGCGGGGTACTGCTGGATGGTGTACGCCGCGCAGTACTCGTTGCCGCCCTCAGCGGAGAAGTAGACACCCCCGCTGTTCGTCATGTCCCAGCACAGCGTGTAGGAGCCGGGACTGTCGGCCGGGGTGACACCCTCCACGGTGATGCTCGCGCCGGGCGCCACCGTGGTCCAGATCGCCACACTCCCGGGAGTGACGTCCAGCGGCGAACCGGTTCCGTTCGTGTCACTGGCCGGGAAGAGCACCGCAGCCAGGGCATAACCGCCGTCCCACGTGCTCGTGCCGGTGTTGGTCAGCGTCACGGCGATGCGTCCGCTCTGGTTGGCCATCGGCACCGTGTCGTAGGTGGACGCCACGCTGTACGTCGCGTTATCGGTACCGGTGCTGGCGACCCGGCTCGTCGTCGTGGCCGTGCCGGAGGCCGAGGTGCTCGGTGACGGGCTGGCCGGAGGTGACGGCGTTGCGGACGGAGTAGCTGGAGCGGACGGGGTAGCCTCAGCTGGCGGATTTGCCGGAGAAGACGGGGCCGTCCCTGTGCCGGTGTCCTGGTGGTGATTGACCTCATGGCCGGGCGCCATCTTCGCCGCCCCGATCGTTACCGGGATCCGGGTTCCCATCCCCGACGGGACGAGGTCCGGTGCCGGTACCCGATGGCCCTTGACGGTCCCGGCGGCCACATGCGCCTGGGTTGTCGAGGCTGGCACGTAGTGCGGCTTCCCGGCCGCGCTGCCGGGCTGCTGGGCCGGCCCATGGGCATAACCGAACATCTTCACTGCGGGCACGCCCCCGTCGCCATGCTCCGGCATCGCGTTCGCGGCAGGCACGCAGGTGACCGCACCCAATGCGATCGCCGTCACTAGCGTGACAGTCCGACCCCGGGACAGAACCGGGCGACTGGTCCGACCGTGCCGGGACAACCAGCGCGACATCGACGGCTCCCTCTTCAAATGTGGGTATAAGAAGCAGACGCGGTCAGGCGGCGGCCGCAAGGGCGTGAATCGCCTGACTGATCTGCGCCGACGCGCGCGCAGCCGGAACAGCCACGGCGTTGGCCGGTGCCCGCACGTCGGCGATGCCGGAGCCGCCGGAGCCGGCCACCAGCAGGAAACGCTGTCGTGGGTTAGCCCGGGCCGCCTGGATCACCTGGCCCGGATCTGCGTCGGCGGCGATGATGACACCACATTGCCGCTGGATCAGGGTGTTCAGCATCACCGGCACGTCGGCCGGCCCGGTATCGGACAGGTAGCTCACCATGACATGCGTGGTCAGCGACGCGGCCTGCATTGATGCCCACACCGGCGCGGCCGTGGAGCCCGGCGTCACACCACGGGGACCGGTCAGCAGGCACGCCGTGACGTTCAGGTAGCTGCGGGCGTGCGGAGCGGGCGCCGGCGCGGCGTCAAAATTGGCCAGCAGCAATGGCACCGCCACGGCCAAGGCCAGTACCGTCGGGATCACGGTAGGGACCAGCCACCGCCGCCGGTTCCGACCAGGCAGGCCAGCAGCCATCGATGATCACCGTCCAGAGCTGAGCGTCAGTGTGCCGAACTCACGTTCATCTGGACTGCTTGACCGAACCTTGATTTCGCCTGTACGGCTGGCCTCGACCGCCGCCGGGGTAAGTCGCTGCTTGGAAACAGCAAGGGGCTAGCCAGGCCAGTTCCCAGACAAGTTCCTGGAGAGTCAGACTCCGCGCAGGGTCGCGCCGACCCGCCGCGAAGCCTCCGCCACCGCGGCGTCCCTCGCCGAGTTGGTCTCCGCCGCGGTCAGGGTCCGGTCCGGAGCACGGAACCGGAGCGTGTAGGCCAGCGACTTCCGGCCCGCGCCGATCTGATCGCCGGTGTAGAGGTCGAACAGCCGCAACTCCTCCAGCAACGGCCCGGCCCCGGCCATCAGCGCCTCCTCCACCGACGCGGCCGGCACCGCGGTGTCCACGATCAGCGCCACGTCCTGTATGGCCAGCGGATAGGCGGAAAGCGCCGGCCCCTGGACCGGACCGGCCGACTCGGCGGCGGTGAACAGCGCGGAAAGGTCGAGTTCCACCGCACAGGTTCGCGGCGGCAGCCCGAACGACTTGATGACGCGCGGGTGCAGTTCGCCCGCGTGCCCGGCCAGCCATTCCCTGGTCTCGTCCTCGGCGCTCTCCGGCGGCACCAGCACGTAGACCGCCGCGCACCGGCCGGGATGCCACGGCGCATGCTTGTCTGCCCGCACGGAAAGTGAGACCCGGCAGTTCCGGCCGACGTCGCGCGCCACCTCAACGGCGTCCGTCCAGGACGCGGGCCGGCCGGGACCCCACCAGCCGGGGAGCTCACGCTCACCGGCCAGCACCGCGGCCAGGCGCAGCGGCTGATCGGGCAGTGCCGCTTCCAGTGACGCCAGCTCCGCAACCGAAGGCCCGCGGTCAACCGCGAGGATCGGCGCCTTGGCCGAGGCGCCAGGTCGTGGCCGGAACACCAGTCCGGTCTCGAACAGCGCCGCGTCGGCGAAGCCGAGGCCGATATTGCGGGTCAGCACCCGCAGCAGCCCGGGCAGCAGCGTGGTCCGCAGCAGCGGCTCGTCCTCGCTGAGCGGGTTCGCGACCGCCATGGCCGTCCGCCGCAGGTCCTCGGGAGGCAACCCAAGCAGGTCGGCATCGGCCCGCGACGCGAACGGCGACGACAGCACCTCGACGAACCCGGATTCCGCCAGCGTCCGGCCGACCGACCGGCGCAGCCGCTGCCGGGGCGTCAGCCCGCGTCCGGCCAGCGCGCGCGGCATCCGGGCCGGGATGTTCTCATAGCCCTCCAGCCGGATGACTTCCTCGGCCAGGTCCGCCGCGTCGGTCAGGTCGGGCCGCCACGACGGCGGCTCCACCCTCAGCGTGGCCACCGTGGAAACCGGCGGAGACGAGGCGGGGGCCTCCGCTCGCCACGGTGCGACAGTGGGCGCGTCGGCCCGCAGATCCTGCGTCTCGCAGCCCACTTCCTTCAGCCGCCGTATCACCACGTCGCGGCCGTATACCACGCCAGCGACACGATCCGGGTAGTCGACTGCCATCGAGATCACGGTGACGGGCACGTCGACCGATGAGTGGGTGCACCCGGGCACCACCTCGCCGCCCCCCAGCGAGGACAGCAGGGCGACGGCCTTGGCCGTGGCCGCCAGCGGCAGTTCCCGGTCCACGCCGCGCTCGAACCGGTACGACGCCTCGCTGTGCAGCTTGTGCCGACGCGACATCTTCGCCGTGCCGACGTCGGAGAAATGCGCCCCCTCGATGACGATGTCAGTGGACGTATCCGATATTTCGGTAGAAAGCCCGCCCATTGTCCCGGCCATCGAGATGGGCCCTGACGAGTCGGTGATCAGGATGTCTTCGGGATCAAGCGTCCGGACCACGTGATCGAGCGTTTCCAGCTTCTCTCCAGCCAGCGCGCGCCGCACTGCGATGGGTCCGTTCAGCCGCGAACGGTCGAAGGGATGCAGCGGCTGGCCCAGCTCGAACAGCAGGTAGTTGGTGATGTCAACGGCCAGCGACACCGAACGCACTCCGCACCGCGCCAGCCGCACCCGCATCCACAGCGGGGTTCGCGCCGACGGATCGAAGCCCCGCAGCTCACGCAGCACGAACCGGTCGCACGCGGTCGAATCGGATATCGACGCGGGCCACACGTCGTGTCCCACGTAGTCGAGCGGGCCGCCGAGCACGTCCGGGCCGGGCAGGTCATGATATGCCGGATCGGTGAACGGCACGGAGTAGGCCAGCGCCAGTTCCCGCGCCACCCCGCGCACCGAGACCGCGTACCCGCGGTCCGGGTTGACCGCGATGTCGAGCACCTCATCCCGCAAGCCGGCATATTTCACGAAATCGGCACCCAGCGGCGCGTCGGGCGGCAGCACCAGGATCCCGGTGTGGTCGTCTCCGATGCCCAGTTCCTGGACCGAGCAGATCATGCCCTCCGACACATGGCCGTAGGTCTTGCGTGCCCCGATCTCGAACCCCCCCGGCAACACAGCACCAGGCAGCGCGAGCGCCACCCGGTCGCCGGCCGCGAAGTTCGTCGCGCCGCAGATGACACCGGACGCGTCTTCGGGCGGGCCGGCCAGCTGTGACTCGGAAACCGCCACCCGGCAGTACCTGATCGGCTTCTTCAGTCCGGTGAGCTCTTCGACCGACAGGACCTGCGCCACCACGACGCCGCGCACGTCGTGCCCGACGGACTCGAACGACTCGACCTCCAGCCCGGCGGCGGTCAGGCGCCGTGCCACGTCCGCCACATCGACCGGCGAAGGAACCGGCGCGTACGCCAGCAACCATGACAGCGGTACTCGCATCGCTACAGCTCCATCCCGAACGCCCGGCTGAACCGCACGTCGCCGTCCATGGTGTCCCTGATGTCGGTCACGCCATGCGCGATCATCAGGCCGCGCTCGACGCCGAGCCCGAACGCGAACCCGCTGTACCGGTCGGGGTCGATGCCGCAGGCCACCAGCACCCGCGGGTTCACCATGCCGCAGCCGGCGATCTCGATCCAGCCCGACGACTTGCATACCCGGCACGGCTCGCCGCCCGGTTTGGCCGACGCGCCGCGGCACACGTGGCATTCCATCGCCACGTCACCGGACGGCTCGGTGAACGGGAAGTAGTCCGGGCGGAACCGCGTGCGCAGCCCGACCCCGAACATCGCGTCAACGAAGGCCTGGATCGCGCCGCGCAGGTCCGCCATGGTCAGTCCCTCGTCCACGGCGAGCCCTTCGATCTGGTGGAACACCGGGCTGTGCGTGGCGTCGATGGCCTCGTTGCGATACACCCGGCCCGGGCTGACCACGTACAGCGGCAGCGGGCGGGTCAGCAGCGAGCGGATCTGCACCGGTGACGTGTGCGTCCGCAGCACCATGCCGGAATCGCCCTCGGAACCGGCTACGAACAGCGTGTCCTGCATCTCCCGGGCCGGATGATCGGGCGGGATGTTCAGCGCGTCGAAGTTGTACCACTCGGCCTCAACCTCGGGCCCCTCGGCAACCTCGTACCCCATCGCGATGAAAACGTCGCTCAGCCGGTCCGCGAGCATGGTCACCGGATGGCGCGCCCCGCGCGGGACGCGCGCGCTGGGCAAGGTGACGTCGACGGCCTCGGTGACCAGCACCTGCTGGTCGCGCTCGGCCTCGAGCTGGGCCTGCCGGCGCGACAGCGCCTCGCGCAGCTCGGACCGGGCCGCGCCCACCCGGCGCCCGGTCTCGGCCCGCTCGGCGGGCGGCAGCGTGCCGATCTCGGCACTGGCCTGCGCCAATGGCGACCTATCGCCCTCGTGGGCGATCCGGGCCGCCTTCAGCTCGTCGAGCGACGCCGCGGCTTCGACGGCGGCCAGCGCCTCGGCCAGCGCGCGCCCCACTTCGCTACTGTTCGATGCGGACATACAGGTCCTTAAACGATCATTTTGCACGAACGTCGGTGGTTTCTCCCCCGCGCCCGTGCGACCCCACGCGGGCAGCCCGGAACGAAGAGGCACACACCTCTAAAGCTGTCGAGCTCAAGGGATAACCCGAAGGGACACTACCGCAAGCGCGGCACCGTTACGCGCCTAGCCAGTTCCTGGCTTCAGCCGGCGATCGTCCCGGCGGGCATGGTAAATCGGAACTCGGCGCCGCCGCCGGGGGCGCGCTGCACGGTGATCGTGCCGCCATGGGCCTCGACCAGGCCCTTCACGATGTACAGGCCGAGTCCGGTGCCGCCGCGCCGCTTGCCGCGCCAGAACTGC
>JAFARZ010000140.1 GCA_019245115.1 Streptosporangiaceae bacterium | reverse complement strand
CATCAGCCTGTTCCGGCTACACGGAGTCACCGAGTTCGCCGCCGAAACCCGCGCCAACCACCAAAACCCCCGTCGCACACTCAACCTGCTCGATCTCACAGAACTCTCACCAGGCTAAACGCACCCCACGACTTTGACGCGCCCCTGCTTTTATACTGGCGCTAGCCATCGCAGCGCCGGCAATATGCGTCATACCCGCACGTGCAGCGGCAATGCCAGCACACGCGGCCTTCGCGCTGGTTCCAGCTAGCTGCCAGGATATCCGCAATCGTCATCCGCATGCCCGGGACGGCAATACGTACTTTTTAACAACGGCAATCTGTTCACGGGGTACTGCTACGACATGGCGGGAACTCCTCGCGAGTACATCAACCTCGCGACAACCGGTCCGACCGTGAACTTCTCGCAGTACACCGCCGGAGGTGCGTCACCCGGCACGAATGTCCATACCGCCTTCACCAGGCTGCGCATCAATCCCGCCACGCTGAACGTGGATATCGGCGACCTGACGTTCGCGTCTTCTACTGGTTCGCTGAGGCATGGCAGCGCGACCGTGACAAGCATGCCGTACGGCGTCGCGATGTCATGCGTTGCCCCGCGCAGCGCCAACGGCGTGGGGAACATCAACCTGGAGGGCACGCCCTTCCAGGTGGACAGCACATTCGTGACCGGCGGCTTCCAGGCGGCAGGATCGGCAACCGTCAGCCCGGACCACCAGATGGTCGCCCTGAGCGGCGGCGGCTACTGCGGCTGGATAACACCGGCACCCGCGCTGTACAACCCCTTCAACCCGTCCCCGGGCGAGTACCACCTCCAGCTGAGCTGCACCCAGGCCTTCATCCCGAAGACGCGTCAGTTCTGCGTTCACATCGGCTGAGTTCCTCCGGTATTGACCACCGTCTGGAACGCCGGAACAGTGTTCCATACGGTGGTCCTGGTGTGACAGGCGGCCATTGGGTAGATGACCGGACTTGCGATGCCGTCTAACCGGACAGGAGGCAGAAGATTTGGCGCGCGCTCGCGGTCCCCTCGCTGGCAGCTACCCCGCTGCGGTGGCGCTGGTCATCTTCGCGCTGGTGCCGTTCCTCATGCTGACGGCGGCGGTGTTTCCGCTGCTGCCCCTGATAGGCAAGAGCCTGGGGCTGAGCAAGCCGGTCCTGGACGTGACAATCGGCTTGTCCGATGCGGCGTATGCGTTCGGCGCCGTGCTGGCGGTGCAGTTCGCGGTGCACCTGCCCGCGCGGCGGATGCTGCTCGGCTATGTGACGGCGTTCGTGGTCGCGGCGGTGCTGGCCGCCTGGGCGCCGAACGGGCCGCTGTTCATCGCCGCGTTCATCGCCGAGGGCTTGTGCACCAGCCTGATGCTGATCGCTGCCGTGCCGCCGCTGGTCACTGGGTGGCCGGCCGCGAAGATGCCCGGCACCGGCCTGATCATGAACTTGTGCATTTTCGGCGCGGTGGCGCTCGGCCCGACCATCGGCGGGATACAGGCTCTGGCGGGCAGCTGGCGGCCGCTGCTGTGGGGCGTCGCCGGGCTGGGCGCGCTGGCGCTGCTGTTCTCTCTGCTCACCTTCGAAGATGCGCCGCCGCAGGACCGCAGCGCACCCTGGGACATCGTGGCTCTCGCCCTGGCTGGCTGCGGCTGCGCGGCGGCGTTCTTCGGCGCTGCCCAGCTCCAGGCCACTGGCCCGGGGCCGGTTTCGCTGGTCCCACTGCTGGCCGGGGTGGCGATGATCACCGCGCTGGTCATCCACCAGTACCGCAGCAAGCACCCGCTGATGCCGGTCAGGCAGCTCGCCACGACGTTCCCGGCATGTGGCATCCTCGTCGCGATGTGCGCGAGCGCGGCGGCGTTCGGGCTGATGGAGCTGGTCCTCACCGCGTTGCAGGGCAAGAGCAGCCCCGGGCACACCGCGGTGCTGTTCCTGCCCGAGTTCGGGGCCGCGGTGCTGACCGCGGTACTGTTCGGCGCCTTGTTCCGCACCCGCTTCATCCCGCTGCTGGCCATTGGCGGCATGGTCATGCTCACCGCGGCCGCGGCGCTGCTTACCGGCCTGGCCGCAGGGCAGGACACGGTGGTGGCGGCGGGTTCCGGGCTCATCGGTCTCGGTGTCGGCGCTTCGGTGTCACCGGCGCTGTTCATCGCCGGGTTCTCGCTGCGCTCGGCGCAGATCCAGCGCGTCTTCGCGCTGGTCGAGCTGCTGCGCGGGGTCACCGCGTTCCTCGTCGCGCCGATCTTGCTATACCTGGCGACCGCGATCGGGACAAGCCTGGCCGCCGGCACCCGCGCCGCGGTCTGGATCTGCCTGGCCATAGCGGCCGTCGGCGGGCTGGCCGCCGTGATCTTGTTCACGCTCGGCGGCGGACGGCTGCAAGCCCCCGACCTCGAGCGCTGGAATGAGCAAGGAGAACCGGCGTGGGCGTCTCCGCCGCTGCCCGGCCCGCACGCTTCCCGGCGGTAACTACCGGTCCCTGAACTCGGTATTGACGTCCTGGCGCTGGTGGTAGGTCCGTTCCTTCGCGTAGGCCTGGTACGCGCGGCGGTCGGCTTCGGTGTCGGGGGCTTTGGTCAGGGTGCGCGGGTACAGCCGTTCTTTCAGCACGACGTTGAGCTGTGCGCCGTACAGGCTGACCATGGCCTGGATGTAGAACCACCACAAGATCGTAATGACCGTGGCGAAGTGACCGTAGGTGCTCTGTGCCTTGTGCAGGTACCGGCTGATGATCAGGGAGGACACCGCCTGCAAGATCCAGAACGTCACACCGGACAGGAGTGCGCCGGGCAGCACGTCCCGGGTGGTGTCATGCTGCTGGGTGAGGATCCGGAACGCCGCCACGAACAGGCCAACATCCAATGCGATCGCGATGATATATCCGCCCAGGCGGCCGCCCCAGCCCAGGTTGACGCCGGCCGCGGCCCCGGTGACGTACCCGGTGATCAGCACGCTGATCACCAGGCCGCCGCCCATGACGGCCAGTATCCACAGTGCTCGGAGCACGCTCGCGACCAGCTTCGGGCGGTGGGTCTGGGGGACCTCCCAGACGGAGTTGAACGCGAACTCGATCGTGCGCACAACCGCCAGGCCGCTCCACAGCGCGCTGACCACGCCAAGCACCAGCGGCCACCACTGGCCGCCCAGGCCGCGGACCGTAGAGGCGCTGAGCAGCGGGAACATTTCCGCGACCCGCGTCAGCACACTGGTCTTCATGCTGGCGGGCAGGAAGAACCCGAGCAGCGTCACGAAGACCAGCAGCAGGGGGAAGATGGAGAAGAACGCCCAGAACGCGATCATGCTGGCCAGATTCGCGGACTTGTCGTCGCCGAATTTCCGTACCACCGCGACCGGTACCGCCAGGAACACGTGCTGCTGCTGGAACGCGTCAGCCCGGGCGACCAGCTCTCTCGCCGGTGCTCCCGCACTGGTTTCGTGTTTAGCCTCGCTCACCAGGTCTCCTGTCACCGTTCCCCGCGCCAGCTTCTGTCGCCGGTGACTACCCGTTAGAGCAGGCGTCAAGCGTCTTCGGTCTCCTGGAGTGCGACCCGGATCTTGGGCGGAGCCCTACTCGGCGGGAAGTATCTCGAACGCCGGGTGCCTTGACGCGATGGCGCGGAACTCGTCGTCACTGGCGTTCGGCTTGGTCCCGCCGAAGAAAATCCCTGTCTCCATGCGCCACTTCCTGAGATAAGCGCGCAGCACCGGCACCTTCTCATCATCGCCGAGTTCCCGGGCGCGGAAGCTCTCGGTCCGCCGGCCCAGCCGCAGCTCACCGGCGCCGGCGACCCGCAGGTTTCGCGACCATTGCGTTTGCCCGCGGGGCGAGACAAGATAACGCCGGCCATCGTGAATGAGCAGGTTCACCGGGGTGGTGTGCCATTGCCCGCTCTTCCGGCCCTTTACCGCGAGTGTCCGGGAGCCGTTCATGCTGAGGCCAAGCCTGGCCAGCAATATCATTTGCGGATTGAAGAAGTTACGTGTAATCCAGCCAGGTGCACGATAGTAGGCGGTCACGCTGCCCAGCGTAGATGCGGGGAACCGGTTGTCAAGAGCAATCAGAAATTCCTACCTTGGAAAATAGGAGCCCTCTGGAGGAAAAGGCGCCGGAAACCGGCGCCTCATCTTCCATGGGGCTCTTTTCTTCCACGTCGTCCAGTGTGGCCGCCGTCCACATGACGGACATATCCCGCCGGAACTGGCCACCGTCCTGACGGACCCCGGCCGGCGTGCGGATCGTGTGTCCCGAAGCGCTTGCTTTCATTTCGGGCGGACCTGACCTCCGGTCGTCCGACGCGAGTGGATCGCGCCTGACCAGCGGCTTCGTCGGTATGCCCGGTCAGCTGCGCCGACCAGGCCGCTTCCTTGCTGGACAGCCCGCGATGCCTCTGATATCCCGGCCTCGAAGCGCTTCGACACCCGCGTGCCGGGCATCGTCCCGCACGCGGCACCGCACGAAATCAGTTGACCTGAGGAAGGGGCACACAATGTCCGGTCTCACCGGGCGCGCGGCACGCCGTGGCCACACGGCCGCCCGCGCGCGAAAGCGGCTGGCCGTCACGACGGCCGCGGTGCTCATCACCACCGGAGCCGCCGCGCTGACCCTCACCCAGCCCGCGGCCGCCGCGAGCGGATGCCAGATTTCGTACACCTCCAGCTCGTGGGCGGGCGGCTTCAACGGCACGACCTGCACCGGCACGGTGTCCCCGGGCTCGACACCCACGCCGAGCTTTCTCTACGAGTCCTCAGACCAGTGGGCACAGTTCTCGACCGGCGGCTACACCATCTACAACGACGAATGGGGCAGCGGTCACAACACCCAGACGCTGTGGGTGAACTCGGCCACCAACTGGGGCGTCTTCTCCACCCAGCCGAGCACCTCGGGCGTCAAGTCGTACGCGAACATCAGCAAGAGCGTCGGCGTCGCGCTCAACTCGCTGTCCTCCGCCACCAGTAGCTTCAACGAGAGCAATCCCAGCGGCGGCAACTGGGAGTCGGCCTATGACATCTGGCTGAACGGCAGCGGCATCGAGGTCATGGCCTGGACCGACGTGAGCGGCAACGTCGGCCCGCTGGGCTCGCCGGTGGGCACCGTCTCCCTCGACGGCAGCACCTGGACCCTTTACTCCGGCAACAACGGCTCCAACCCCACCTACTCGTTCGTCCGCAGCGGCAACGAGACCTCGGGCACGGTCAACATCCTCGATCTGCTGAAGTACCTGGAGAACACCAAGGGCTACTTCTCCAACCCAACGCTGTCGACCATCCAGTACGGGTGGGAGATAAGCGGTACGAACAACGTGCAGGAGAACTTCACCATCAACAACTACTCGGCCCACACCTCCTGAAGGTGCCGCTCAGGGGGGCTGGCGGGGCGGTCCGCGTTTCCAGGGCCGCCCCGCCCGTCTATGAGAACGCGGTCCTCGCCTGAGGAGATCCTGGCCCCCGGTTCCGCGACGGTAGGCTCGACTCGTTTATCTCTGCTGTCGAAGAGGCCGGTGTCGATGCTCGATATTGAACTGATCAGGTCAGACCCCGATTCCGTGCGCGCGGCCCTGCTCAAGCGCATGGACGACGTTGACCTGGGCCCGATCCTGGAAGCCGCCGCGCTCCGGCGCAGGCTCGTCGCGGAGACGGAATCGGCGCGGTCCGAGCGGAACCGGACGGCCAAGGAGATCGGGAAGCTGAAGGCATCCGGGGCCGACACCACCGACGCGCAGAAGCAGGCCGCAGCGCTCGGGGATCAGATCACCGCCATGCAGGCCGCGCTGACGGAAGCGGAAAAGACGCTCCATGACCTGCTCATGGAGCTGCCGAACCTGCCGGATGATCGTTCCCCGGCCGGCGGCAAGGAAGCCAACCAGGTGGTCCATACCTGGGGCACTAAGCCCGATCCCGGCGGCGAGCCGCTCGATCACGTGGAGCTGTGCACCCGTCTCGGGCTCATTGACTACGCCAGGGGCGTCAAGCTCGGCGGCAACGGGTACTGGCTTTACACCGGGCCGGGTGCGGCGCTGGAGTGGGCGCTGCTGGACTTCTTCAACCGTGAGCATTACGCCGCCGGTTACCAGTTCATGCTGCCGCCGCACCTGCTCACCGAGGAGGCGGGTTACGCCGCCGGCCAGTTCCCGAAGTTCGCGGACGACGTGTATCACATCGCCGAGGAGCAGGGCGGCCGGAACTCGTTCCTGCTGCCGACCGCCGAGACAGCGATCCTGAATGTCTACCGGGACGAGATCCTCCCGGCCGAATCGCTTCCGCTGAAGGCGTTTGGCTACACGCCGTGCTACCGGCGGGAGGCCGGCAGCTATCGCAGCGAGGAGCGCGGGTCCGTCCGTGGCCACCAGTTCAACAAGGTGGAGATGTTCCAGTTCGTCACGCCTGAAGACGCGGAGGACGCGCTGAACGAACTCGTCGAGCGTAGCCAGATGCTGGTGGAGAAGCTGGGCCTGCATTACCGGACGTCTCTTCTCGCGGCCCGCGACGCCAGCGCGAGCATGAAGCTGACCTACGACATTGAGGTGTGGATCCCGAGCATGGGGATCTACAAGGAGGTTTCCTCAGCCTCGTGGGCGGGGGACTACCAGGCCCGCCGGGCCAACATCAGGTACCGGCCGCAGATGGGCAAGCCGACCGCCTACGTCCACACGCTGAACGCGTCCGGCCTGGCGACCAGCCGCCTGCTTCCGGCGATCGTCGAGCAGAACCAGCAGCCCGACGGTTCCGTCATCGTGCCCGAGCCGCTGCGCGCCTGGATAGGCGCCGACGTGCTCCGCCCCCGAGCATCGGCTGGCGGCAACGGCTGACCGCCGCCGGTTTAACGGCAGAACCTTCTGGCAGTTACCGGGGAGGAGCGGGGAGCGCCAGATAGCCGGGAGGCAAACATGGCCACAACCAAGCAGACGAAGGCAGCGCGGCAGAACGTAACCAAGGCGCAGAAGGCGGCCACCACGAAGCGGAGCATCGCCAATATGCCCAAGCAGACCAGGACTGCGCTCGGCAAGCAGGGCGCCGCCGTGGCGCAACGCAAGCGGACCGGAGGAGACACTCCGAAGACCCGGGCGGAGCTTTACGAGATCGCCAAGCAGCGTGACCTGCCGGGCCGGTCCAAGATGGGCCGCGACGAACTCGCCCGCAAGCTCGGCGAGAAATAGCGCTCCAGCGAACGTCCCGAGGTATAGCCAGCCATTAGCCAACTGGCTGAGGCTGTTCGGTACCGGCCGTGATCTCCGCGGTGCATTCCGGGCATCGCCGCGCCGCGATCGGGATGCTCATCGTGCACTCGGGGCAGTCCCGGGTGGTCGCTGCCCGATTCCGCTCGAACAGCTGGATGAGCCGGCTGACTGGCATGACCATGACGTAATACACGACCAAGGCTGAAATCAAGAACGACAGGGCGGCGGTCAGGAATGCGCCATATGTGAAGGTACTACGACCGACCTTGACCGCCAGGTCGGACAAGTTCGGTGTGCCTCCCACCAGTGCGAGCAGCGGGTTGACAAACGATTGGACGAACTGCTTGACCAGGTCGCTGAACTGGGTGCCGATCACCACCGCGACGGCCAGCTGGATCAGGTTCCCTCGCATGAGAAAGTTCTTGAAGCCTGTCATAACCACAGAGTCCCTTTGCCGAGCCGGATTATTCGTCCGGCAGCACGCCGGTCAGGCGTGGCAGGTGAGCGGACGGCCGCCGTTGTAGGCGACCATCTCGCGCAGGACCGCGGTGGAGTCGATCGGCGCGCCACGCTCGCCGCCCTTCAGCTCGAGGTAGGCGCGGTGCAGGTTACCGACGATGCGCTCAGGGTCGGTCCAGTCGGCGTACACACCCAGGTCGGCCTGGCGTGCCGCCTCCAAGGGCGGCAGCCTGCTGCCATCCCGGAATGCGCGAGATCAGCGACGAACCGCACGTAGCCGAGCACGTCCTCGATCACCTCCGGACCGCAGACCGGACCGTGGCCCGGCACGATCGTGGCCGCGCCGAGCGGGCGGACCACCTGCTCGAGCACTTCGATCGAGCCCTCGATCGAGCCAAGCAGCAGGAACGGCGTCCCGCCGTTGAACAGCAGGTCTCCGGCGAACAGCACGGAGCGCTCCGGCAGCCAGACGATCGAGTCGTTCGTCGTATGGGCCGGCGTGCCCACATACCGGACCTCGCACCGCAGGTCACCGGACCACAGCGTCACTCCCGAGGAGTAGGTGAGGAACGGCGGCGCCACGGTCAGGTTCCCCCACTCGACTTCGGCGAATATGCCGGTGTTCGCGGGCGGGCCGAAGGCCAGCACCTCATCCCGGCACCGCTCGTGCGCCACGATGGTGGCGCCGGCGAACAGGCAGTTGCCGAACGTGTGGTCCCCGTGATGGTGGGTGTTCACCAGCGTCCGGACCGGTCGCGGGGTGACCGCGGCGATCGCGTCCAGATACGCCCGGGTACGGCGCTCGGTGGACGTCGCGTCGACTGAGATCACGCCGTGGGAGTCAACCAGGAAGCCGGTGTTGTTCAGGTACCAGCTCCCGTCCGGCTGGATGTAGGCGTAGACCCCCTCACTCACTTCGGTGATCTCAGGCGTCATGTCGGGTTCCCAGAATGTAGAGCCACCGGAGCTTACGCGATCAGATCAGAACCCGGATACCTGCTGGGCGGTGTTCAAGGTGGCCGCGGTGGCCGCGCCCGCCCCGTTGTTGACCAGGGCGACGGGGTTGGTCAGGCCGAAGTTCTTGCAGTTGAGGTTGTCGAAGGACCCCTTCAGCCGGCTGGCCAGGAAGGTGAACAGGGTGTCACCCATGGTCGGCACCGGCGAAGGCGCGGCGGCGAACACGTTCTGGTTGGCCGCGAGGAACGGCGTCTGGATGTTGACCAGGTTCTGGCAGAACATCTGCGGGCTGCTGCTCGCGTTGGTCTGGCTGTCGACCGGCGCCTGCCCGATCTCGGACCGGTAGAGGTCGGTCTTGGCCTCATCGAACTGGCCGCCCTGATCCAGCACCATCGCGTCGTTCTCCGGCACCAGCGCGGGGTTCGGCGGCTGGTTCCTGGCGGCGAGCAGTTCGTCGAGCGCTTGGGAGGTGGTCGGCGCGCCGTTGCTGCTCAGGTCCGGTGCCCGGAACGGAGTGCAGTCGAGCGCCGGGTCGATGAAGTTGTCGACCAGCGCGTTGTCGCTGCCGTTGACCAGCACCTTCGCATCCGGCATGCGCGCGGCGTTGGCCGGGTTGTCCTGCGCGGTCTGGCCGGTGGCCGGATCGAGCAGGTACTTGGATGTCACGTTGTCGCTCGGGTCCTGGTCGACCATGTCGAAGTTACGCGTGGTCGGGCACTGGCGGCCGGTCCCTATCGCGTCCGCGGACGCCACCATGTCCCGGGAGAAACCCGCGCTCGGCACGGCCATCCGGCCGGAGCCCATCATCCCCAGCGCCGCGTTGAAGAAGTTGGTGCCGTTGCAGAAGGACACCTGCCCGAACGGCGATCCGGGCTCGCCGTCGACGCAGTTGCCCTGGCTCAGCGCGTCGGGCGTCGCCCCGGACAGGAACAAGATGTTGCCGTTGAACCCGAAGTCGATGGTGACGATCGCGCCGCGCGGCAGCTTCGGCACCACCGGCGCGATGGCCGGCTTGGTCCCTTGGGTGATGACCAGCGGGTCATAGACCGACAGGGCCCCGGTGCGCGGGTTCAGGATGGTGGCCTGGACGAACGCTCCCAGGTTGAGCGAATTGATCGTCTGGCAGCCCGACGCCGCCGGTGACTCGCCGGCCGGCCCGGTGAGCTGGTAGGGCGTGGCCAGCCCCCTGGCGGTCAGCGGATGGGCCGGGACGATGATGTCGCAGTTCGGGTTGACCGCCGAGGACGAGACACCCTGGTTGATGGAGGAATCCGCCGCGGAGTGGACCTTAGCGGCACCACCGTGCGAGGAGATGACCACGATCCCGGCGGTCAGTCCCGCCGCCAGCGCGACGGCGACGGGAACCACGACACGCGCCGGAGTGTTGTTCCGGCCGCGGCGCTGAATTGGCCTGGGCCTCCGGCCGCGGCGCCGCCGCGTGGATGGATTGCCGCTAAGCATGTTCGTCACCTCTCGGTCGCCCCTTGCGATCCTCCCGGGCGAACACGCTAGCGCTTAGAGAATTGTTACGTGATGGGAAATTCCTTACCGCGAGATTACGGGATCTCGGACATCATGGTGCGTCCGGTGACTCGACCATGTCACGGTAGCCCTCCGCCATCGCCCGCAGCTTCTTCGCCACGCTGTCCTTCCTCTTCCGGTCGTGCCGGTGGGTGTCTGCTGACCAGCGGCATTCCAGCTCCAGGCAGGTTCCGCCCCGGGCCGGCGTGATGGTGTGCACGACCTCATCGTGGGGCGGTCCGAGGTGCTGAGTCACCGCCTGCTGCTCCCTGGTCAGTTCCCTGACCACGTGGACGGCGGCGGTGAAGCGGTCACCGGGATGGCGCCGGACCATGTACTGCATCTCCCCGGCTTCCTGTTCCGGCGTGCCCGGCACGTGCCCGGCGTACGCCACATGTTCGGGGTCGATGAGACGGACGGACTCGGCTGCCCATACCGCCGCCCAGACGTCGGGAACAGCCGCCTTGATCAGGACCCCGGCCGATACCCGCACCGGCCGTTCCAGCGGTGGCCGGATCGCGGCCGCCTCCCGCATTTCCGCCGGCAACGTGGCCGATGGCCACGGCATCCGGTTCTCGGCGATGGCCTGAAGGCGGCCGGTCCACTCCTCGAGGTGCGAGCGCCAGAAGCGATCGTATTGGCCTTTGGTGCTCCATGGGACGACGTCACTGACCGCCACGTGGATGGCGGATCCGGCTGACCGCGGCAGCACGGACAGCCGGACCAGCTGTCTCCCGCTGGGCTGGGTGTTGCGGGTCTGCCAGCAGATCGCCTGGTCCGGAACCTCGTCTCGCACGTCGAGCACGGCGCAGTGCATGTTCCCGGTGCGGACCAGCAGGCAGCACAGCCGGTCCGTGCCCGCCAGCGGGCCGGGGACGGCGAACGCGAACCGTTCGGGCATGGCCGACAGCGCCGCCATGCTCCTTACCAGCTCCCATACCTTTTCCGGGGCAGCGTCGACCGGTTGTTCGCGTTCCACCCGCACGGTTGCTTCCAACATCGTGGCTCCGCCCACGAAACTACTACCGGCCCACGAGCTGGTAGCCCGCGCCGCGTACCGTCTTGATCAGCTCGAAGCCTAGTTTCGCCCGAATCCGCCGTACACACACGTCGACGACGTTCGAGCCGGGGCCGGAACCGTATCCCCACACGGCAGCCAGCAGAGCATTCTTCGGCACCGGCGCGCCGATACCGGTGGCGAGCTCCTTCAGCAGGAGGAACTCCAGCCGGGTCAGCGGTACCGGTCCGCGCCCGACGTCGGCCTCCAGCCGTCCGGCGTCCAGGGTCAGCTCCCCGGCCAGGATGACCAGAGGTGCCTTGTCGCTATCGGTCACCCGCACCACCTCCATCGCGCTGCACTCCCGTCTCACCGGTTCCTGAGGCCACTTAGGTTAGCCTAACCTAATGAACCAGGGTAGTTCCGTCGACCCCTGGTGAGCCGGACATCGATGTCGCTGGAGTCCAGTTCTCGGGCAGACACTCGGCTCAGGGTTCAATCTCGCGCTCGAGGCCGCTGTCGCCTTCCAGTTCGACTTGTCACCCGCTACGCGGCACATGTCACCCGCTACGTCGAATTGCTGTTTTACGCCTTGCGGTGGATACGTAGGACTCCGTGCGCGTGCCAAAATAACGTGCGTTTGCGGCATGTTGGGCATGTCGTCTTTGCTAGAGTGCGCTGAACAGCCTGGGTGAACTATGCATACCGATACATAGCGGACACATGAGCATCCTTCAGTGGGAAGAAAAGAGCCCTTTGGAAGCTGGTGTTTCGCAGTTATGCGGCGGCTGCTTTCCAGGCGGTGAGG
>JAFARZ010000115.1 GCA_019245115.1 Streptosporangiaceae bacterium | reverse complement strand
ACCAGTCAGTCCCAGTCGGAGGTCTCCGAGATCCTCAAGGGCCGCCAGGTGCGCGACGTGTGGGTGCTGGAGCGCATCGCCGACGGGCTCGGCATACCCCGAGCCTGGATGGGCCTGAGCTACGGTGAGCAAGCGCCGGAGTCGTCGTCGGCTGAGGAGGAGGTGGACGAGGAGATGAAACGTCGCACCCTCCTCGCCGCCACCTCGGCCGCAGCCCTGGGCCAGACCTTGCCTGAGCTGGGTCAGCCAATCGAATGGGCCCTGCCCACGGGCCAAGTACTGCCGTCGCGGCTGGAGATGTCCCCTGTGCACCTCGTGCGGGCGGTCACCGAGCGGCTGCTGGGTGTGGCCCGATACTACGGCGGCCAGGGCGACCTGTTTGATGCCGCCGCGAGGCTCTACACCCGGTGGATGCCCGTGCCCGCGACGGATGCGGTCAAGGCACAGCTGGCCGCCGCACTGGCCGAGCTGCATACCGAGGCGGGGTGGTGCCGCTATGACTCCGGGATGGACAGCACCGGCCACTTCCTCCGCGCCCTGCGGTTGGCCAGTGAAGCCAGGGACGCCTACGGGGTCGCCAACGCCGCCTTCGTGGCCGGGGGAACCCTGGTCCGCACCGGGCATCCCAACGATGCGCTAAAGCTCTTCCAGCTCGGGCAATTCCACCTTGGCGGATTCCAACCCGGCAGGGCCACCCCGGCGACCCCGCGCGCCGATGACCCCCGCCTGCCGGGCCTCCTCGCAGGACTGAATCTGAATTCCGCGACCGCCTACGCCGTCATGAACGGCCTCGATGAGGCCACCCGCTACCTCGCCGAGGCGCGCGAGGGATGGGCGCCCCGCGATGCGTTCCAGCGCGCGAGCCTGGACCGCGCGACTGCGGGGATTCATCTGAACCTGGGCCAGCTCGAGGCCGCCGAGCAGTTCGCCGCCAGTGCGGTGCGCACCTACAGCGAGAACCACCGCAAGGACCGCACCACGGCCGAACTCCTCCTCGCCGAGGTACACATCCGGGCCGGCGAATCCCAAGGGTTGATCCTGGCCCACCACGCCATCAAGGAGGTAAGCACCCTGCACTCCGTCGCTGTGCGACGGCAACGGCTCATCCCCCTGGCCACCGCGCTGGAAACCCGACCCGGCGCCGAGGCTCAGGAGTTAGCCCAGAAGGCTCGACAGATCGCCATGACCCGGATGTGACGATTAAACGATCAACTCTCACATCGCAAACTGGAACCATGATTCAAAGCCTTCCGCCTGGACTGCGACAGCGAACGAGATCATCACTAAGGTTCGCCTGATTCACCAGGACTTCAAAAAGCTGCTCGACAATAACGATAACGCTCAGTAAATATCTATTTATTACGAGATGCTAGCACCGGCAAACGACGCTTCCGGTATTCGTACGCGGGGGTGCTGGGCTGCTTATGACAGGGCGGTGCGGAAGCGGGTATCCCGTCGCGTCGGCGAGCGTGTCTCGGAGCAGGGCAGGGGCAGGCGTCAAGGTGGAGCACCGCCTGCGCTGAACGACCTTGACGCCTGCCCCTGCCCTGCTACGCCTGTGGAGCCGACGCGACGGGATACCCGCGGCCCCTGGCGAGCCCCACCCTCCTCGCGCCAGCCCGAGGATCATCCCGGAGCAGAGGCCCGCCGGAGGCACCCGTGCCTGAAGGGGGCTTGTGTCAGTCGGCTCGCAGCGTCGCGGCGTCAAGTGAGGGCGGAGGCGCTGATTCGATGATGGATGCGTGCATCCGCTGCTGGCAACCGCCGGATGTGTCCGTTGTTGCGGCCGCCGTCGGAGTCACACCCTGGCACTATGCGGATGGTTCCGTGTGCGGCGCCCGAGCTGTGGGCGAGAGAAAGAACGTCTCAGTGGATTAGGCTGCGATGCGGGAGAGGTGCTCATCGAGGGCGCGGAAGGTCCTGCCGTTCAGGGGCGCTGCGGCGGCGCGGAGGCGGCCGGCGCCAATCGCATACGCTGCGTGGTGCAGGAGAAGCGCGGCGTCGGTCGCGCGGGAGCACGCGGCGGGAAGGTCGCCGCTGTGCAGCTCGGCGGTGACGAGATCGACCAAGAGCAGTACGCGTTGTCAGCGGGCGGTGGGGTGGAGCTGGTCGAGGGCTGTGGTGAGCGTGTCACGGGCGCCGCTGTGCTCGCCAGCGCGTAATAGGACGTGGCCGGCCGCGGCGGCCAGATTTCCAGTTTCTCTGTCGTGGAACCACGCTGGGGCGGGACGGTCGGCGGGCTGGTTCAGGGCAGCGTGGGCGCGGTCGAGCGCTTGACGTGCTGCGGCGTGGTCTCCGCGGTCGGCGTGGATGGTGGCCTCGATGGTGGGTGTTGAGCGGGCGTGTTCGGTGGCCGTGGCGAGGTGATCCAGCGCGGCGATGGTCATTCCGTCTGCGGCGGCGAGTTGGGCGGCATGACCGTGGGCGAGGGCGATGAGGTGATCGTCGCCGGCTTCGCGGGCGGTGTCCAGGGCAAGAGTGTAGTAAGCACGGCCAGACAGGGGATTGCCAAGGTCGTCGGCGGCGAGGCGGCCGGCGAGGATGGCGACCTGGGCCTGGTTGCGCAGCAGCCGGCGGCGCTCGTCGGGTGTGGGTGTGCGGCGCAGGGCCTCAGTGGTCATCCGCAGGTGGGCAGCAACGGGGGTGATGAGCGCGGCTGGATCTGCGGTCTCGTACAGGGCCTGGTAACGCTCGGCAAGCTGCTCAAGGTCGGCAATGTTCGCTGTGGCCGCGCGGGCGTGGCCTACCGGGTCGGTGGCCGCTGGGTCCAGCAGACCGAGCATGGTGCGGCGGGTGGTCACCGCGTCCTTCCAGGCATGAAGCATGTGCGGGGCCAGCGCGGCGCCGGCGCCGGCGAGTTGATCGAGTAATTGTGCAGCGTTGTCCAACATGCTGACCAGCGACTCATCATCACTCGTCGGAACGCCCCGAGCGGTGGCCGAGACAGGGGTATTTTTCAGCCCGAGCTGTTCGGGGGTGGCCCCGAACAGGCGGCACAGCAGCTCCCGGTATCGGGGGCTGACTCCTTTGACGCCGCGTTCCCACTTGGCGATCATGTCGGCGTTGACCGCGACATGCTCCCGGTGCAGCATCCACGCCAGGTGCGCCAGGCGCTCGGCCATCTCCTGCTGAGTCCAGCCAAGCTGTAGGCGGTACTCGCGCAGCCGCGGGCGCTCGGAGTCGGCGGTCACGACGGAGCACCTCCCTGCGGCTCGGAGCCCGGTCGGCCAGACTCGCCGGGCATGGGAGGAGCGTCGCGGCCACAGAGGCCCGCGGACTAACAAGCGGGAGCTGTACAAGCAGTACTTGTAAGAGAGCTCAGCCCAGCAGGGCCGGCCGGTGCGGCCAGGCGAGCTTGAGTAGCGCGGCGCCTGCGGCTTGGGTGGGCTCGTGATTGGCGTATCGGTCCACGGTCTCGGCGGTGAACGGCACGGCAGGGACGATCGATCCCTCGGCATTGGCGTCGGCGACGTGGCTGAATAGTTCGTCGTACAGCGGTGAGTCGATCACGACGACAGTGAGAATGTCGGTGGCGAAGGTGAGCGGATCGACCCCGATCCCGAGGCAGAAGGCGCGCGCCTGCCTGGTGTCGAGTGCGTGGGTCAGTCGGGCGGCGAAGGGCCAGGCGTCGTAATCAATTGGTCCGCGGCTGGTGTGGTAGTTCTCGGCCTCGCCGCATAGTTCCTCGGCGAGTTCGCGAATAATGCAGCGCCACAGGGAGAAGTCGTTAGTGACGTTCCATGGTTCCTCGCCTGCTGGTTGGAAGACGCCGACCGGCAGGAGCTGGTACATGCCCCCGGCATGACCGACCGTGGCGCCGTCACGGCGGTGCAACGGGAACGTCGCCGCGCCGGTCATCCGGTCATGTCGCAGAGTGAGCGTGCTGAGGGCGACGTTCGCCGGACGGCGGACCGGGTCGCAAGGATCACCGATCGTGGCCCGGAAATCTTGCGTCGTTATCTCGCCGAGTGTCGCCGCGGTGTACTCGTGCGCTGCGGCGTCACCCACGTCGATTCCGTCGAAATAGACGCCTCGACTGAACACCATCCGTGTGCATGTGTGTAAATCCGCGCTCAGCATGCGGTAGGTGGAGCGATTCTCGAAGATCCCGGGCATGTTCAGTTCGGCGACCACCTCGGAATACCTGTGATACCTGCTCCCGTCTGCCCGTATCGGAAGCAGTCGCCGGGCGGCAGGCTCGGTGCCGGTGATTCCGCTGAATCCCGCGTCCGCGATGTAGTGCAACTCGATCTGGCCAAGCGGGATCGGGTGGTCCGGCAGCCAGTGCGGTGTGCTCAGCAGCGGCGTGCCCTCCACCTCAGCCGATTCCGGGTAATCGTGGGCGGCGGAGATGGCCAATTCGTGCTGGTGTTCGCGGAAGTGGTTGCGGACCCTAAGCCAGTTTTGTTCACTGTCGGTGAGCTGCCTGCTCAGCGTTTCCCGGTTGTTCACGGGTTGGCTGGTCACAGGCCGAGGATGCGATCGCGGTGGCGCCAGGCCAGCGCCAGGCAGGCCGCGCCCGGTGAGGCCATGGGTTCAGAGCTGAGCAGTCGCCGCACCGAGTCCTGAGTAAACGGGACTCCCTCGGTGGTCCGGCCGTCCCCGATTGCGACGATTTCACCTTCCTCGTTATAGCGAGTCGCGGACCCGAACGCATGGGCGAACACATCATCGTCGATCACGACAACGGTCAGGATCGTGGCCGCCAGAGTCAGCGCGTCCAAGCCGAGACCGAGAACGAACGGGACCAGGGCACCGGCTGCCTGGGCGCCCTCCAGCTCCCGGTACAGCGGCCAGGAGTCGTAGCCAATCGGCTTGCTTCGAGTACCGTCATGCTCCGGTGTGTCGAGCAACTCCTCGGAGTATTCCCGGACGATATTGCGCCACAGGTCGAAGTCATTGCGCCGATCCCACAGCGCGATGCTGGCCGGCTGGAACTCCCCAGCCGGGATCACGTCGTACACCCCTGCGGCGGTAGCGACCTTCGCCGGATCACGCCAATGCAGCAGGAAACTCGGCTCCGCCGGATAACGACGTAACCGGATCGTCAACGTGGTCACCGCAGGAATGATTTCGCGGCGGGCAGGGTCGAACGGGTCACCAATCAGGGCCCGGAACGGCAGCTCCTCACGCAGCGGCTCAGCGGAGTCGGGGACGCCGTTGCGCTCACGGAGGCAAGCGATAGCCAGCTCATGGCCGAGCGCCTCCGACACATCAATCTTGTCGAAGTACGCCCCGAGTCCAAAACGCAAACTGCCAGCGCTGAACTGCTCGCCGAGCAGGCGGTAGCTCGGCCGGGACTCGAACAACCGCGGCGGATCAAGATGCCGGATAGCCAACGTGTACCGGTCAAACCGCTGGCCCGGGGCACACAGCGGACGCGTCGGAAGGGTTTCCGCTTCGCATCCATCGATGACGACGCCGTGCTCCTGCTCATCCAGAGTCAGCCGCAGCGACCGCAGATCAAGCGGTTCGTCCGGAATCCAGCTGGGACCAGCAATCAGCGGGGTATCCGGCACACGGTGCTCCGCCGGATATAGCCCGACCGCCAGCCGCGCCAGCTCGGATCGGTGCTGGTTAAGCCACCGACGCTCCTGACGCCACCGCGCTTGATCAACCGCAACGGCAGCGTCCAGCTCGGCGCGCGGCCGCCCCGCAGACAGCCCGAGATCCTCAGCGGAGATACCAAGCACAGATACCGCGCGCTGGCGCAGCTCATAGGACATCGTTTGCCGACCGTTCTCGATCTGGCTGAGGTTCTGCTGTGTCATGCCCAGCAACCGCGCCGTCTCAACCTAATGAGCGCGGATGCCCGCCAAGCGCGAAGCACGGCGCCTGTGTCGTCGGCCGGCGCGCCGGTGGGTCGGCTCAGCCACTCCCCGGCGGCCGGAATCGCGTCGCCACACCATGGACCATCGACGGCCGCGGTGGGGTGGCATTCCGGGCTGAGGCAATCACCCCAGTGCCGACCACTCCGACGGGTCCGGCGAAGGCGGCTGCGTCGGCGGGTGCCTGATGAGCGCCCCGGTGATCAGCAAGCTGACGCGGCTCGAAG
>JAFARZ010000310.1 GCA_019245115.1 Streptosporangiaceae bacterium | reverse complement strand
AGCTGTGACCAAGCAGGTCCAGAAGCTCGATCACGTCATCATCCGGTTCGCTGGTGATTCCGGTGATGGGATGCAGCTAGCGGGGGACAGGTTTACCCAGGAGACGGCGGTCTTCGGGAATGACCTGTCGACGCTGCCGAATTTCCCGGCGGAGATCCGGGCGCCGGCCGGGACGCTGCCGGGGGTGTCGAGTTTCCAGGTGCATTTCGCTGATCATGACATCCTCACGCCCGGGGATGCGCCGGATGTGCTGATCGCGATGAACCCGGCCGCGCTGAAGGCCAACATCGCCGACCTGCCCCGTGGCGGTGACCTGATCGTCAATACTGACGAGTTCACCCGGCGGAACCTGGCCAAGGTCGGCTACGCCGCTAGCCCGCTTGATAGCGGCGAGCTGGACCAGTACCGGGTGTACGCGATGCCGATCACGTCGATGACGGTCAAGGCGCTGGAGGACTTCGATATCACCCGCAAGGACGCGGAGCGGGCCAAGAACATGTTCGCGCTGGGCATGCTGTCGTGGCTGTATGACCGGCCGGCGGAGAGCACGCTGGGGTTCCTGAAGGCCAAGTTCGCGCGTAAGCCGGAGATCATGGCGGCGAATGTGGCCGCGTTCCAGGCGGGCTGGAACTTCGGGGAGACCACCGAGGCGTTCTCGGTCCGGTATGAGGTCAGGCCGGCCCGGCTCGAGCCGGGTACCTACCGGAACATCAGCGGGAACACCGCGCTGGCGTACGGGCTGATCGCCGCGTCGCAGCTGGCGGGGCTGCCGTTGTTCCTGGGGTCGTATCCGATCACCCCGGCCTCGGACATTCTGCATGAGCTGGCCAAGCATAAGCGGTTCGGGGTGCGGACGTTCCAGGCCGAGGATGAGATCGCGGCGGTGGGGGCGGCGCTGGGGGCGGCGTTCGGCGGGTCGCTGGCGGTGACCACCACCTCAGGGCCGGGGATGGCGCTGAAGGCGGAGACGGTGGGGCTGGGGGTGTCGGTGGAGCTGCCGCTGATCGTGTGTGATATCCAGCGGGCCGGGCCGTCGACCGGGATGCCGACCAAGACCGAGCAGGCTGACCTGCTGCAGGTGATGTTCGGCCGCAACGGCGAATCCCCGGTGCCGGTGGTGGCGGCGGGCAGCCCGGCGGACTGCTTCGGCACCGCGATCGAGGCGGCCCGGATCGCGATCAAGTACCGCACCCCGGTCATCCTGCTCTCCGACGGCTACCTGGCCAACGGCTCCGAACCATGGCGCATACCCGGCATCACCTCGCTGGCTGATATCTCGGTCCCGTTCGCGGCGGCCGAGGCAGGCGCGGATCCATGCGGGTTCGAGCCGTTCCGGCGGGATCCGGTGACGCTGGCCCGGCCGTGGGCGATCCCGGGGACGAAGGGACTGGAGCACCGGATCGGCGGGATCGAGAAGGCCGATATCGCCGGGACCATCTCCTACGATCCGGACAACCACGACCGGATGGTCCGGCTACGCCAGGCCAAGATCGACGGCATCGCCACCGACATCGCGCCGCTACGGGTCGACGACCCGGACGGCACGGCCAGGGTCCTCGTGCTGGGCTGGGGCTCCACCTTCGGGTCGATCGGCGCGGCGGCCCGGGCGGTCCGCAGCGCCGGGCTCCCCGTCGCGACCGCCCATCTGCGGCACCTGAACCCGTTCCCGGCCAACCTCGGCGAGATCTTGCACCGTTACGACAAGGTGCTGGTACCGGAGATCAACCTCGGCCAGCTCGCCCTGCTGCTGCGCGGGAAATACCTCGTGGACGTGATCTCCTACAACCGGGTGCGGGGGCTGCCATTCGGCGCCGCGGAACTCGCCGACGTGATCAAGGAAGTGATCAGTGAAGGGCTTTAAGTCTGATCAGGAGGTTCGCTGGTGCCCGGGGTGCGGGGATTACGCGATCCTGGCGGCGTTCCAGGCGTTCCTGCCGGAGCTGGGGGTGCTGCGGGAGAACATCGTGGTGATCTCCGGCATCGGCTGCTCCAGCAGGCTTCCCTATTAC
>JAFARZ010000408.1 GCA_019245115.1 Streptosporangiaceae bacterium | reverse complement strand
CGTGGCGTGGCGGGCGGCGGCCTGCCTGCCGCGGCCCAGTGCCTTGAGCACGCGGATGCCGGTGGCCGCTTCCTCGATCTGCGTGGCCAGGTCGCCCTGCTGGTCCTGCACCCTTCTGGACAGCACCCGGTAGCGCTTCTCGAACCGCAGGCATACCGGCACCACGGGTGCGTAGACGGCAGCGGTGGTCAGCCCGAGCCACCAGCTGAGGTGAATTAGCAGGATGATTACCAAGAAGAACTGCACGACGTTGGTGATCAGGAAGATCAGGCCGAACCCGGCGAAGCGGCGGATCGCCGACAGGTCGGTCGTCGCGCGGGACAGCAGCTGGCCCGATCGCCACTCGACGTGGAAGCACATCGACAGCTTCTGCAGGTGGGCGTAGAGGTCATCGCGGATGGTCTTCTCCATCTGGCTGAACGCGCCGGCCTGGATCCAGCGGCGGACCAGGCTCATGAGGGCCTCGGCGACGCTCAGGCCCAGGGTGGCCGCAGCCAACGGAATCAGCAGGCGCTTTACGCCGTGGGCAATCGCCCCATCGATGACGGATTTGGTGAACAGCGGGATAGCGGTCGCGGCGGACATGGCGGAGAATGCCGCAGCGAACATGACGATCAGCTGAGCACGGAAGAGTTTGAGATAACCGCGGAGTGCCCATAGTGCGGCGATTCCTCCCCGGTCGCGCCCCGGGCTTGGCGCATGCTTCATCGGCGCGGAAGAGTCTGGGGACATGTCACGAAGGCTACATGTGCGACTCAGATTGCCACACGCTTTCTGGTCCGTAAACAGCTCTGCGACTACGACATCCGTTGGCAGGTGCGGGCACATCATGCGCTAATGGCGTAAAGGTGCGATCCGGTGTAGATGTCAGTTGAGATCGAGGCGACATGGCAAACGATGGATCTCCAATATCGGAACTGCCTGATACCGCCAATCACATGGGCGGAACCTCACCTCATATTCATCTTGTTGGAATCGGTGGATGGGGCATGAGTGCTATCGCGCGCCTTTTCCTAGCGAAAGGTTTTGCCGTGTCAGGTAGCGATGTGAAAGAGTCGGCAAATGTGGAGGCGCTGAGAGGGCTTGGAGCGCAGATATCCCTTCGTCATTGTGCAGCTAATATTGATGGTGCGATAGCCGTGGTAATCTCCAGTGCGATAGGAGACGGCAATCCAGAAGTCAGGGAGGCGAGAAGGCGAGGTGTGGCGGTCCTGGGGCGCGGGGCCGCTTTGAATATGTTGATGGATGGAAAGACGGGTGTGGTAATAGCCGGCACCGCGGGCAAGAGCTCCACATCTGCTATGCTTGCGAAGGTTATGCGACACTGTGGCGTTGATGCGTCCTACGCTATTGGCGCCAAAATCCACGATTCCGGCACGAATGCCGTCCTGGGCGCCGGAGCAATATTCATTGCCGAAGCCGACGAGAGCGATAATTCCTTCCTTCTGCTGTCGCCCGATGTCGCGCTGATTACAAACGTGGAATCGGATCATCTGGATTTCCATGGAACGACAGAAAAATATCGGCAGGCATTTGAACGCTTCGTAGACCGGGTCTCCCAAGGAGGCCTGTTGGTGGTGTCGGCAGATGACCCTGGCGCTAGAAAGATAGGCAAGTATGCCCGGGGTCGGCTCCGCGTGAAGACTTTTGGGGAGGCTGAAGATTCTGATCTCCGGATCACTGATATCCGTATAGATAGGAAAGGGGCCGTTTACCGTGTACTGACTGATAGCATCCCCGATCTGGAGGTAAGGATCAAGCAACCGGGCCGGCATATGATTCGGAATTCGGCCGGCGCAATGCTCGCGGCTCTCGAATTGGGCCTGCCGGCCGAGAGCGTAGTCGAGGCACTGGAAGAATATAAGGGAATCGGTCGCCGATTTGAAATGATCGGCTGCGAAAGGGCGGTTTGCGTATATGACGACTTTGCGCACAGTCCGACGAAAATCCGTGAACAGCTGGATGCCGCCAAAATCCTCGCCAACGGGGCTAAGCTCTGGAGCATTTTTGAAGCGCCTCGCGTGAAAGGAGAAGGAAGTCTTGTCGTCGACTTCACATCGGCTCTGGATCAGGCAGACGAGGTATTGCTTCTGGACGAGTCAGCCGCGCTTGATGCCATACCGGGAGGCGCTGGCGCTAATAAGCCGCTTTGGCTGACCGATTTCATCGTGAGAGAGTTCAAGTCGTCCGGACGCGACGTCCGTGTCTGCCCGGGACGGGCAGACGTGGTCGCAGCGGTATGCCGGGAAGCGCAAGCGGGTGATGTCGTCGTGACGATGGGTCTCCGGGATCTGTCTGGCCTGGGAGCGGAGATAATCCGCGGACTGAGGAAGCCTTCAGCATCTGGATAGCATTGCGGCGCGCCTCGCGGGAGGATGGATAGTGCGACGAACCGCATGGGACGAACTGTGCGTTCGAGCGAGGGTCTCGCCCGGAGCAGCGGCGATCCTGGGCGTCGCCGGTAACGGCGCGATATGGAGCATGACGTACCAGGAGCTCAAGGACCAATCAGAAAAGCTCGGTGCGGAGATAACGAAGCGAACAGCACCTGGAACGCTGATAGCCCTCGACGAAATGACACCGGCAGCCGGCGCCGTCGCGATGATGGCAGCCCAGCGCGCTGGCCGTGCTTTCCTGCCGCTCAACACCGAAGTACCCGTCCTACTGCGCCGAGAGATCCTGGCGGATGCTCGGCCAGCATTGCTTCTCACCCAGACGGACCGCGGGACACTCCGCGGCGACGGAGTCAAAGCCGCGCGAGGGTGGACGCCACGATGTGACCTCGACGGCGTCGCCTACGTTCTGTACACGTCCGGATCGACCGGCAGGCCGAAAGGGATAATGGTTGCACATGAGGCATTGATGCAGCGGCTTCATGGACTGGCGCAGGTACCAGGATTGAGGGAAGGCGAGTCGATAACCGCGATCACCGCGCTCTCCTTCGATATCTCACTTGCTGAGATATTGCTGCCGCTGACCGTAGGCGGAATTGTTATCTCCGCACCTGCCGCGGTTCGTTCCAATCGAGAAGCGTTCGTCGAATTGATCGATCGCTTCCGCCCCGATGTGATTCAGGGTACCCCCAGCTTCTGGCGCCTCGTCCTCGCCTGGGGGTGGCGAGGCTGCGCCGGAGCCAGGATCTGGTGTGGTGGCGAAACGCTGACACCGTCACTGGCTGAACGAATGCGGCCGAAATGCGCCGAGCTATGGAATCTATATGGTCCCACTGAAGCGACGATCTGGGCAACCGCCGCACGGATAGTCGGGGATGAATCGATTTCGCTTGGCGATCCGCTACCGGGGAGCGGGTTGCTAATCGAAGATGATGCCGGGCACCGGGTGACGAGCCCGGGTCGGCAAGGTGAAATCTGGTTGTACGGAGCTGGCCTTATGAAGGGATATCTTGACCATGACGAGCTGACGGAACAGCGATTCGCGGCTAAGGATACCCCGGACGGGCGAAAAGTCTGTTATAGAACGGGCGACCTGGGGCGGCTCGGAGAGGACGGAGGCATTGAATTCCTAGGCCGTACTGACCACCAGATCAAACTACGAGGACATCGCATTGAGCTCGGTGAAATAGAGGCTGTACTCGAGGAATGTCCGGGTGTGTCGCAGGCCGTCGTGCTTGTAGGTGCGGCGGACCAGCCGGACCGGGCACACCTGGCGGCGTTTGTAGTGATAGACGATGGAACAACCCCCGCAGGCGTGCGCCGGTGGGTGGCACAGCGGTTGCCGCCGATTATGCGGCCAAGCCGAATATTGCCGAGGCAGGTGTTGCCGCGTACCACAGCGGGAAAGGTGGACCGGATACGACTCACCGAGGATCTGCGCGGAGCGGACTGAGCGACTCGTCATCCGAGTCGCCTTTGCCGATGACATGCGAGAGGATTACGGTAGCCAGGCTGTCATCAAAGAGATTATCGTTCTGTGACGTTAGCCTGACGACCGTGTACGGACACAAGGCGAGCCACGGCATCCAGCCGCTACCCTCCTTACCCATGATCACGTGGGTCGGCAACTTCTGTGCGCATGGCACGAGCAATGCGTTTCTGGTCGCCACCAGAAACCAAAGCCATGAACGATGTCGTGCCACAAAGTCACTCATGTACTCCGCGTGCTCAGCGGAGTTATGATCTGAAGATTTTTCGAGCGCGGCCGTGTAGACCTGATCTATGAAGCCGAGAACAGCAAGAGGATCACTTTCTATGTCGATGTCAGGGTCGATCTCGGCGCCGAAGACTGTTCGATATTTTGTAAGTTCGGATGCTATCATCCGATTATCTGGCCATGACGGCTGCACGAGAACTGCCGAAATGTCATAGTCGCTGGCGAGCGCGCCTGCCACGAGCATGGTCAAGGCCGCGGTGCTGCAGTATCCGACCAGGCTGGCTCGCTGGCCAGGAGCAAGTTTTTCCCGAAATGCAGTGGCGTACGCCAGCGCCAAGATATTCAGATCAACATAATTGCTACTCTTTTCCAGATCAGCCAGGGGGTCAAAATCATATATCTGGACGTCGGATCCATGTCCGCAGAGCATTTCACCGAGGCGAGGGGCGGCTGAGAATTGCAGAAAGTCAATGACTGCTGCCATATTTCCGCTATTGCCTGTCAAGTGCCGAAATTCTGGCTCGAATCCAAGATCGCTCATCGTTGCTCACCGTCCTGGTGGTGCCAGTGTTATTTTTTGGGCAAGTTAAAGTTTCCCGCATAAGGCAACTTCTATCAATGCATCGGATGAGGTGTATGTGCGGTGACGCAACACAGAGAAGAGTACGTCGATAATGAATTCGAGGCACCGCGGGGTGAGCTTGAGGAATTGGTTGCTCAAATAATCGCGAACGTGCTCGGTGTTGACCGTGTGGGCCGGACGGATAGCTATTACGATTTCGGCGGTACGTCCCTGCAGGCGGTCCTGATCTCTGCCCGGATCGACCAGGAGACGGGTATCCACGCTGGTCTTGCGTGGCTCTTTGAGACGGACGTTGTGGCCGATTTCGTGAAACGTCTCGAAATGGTCCGTCCACGCGTCCCGCCGGCGGGACAGGCAGACCAGTGACCTGGACCTTCGATCGGAGCCCGGCCTCTTACATCGCCGGAGCGGGCTTCCGTGCACTGAAGTTCCAGTACCTGGTGTCCGCTCGCGGTGCCTCATCCCTGAAGTTCCCCGTCACCGTGATATCCGTGAAACCTGCCGTCGTCAGCAGGTTGCGAAACTCATCCAGGTTCCAGTGCTGGAAACAGAATCTGTGCAACTCTGTGGTGACCAGCTCGCCGTCGTCCCACTTCGCGTACCGCGCGTACCTGACGGTTCGGTTGAGGAACGGGTCGTACTCGACGATGAGCGTCTCACATGTATAGACGTATTGATCGCGCGCCCAGTGTTCGATTATCGGCAGGGTGCCTTCAATAAACAGAGGAATTGTCACGTCGAGGAGCAGGCGTCCACCGGGGACGAGCGAATCGCGAAAGCACTCCAGCGTGCGCAGCGTCGCATCACGCCCTTCGACATTGCGAATGGAGCCGCGTGGCATGATTACTGCTTCGTATGTCTCCGGAACGATGAAGGTGGAGATGTCGGTGGCATGCAAGGTCGGCACGAGGTCACGCTTCTGGCAGTGTGCGCGGCAAATCTCCAGCATGTCGGGTGAATGATCGACTCCGTCAGCGGCGTGTCCGGCCTCCAGAAGCGGGATCAGAATACGGCCTGTGCCGCAAGCGGGTTCCAGGATCCGTCCGCGTATTCCATCCGCGGCACGTATATAGAAGTCCACGTCACCAACTGTCTCGCTGAGCGGATGAGCAATGTCATAGACTTCAGCGACCAAGGCCGAATGGCTCCAGCTCAATGTGCTTTCCTCTCGATCAGATGACGAACCGCTCAATGGAGAATTGAATGATCGGCGATGACTCGTCAATGGAAGAATCCATCAGTGTGGTGACGGTCACGCGGGAGCGTCCGACGTTGCTACGTCGGGCGATGGCGTCCGTCTACGCACAGGACTTCGTCGGCGAGATTGAACACGTTATCGTCATCGACGACGATCCCGGCGCCCTCGTGGTGATTGACGAGGCCCCCACTCGTCCCGGGCTGCGGATCGTTACCAAGATGGTGCGACGGCCGGCACGTGAGATCGATGCCCGGCCGGCCGACCGGCGCAGCGGCTACCCGCGACTGGCGCGGCTGCTGAACATAGGGGCACGGACCTGCTCGACCGCCTGGGTCGCCGTCCTCGACGATGACAACGCCTATGAGCCCGGCCACCTAAGCAGCCTGCTGGAGTGCGCCAAGGCTAATCGTGCGCGAGCCGTCCACTCGGGCCGGCAGCTGTTCTGGGCGGACGGGTCACCCTACCTCGACGAAAAATGGCACACGGTCGAAGACCTCGCGGAAGCCACCCGGATCTACGACCTCATGTGTGACCGCGGCGTCAGGGTCCGCGGCACGAACATCCTGCTGGACCGTGCCGACCCGATCTCCGCAGCGTCGTCCTTCCGGCCGAGCAGCGTCGTGATGCCCGAAGATCCGGTATTCCTGGTCGATGAGAACGTGTGGCTGTTGCGGCGCGAACTGCTGCTCGAGGTCCCGGTGCCCGAGATCTACTCAGAAGAGGATTACCAGAACAATACGGCGCCCGACGACAAGTTTTTGAAGGAATTGCTGATCAGGCGCGTACCTATCTACTCGACCGGCCAGTCCACCGTCCGCTACTACCTGGGCGGTATGTCAAATAATCGCACCCGCGCCCGGGGGTCCACCGCGAGCACCGGATGAGTCAGTGGGGATTCCACGGGTGTACGCTGACGACGGTAATACCGGGAGTGCTGTAGTAGGGATCAGCCGCGAGCTCTTTCCTGACCGCGGCTTCATCGAGCTTGAATACCAGCAATGCGCCGCTGTCGTCCGTCCAGGGACCAGCGGCGAGTAGGTCACCGCTCGCGTACAGTTGCCTGACTCGTTCGCGGTGAGCCGGACGCGCGTCGAACCGTCGAGGATCGTCACTAAAGGTCAATTCGACGCAGATGACGTCCTGGCCGGCGACCATGTCGCGGAATTCTGCGGAGACCTCGCTGGAACTGCGGGACATAACACCTTCCTGCCACTCGAAATGATAATACGTTTGCACTATAAAGAGCCGGATGATGTACCAGCAAAGACCGCGGAAGGCGGGACGATGCTGGACGCTGTTCGTGGAGTCATCTAACGTCAGGAGTGGACGAATTCGAATCCCGCTCTACCGCGAGTCGTCCTAATCGCTCTGAACATGTCTCGATATTCCCATCCAGGCAGCTGAGACGGAACGATTGTGAGTGATGAGCCTTAATACCTCTCAAGGACGCATTGACGCCCCCATGGGCGAGCTTGACGAGTTGCTGGCCCTGGGGTGCGGAGAGCCGCTGCCCGTGGCCGGTCGCTGCTCAGTACCCGAGATGGTCGCGGCCGTCGCCCGCAGGCACCCAAGCAGGACAGCCGTGGTCGGCCGCGGACAGTCGATCGATTACGGCACGCTTGACGCCTGGGCGGCCGGGATCGCGACGCGGCTGGCCGCCGCGGGGATCGGCCGCGGTCACCATGTCGGCCTGGTGGCGGAGCCGTCACCGGCGGCGGCCGCCGCCGCCTTGGCGATCCTCCGCCGCGGTGGCGCATATGTGCCGGTTGACGGAGCACAGCCTGATCAGCGGATCGCCGGGATGCTGTCCGACGCGCGCGTGGCTGGCGTAGTGGTGACGAGCGAGACCCGCGATCGCATCGTCCGGCTCAGCGATCGCGTGATCGTGGAAGCCGACACACCCCAGACGCTGTCGGTCGGCCTCGCCACGGTGCCGGTCACCGCGGCGGACGCCGCCTACCTCATCTACACCTCGGGCAGTACGGGCGAACCGAAGGGCGTCCTGGTCGGGCACGGTCAGCTGACCGCGTCGACGCTGGCTCGGCGCCTCGTTTACCCGGATGCACCTGTCTTCCTCCTGGTGTCGCCACTCGCCTTCGATTCTTCGGTGGCCGGCCTGTGGGGGACGCTGTGCGCCGGTGGCCGGCTGGTCGTGGCGAGCGCCGCGGAGGTTCGCGATCCGGAGCGTCTGGTGATGCTGGTCGCCAGACACAGCGTGACGCGGATGCTGTGCATCCCCTCGCTGTACGGCACTGTGCTTGATGCCGCCGAGCGGATAGGCATAGGACGGTTGCGGTCGTTGGAGACTGTGATCGTCGCGGGCGAGCCGGTCCAGCAAGAGCTCCTGGATCGCCACTTCGCGTTGCGCCCGGGCCGCGCACTGGTCAACGAGTACGGACCGACGGAGGCCACCGTGTGGGCGAGCTACCGTCGCTACGATGCCCCGGGCCCGGTTTCGATCGGCGGCCCAGTGCCAGGCACACGCCTGTACGTACTGGACGATGATCTGCGACCGGTACGGCGGGGTGTCGAAGGCGAGCTGTTCATCGGTGGCGAGGGTGTCGCCCGCGGGTATTTCGGCCGCCCGGAGGAGACCGTCCGTGCCTTCCTACGCGATCCGTTCGCCACGGTGGAGCACGGGCGCATGTACCGTACCGGCGACCGGGTGTGCTGGGACGAGGAAGGCATGCTCGACTTCCGCGGAAGGCGTGACCGTCAGGTCAAGATCCGCGGGCATCGCGTCGAGCTCGGTGCCGTCGAGGCCGCGTTGCGCGCTTTGCCGCAGGTCCGCGACGCGGTCGTGGTCACGGGGCAGACGCGCCACCTCGAGGCATTCGTCATCGCCGCGCCCGCCGCCACGGCCGCTGACCTGAGGGCGCGCCTCGCGACCCAGGTCCTGCCCGCGATGCTCCCGGCCCGGATCCACCTGGTCGAGGAGTTCCCGCGCTCGGTCAACGGCAAGACCGACCACCGGGCGCTGGCCGCTATGGCGCGGGAGACCACTCCAACCCCGGCCCTGACCCCGGCGGCGCCGCTGCCGGGGGATAATCCGTCAGACGACATGCAGGCGCTGGTCAGCGCCGCGTGGAGGGAAATCCTGAAGACCACCGAGGTCCCGGCGGACGTCAACTTCTTTGACCTGGGCGGCCACTCGCTCAGGATGTTCGAGCTTCAGGACGCGCTGGAAGCCAGCACTGGCGTCCGCCCGTCGATTGTCGCGCTGTTCCGTCACACGACCGTGTCGGCCCAGACGAAGTTGCTTCGCGAGCTGCGGGTCGCGGCCGATGGCGGGTCCGCGGGCGGCACCGCGTCCGCGCATCGCGGCGCGGCCGCCCCGATCGCCAGGTCGCTCGGCTGCCCGATGCCGCGCCCGGAGGCACAACTGCGGCTGATCTGCTTCCCGCATGCTGGCGGCTCAGCCTCATTCTTCCGGGACTGGGGCGAGTGCCTGCCGGACATCGAGGTGCACGCAGTCCGCTATCCGGGGCGGGGTGAGCGAATTGACGAGCCGACGCCGACCGATCTGCATGAGCTCGCCGGTGAGATCGCGGCCGCCGCCGAGCCGCTGACCGACCGTCGGCTGGCGCTGTTCGGCCACAGCATGGGAGCGGCCGTCGCCTTCGAGGCGGCGCGGGAGCTCGAGCGCCGCGGCGTGAGCGTCGCGCACCTGTTCGTGTCGGGCTCGCGTGACGATACCCGGCCCATGGACCTTGGCGGGCCAGACGACGAGGACGCGGTTGCCGAGCAGTTGCTGGCGCTCGGCGGCACCGACCCCGAGCTGGCGGCTGACCCGGAATTCATCGAGCTGGTACTGCCGTACGTGCGGGCCGACGGGCGGATGTTTCACGCATACCGGATGGAGCCGGAACCTCGGCTGCGCTGTCCGGTAACCGCGATCGTCGGCGATTCGGACGGCGACGCGGATCGCCGCCCCTGGCGGCACCTCACCGAGGGTGGCTTCGCTCAACACGTCGTGCGCGGAGACCATTTCTACCTGACCGCGGACCCGCCCAGTGGGCTGATCCGGCGTTACCTTCGCCACGACCGAGGAGAGTGAGTATGGATACCGTTGACGTGGTGACCTCGAACGTAGCTAGCGACCCGGCCCTGGCGCGGTCCCGTGATCGCCGGTACGTCTGGCACACCTGGACACCGCTCGAAGCCGACCGCTCCGAGTTGATGCTGTCCTACGGCCGAGGCTACCGGGTCTGGGATGTTGACGGCAGGGAGTACATCGACGCCTCCGGGCTTAACGCCGTGTGCGGATACGGGCACCCGGATGTCTTCGGCGCGATCAGCAACCAGCTTTCTCGCCTGCACCACGTCGACATATCCGTGGCAAGCCATGAGTTGCTCGGCCTGCTGGCCGAGCGGATAGCGTCCTATCTGCCTGAGCGGCTGAGCAGGACGCTGTTCGTGAACAGCGGCTCGGAGGGGTTTGACGCCGCCATCCTGATCGCCGCCGCGTATTCTTCATACCTGGGCGCGGAACGCACCCGGATTGTCACCTTCGCCCGCGGCTACCATGGGTCAACGGTGATGAGCCGGACCCTGTCCGGTCTACCGCCAACCGGTCATTGGCTACGCGACCCGGTGCCGGTCACGCACGTCGAGCTACCCGTAGGCTCGTCGGCGCTGCGCCGTCCCGAATCGCTGCCGTTGCTGACAGCGGCCTTCGAGCACGCGATCAACGTCGGCGAACCGCCGCTCGCGGTGGTCGTCGAACCCTTCCTCAACGTTGGCGGCGGCATCGTCCTGCCGCCCGGCTTCCTGCAAAGCGTGCGGAAACTGTGCGACCTCGCCGGCGCGCTGCTGATCGTCGACGAGGTGTTCACCGGGTATGGCCGCACTGGCCGCATGTTCGCCTGCCAGCGCGAAGACGTGGTACCGGACATCCTGGTGTCAAGCAAGGGGCTCGGCGGCGGTTATGCCGCCATCGGCGCGGTCACGGTGCAGCAGCGCATCTATGAGACCTTTGGTAAGGATCCGGTCATCGGAGGGCTGCGTTACGGCCATACGACCTCGGGTCACCCGGCCGCCTGCGCCGCCGCGCTGGCGACTCTGGACATCATCGACGCCGAACAGCTCGCCGAACGGGCTGAGCGGCTCGGCGGCATCCTGCTCGGCAGGCTCGCAGCGCACGTCGGCGTCGCTGACGTCGTCGACGTACGCGGCCTCGGACTCGTGCTGGTGCTGGAGACAGCCTCGGCGCAGGCCGCGGGCCGTCTCAACGCAAGCCTCGCAGCCCACGGAGTGCTGTTCCGCCAGCAAGGCCAGGTTCTCATGGCGGTGCCTCCATTGATCATCGATGAGGAGGGCATCACCGCCATGGCCGATCGGTTTGACCGGGCGGCTGCCACGCTCGGGTGATGGACCGGTCGCCCCGCGCGAGATGTCCGGTGATCATTGACTGCGATCCCGGACATGATGACGCCATAGCGATTCTCTTCGCGCTGGCCAGTCAGGAAATCGACGTGCGCGGTATCACCACGGTCGCTGGCAACCAGACGATAGAACACACCACGCGCAACGCACTCACCGTGATCGGCCTGGCCGGGCACGACGCCATCCCGGTCGCGCGTGGCGCGGTCGGCCCGCTGCGACGGAGCCTGCGGATCGCCCCCGACATACACGGCGACACAGGCCTCGACGGGGGCGGTGACCTCCCGGCCCCGGCCATGGCGCCGATCGTCGCGGACGCGGCGGAATACCTGACCGAACGGCTGGAGCCGGGTGTCGTGCTCGTCGCGACCGGACCGCTCACGAACGTCGCGATCGCCCTGGGCCGCCATGCGCGGCCGGACCAGATCATCTGGATGGGCGGGAGCGTCGAGGAGAAAGGCGACGTCACGGACGCCGCGGAGTTCAACGCCTTCGTCGATCCGGACGCGGCGGCGGCGGTGTTCGCCGCCGGCGTCGAGCCGACGATGGTCGGGCTCGACGTCACCCATCAGGCGCGAGTAGGTCCTCGGTACCAGGAGCGGCTGCGTGCCGCGGGCCGGGCAGGACGGTTCACCGCCCGCCTCCTTGACTTTTATGGGGCCGTCTACCGGCAACGGCACGGATGGGACGGGCCGCCCGTACACGACGCGCTCGCGGTCGCGGTCGCCATCGATCCGGCTCTTGTGCGCACTGAGCATCTCCACGTGCGGGTGCACACCGACGGCCCGGAACGCGGCCGGACCGAAGTGGTCAAAGATCAAGAGCCCAACGCGCACGTAGCCGTGGAGGTCGATACGGCCAGGTTTCTCGACCTTTTGTGCTCGCGGCTGGAGTCGCTGCCCTGATGCCTCAGTCCGGAGCCGCCAGCATTCTCGGTACCCGTATCACCCGGGTGGAGGATCGGCGCCTGCTCACCGCGGGGGCGACGTATGTCGAAGACCTGCGGTTGCCGGAGCTTCGCGGCGCGGCGTTCGCGACGTTCGTCCGGAGCCCTCTCGCGCACGCGCGGATCACCGGCGTCGACGCGTCCATGGCCCGTGCCCAGCCCGGCGTGGCCGGGGTGGTAGTCGCGGACGACATAGGCGGGCCGGACCCCCGGCCGACTGGGCCGGATGCGGAACCGTTGCTGGCCGCCAGCGTGGCGCTGTTCGCGGGCGAGCCGGTCGCCTTGGTCCTGACCGACGATCACTACGGTGGCGCGGACGCCGCCGAGCTGGTGAATGTCGACTACGAGCCGCTCGAAGCGGTCGTGGGTATCGAGGCCGCGCTGCGTGACGAGGTGCTCGTCTGTCCCGGCGCGGGCTCCAACGTCGTCGCCCGCGGCGGCACGGAGGCATCATCCGGCCTGTTCCACGGCTGCGATGTCGTCGTCGAACGCGTCCTGGTAAACCAGCGGGTCGCCGCCGTCCCCCTCGAGGTGCGTGCCGCCGCGGCGGTGTGGGAAGACGAACGTCTCACCGTCTGGCTGAGCACGCAAAACGCCCAAGCCTGCCGGGATACCCTGGCTCGGCGGCTCGGACTCGCCCCAGCGGCGGTCCGGGTGATCGCTCCCGATGTGGGCGGCGGATTCGGCGCCAAGATCGGCGTCGACCGCGAGGCGGTGGTGGTCGGATGGGCCGCGCGCCGGTTCAGCCGGCCGGTGCGCTGGGTGGAGACACGCAGCGAGAACCTCATGGCCATGACACACGGCCGCGCGCAGCGGCACACCGTGGGGATCGGCGGTACCCGGGATGGCCGGATCCTCGCCTACCGGCTCGATATCGTCCAGGACTGCGGCGCCTACGTCCGCATGGGCGCATCCCTTCCCGCGGTAACGGCGCTGATGGCAGCCGGCGTATACGGTGTCCCCCGGGTGGAGGCGGCCTACCAGGCCGTCTTGACGAACACCGCACCGATTGGCGCATATCGCGGAGCTGGGCGCCCAGAAGCCACCGCGGCGATCGAACGGGCCGTCGACCTGTTCGCCGCGGAGATCGGGATCGACCCGGCCGAGATCCGCAGGCGGAACATCATCCCACCGGATCGGTTTCCGTACACCACGCCGACCGGGGCGGTGTACGACACCGGTGAGTACGCGAAGGCGCTCGATGCCGTGCTGGACGCCGCGGGCTACCGGCGGCTGAGGGCCGAACAGCGTCGGCGCCGCGAGCGCGGCGCCGAAACGCAGATCGGCATCGGGCTTGCCGCCTACGTGGCGGTCACCGGGGGCGCCCCCACGCTAGGGGAGACGGCCTCGCTGACCATCGGCGCCGATGGTCGCGTGACCATCCGCACCGGCAGCTCCTCGCAGGGACAGGGCCACGCGACGGCCTGGGCGATGCTCGTGCACGACGAGCTTGGCGTGCCAATGGACGCCGTCACCGTGCAACACGGCGACACCGCGGCGATCCCCGATGGCATCGGCACCTATGGATCGCGGTCCCTTCAGCTCGGCGGCACCGCGGTCGGCAAGGCCGCCGCCGAGGTCAAGAAGCTGGCCCGCGCGCTGGCGGCGCGGGAACTACGGGCAGATCCGGCCGGCGTCGTACTCGACACCGCGACCGGCACCTGGAACGTAGCCGGCACACCGGGCAAGAGCGTGGGCTGGGCGCGGCTCGCCGAGCGGGCCGGGCCGGGTGGCCTGTCCGCCGCTACCAGGTTCGCCGCCAGGCACGGAACCTTCCCGTCTGGCGCGCACGTGGCGGTGGTGGAGGTCGATACCGCGACCGGCGCCGTACGCCTGGTCCGGCATGTGACCGTCGATGACGCCGGCCGGGTGATCAACCCGATCCTCGCAGAAGGACAGCGCCACGGCGGCATCGCGCAGGGCGTAGCGCAGGCCCTCATGGAGGAGATCGTCTACGACGAGAGCGGCAGTCCGGTTACGGCGACGCTCATGGACTACAGCGTCATCACGGCCGCGGACCTGCCGAGCTTCGAATTGATAGCCATGGAGACGCCCACGTCCCGCAACCCGCTGGGCGTGAAGGGCATCGGCGAGGCGGGCACGATCGGTGCTGCCCCGGCCGTGCAGAACGCCGTGGTGGACGCGCTCGCCCATCTCGGAGTACGGCATATCGACATGCCCGCCACACCAGGCCGCGTCTGGGCCGCTATCAGCGAAGCGAGGGCGAATACCGGGCGTGTAAAATTGGCGTGCCAGCATATCCCGAAGACCGCAGAGGAGTCGTAATGCGCGGAGCGTTCATGTCCATCGAAGACCGTTTGCAGGCCTGTTCGGAGGATGTGGCGCGTGTCTCGCAGAATGCTGAATTTGGGAATCCTCGCACACGTTGATGCCGGTAAGACGACGCTGACGGAGCGGCTGCTCTACTCCGCCGGAGTCATTGACGAGCCCGGCAGCGTCGATAAGGGCACTACCCGGACCGATTCACTGGCGCTGGAGCGTCAGCGGGGGATCACGATCAAATCCGCGGTGGTCTCATTCACCGTCGGTGACACGACCGTGAACCTGATCGATACGCCCGGCCACCCGGATTTCGTGGCGGAGGTCGAGCGCGCGCTGAGCGTTCTCGACGGCGTCGTGCTGGTCATCTCCGCCGTTGAGGGCGTACAGCCGCAGACGCGCATCCTGTGGCGTGCCCTGCGGCGCCTGCACGTCCCGACGTTGTTGTTCGTCAACAAGATCGATCGCCGCGGCGCTGAATACGCGCGCGTGGCGAATGACATCGCGCAGCGACTGACGCGGGCCATCGTCGCGATGGGCTCGGTGCGGGGACAGGGCACGCACGGAGCCGCGTTCATCCCGTTCGAGGCCGCTGATACGGCTTTCCGGTCAAGGCTGGCCGAGACGCTGGCCGAACGCGACGATGCGATCCTCGCCGCATACGTCGATGACCACGGGGCGATGTCGTACGACTGGCTGCACAAGAAGCTGGCCGAGCAGATCAAGGACACGCAGGTGTACCCGGTCTATTCCGGGTCCGCCATCACTGGCGCGGGCGTCGGTTCGCTGATGCATGGACTGACGGACCTGCTGCCGACGGTCGACCATGATGCCACCGGGCCGGTCTCGGGGCGTGTGTTCAAGATCGACCGCGGAGTCAGCGGCGAGAAGATCGCCTACGTCCGCATGTTCTCCGGCACGATCACGGTCCGCGACCGCGTGCGGTTCGGCCGCGGCGACGAAGGCAAGGTAACCGCGGTCAGCGTCTTTACCGAGGGCACCTCGATGCGCGGCGATTCGGTGACCGCCGGCCAGATCGCCATGTTGACCGGGCTGGCCGAGATCCAGGTCGGCGACATGATCGGGACACCGCCCGCCGCGGCGGACCAGCATCATTTCGCGCCGCCGACGCTGGAAACAGCCATCGTCACCCGCGACCCGCGTGACAAGGCGCGGCTGTTCGTCGCCATGACCCAGCTTGCCGAGCAAGACCCCCTCATCAACGTCCGTCAGGACGACATCCGGCAGGAGATCTATGTCTCCCTCTACGGGGAAGTTCAGAAGCAGGTGATCGAAGCCACGCTGGCGACCGACTACGGACTGGAGGTGGATTTCCGGGAAACAACCCCGATCTGCGTCGAGCGGCCTGTCCGCACCGGTATGGCGGAGGAAAGCCTGCACGCGCCGGCGAACCCGTTTCTTGCCACGCTGGGATTCCGGATCGACCCCGCGCCCGATGGCTCAGGTATCGAGTTCCGGCTCGATGTCGAGCACCAGGCCGTGCCGCTCTACATCTACAAGAACATGGAGAACTTCGCCGCTGCCATGGAGCAGTTCGTCCGGCAGACGCTGCGGGAAGGCCTTTACGGATGGCAGGTCATCGACTGCGTGGTGACGCTGGTCAGGTCCCAGTACAGCGTTCCGGACGGGCCGCCATCGAAGCGGGGGCCGCTCAGCGGTCCGCAGGACTTCCGCAAGCTCACGCCGCTGGTCGTCATGGCGGCGCTGAAACAGGCCGGCACGGAGGTCTGTGAGCCGATCCACCGGTTCCGCCTGGACACGCCGGCCGACACGCTGAACGTCCTGCTGCCGGTGCTCGCGAAGCTGCACGCCGTCCCTGAGGTGTCGGCGACCGAGGGCCTGTGGTGCACGCTGGAGGGGAATATCCCGGCCGCCCGGGTTCACGAACTGCGGCAGCAGATTCCTTCGCTCACGCGAGGCGAGGGAATCATGGAATCGTCCTTCGACAGCTACGAGCCCGTTCGCGACCCGGTCCCGGCCCGGCCGCGTACCGACGACAACCCGCTCAACCGCGAGGAATATCTCCAGCGTGTCACGCGGGGCGCGGTCAGGGACAAAGGTGAGCAGCGGCAGCCGGGCGAGTTAAAGCCCGGCAGTAATATTCTGAAGACCTAATGGGCGTAAAAATCGGATTTCTCACATTTGGTTCCTGGAAGACCGAACCCGGTTCATCCACATGTACGGCAACCGATGCACTGTTGCAGACGATTGAGCTGGCACAGGCCGCTGAGGAGATCGGTTTCGACGGTGCGTTTCTCCGGATCCACCATTACGAGCAGCGGCTGGCCTCACCGTTTCCGCTGCTGTCCGCGATCGCGGCCAAGACGAAACGGATCGCGATCGGGACCGCGGTCATCGATATGCGGTATGAGAATCCTTTCCACCTGGCAGAGGAGGCTGCGGCGGCCGACCTGATCAGTGCCGGGCGGCTCCAGATCGGACTGAGCCGAGGCGCGCCGGGAATCGCGGTTCATGGCCCGGAAGCTTTCGGCTACCAGCCCGTTGACCGGGATCCCGACGCGGACAGGGCGCGGCATATGGCCGAACTCTTCCTGGCCGCGATCAGCGGTGCGGAGGTCGATCAGGCCGATCCGAACCGGACCCGCATCCGTGGTGGGCTGACGATCCAGCCGCAGTCGCCCGGTCTGGCCGAGCGGATCTGGTGGGGTGCCGGTACCCGAGCGACCGGACAGTGGGCCGCCCGCTTGGGGATGAACCTGCAGAGCTCGACGCGGATGATGGAGGAAACCGGCCTGTCATTCGACCAGCTCCAGGAACAACAGATCCGCATGTACCGCGAGGCGTGGGCGGAGCAGGGACATGAGCGCGCGGCCCGGGTGTCGGTCTCGCGCAGTGTCCTGCCGGTCACCGGCGACCTGTGCCGTGCGTATCCCGGCTGGCGGGCACAGGGTGAGCAGACCACGGTGTTCGCGGGCGTGCAGGCCCGCTTCGGGAAGACGTTCGAGGGAGAGCCGGATCTGGTCGCCAGCGAACTCGCGGCCGACGCGGCCGTGCGTGCGGCGGATATGGTGCTGTTCACGGTGTCGAACGAGCTGGGCGTCGATTGCTGTACCCGCATTCTCGAGGTGATAGCCGAGCACGTCGCGCCTGCGATCGGCTGGTCACCAGGCGGTGCGTCAGGAGACGGTATGCCGCGAGCGACAGCGGAACTGGCCTGATCCTCACGACAGGTCGAAATGTGAGATCCACCAGTCCAGATCGGCTCGTTCCCTGGCACGCTTGGCCGGATCTGGATGCTCTGTCACGTCGAGAGCCTTGTTCCAGCCCATGAGGGCAAGTCCGGCCGACAGTGCCAGCCGGGTCGCCGTCGCGTCGTGAAGACCGCCGGACAGCTCACGGAAGCGGACGAGTACCTCCTCGCGGCTGGGCTGGATCCGGCTCCCGTGCCCGGCGAGGAACACGCTGAGATCGATGGCGGGCGGCCCCCAGGCGGCCAGCGCCCAGTCGAAGAAGACAATCTCATCCGGCATCAGCGAGCAGTTCACCAGCCAGGGGTCGCCGTGCAGGAACGTGGACGGAAACCGGCCGAGCCGATCGGCCAGACCAGAATGGTCGTGATGCACCGCCCGGACCGCGGCGCTGATGTCGGCGGGAACAACCTCGTGGAATCGCTGCCAGCCGCGCAGGACGAGGCCGGGGAAATCGTGGTCAGCCCGCACGGCGGCGATCTTCCCCGGGTAGAGGTTGCCGAGCATGAGCGGCAGCGGGCACAGGGGCGCCGGCCGCGGTCCGCTCGCATAGGCACGATGGAGGGCGCTCAGCCCGGTCAGCACTCGCTCGACTTCCCCATAGGTCGCGACATGGTCACCGGGGATGAGGCCAGCCGATACATCCCGCATGAGGATGACCCATTCATCGCCCTCCGCCCAGGCTTCCACGATCGCGTGGCCGACGCCTGGCGGCAGCGTCCGGAACGCGCCGGACAGGAACAGCCGTGGCTCCCGGCCGTGCCCCCCGGTGGTCTGGGTCACGCGGTCGTATGCCGCGCTAGTGCGCTTGACCACCAGCGCGGATCCGTCGGACAGGCGTACCTTCTCCAGGCGGGTTCCCGAGCGGCCGGCTTCCCCGATGGGGATGCGTTCAACCGCTTCAGCGATGGCTTCGGCATACATTTGACGACCAAACATAGTGTGCCGGGCGCACGGGTGAACACGCGGGCGCGTGCCGCTGTCCCGCCGGCGGGACAGCGGGCGTCCTCCTAACACCGCGCCACCTTCAGGCCCAGCGATCCGGCTCGGTCACCCGGCCAGGATCACGCAGATGTTGCCGGTCCGATACGGCAAATCTTTAAATGAACGAATCCGAGACGAGCAGCAAGGTGGATGAATGCCTGACCAGGCGCTGCGCCTTATTTGTCCGCAATACCGGCTCCCCGGCACGACCATGTCGCAGAAATGGGAGCAAGCGGCCTCGATGGGCTTCGACGGTATAGAACTCTCCGGACCGGCGACTGCGATTGCCGGCCGGCTGGCGGAACTTCACGAAGTCCGCCGCGACGGTGCCGTCTTTCCGACGGTGAGCGGAGGAGGCCGGCCATTCATCGGGGAGCTGGATCCCGAGGCCCGGCGCGCTGCCGTTACGAACATGAAGCAACTGCTGTCGGCGATCGCCGAATTGGGCGGCCTCGGTGCCATGACCCCAGCCTGCTTCGGCGTGTATTCCAATGCTCTTCCGTCGCTGAAGCCACGGGACGAGGCGGCTGGCCGCGAAACGCTCATCGAGGCACTGGCGGAACTCGGGCAGCACGCCGAGTCCTGCGGCGTGATTCTCCTGCTCGAACCGCTCAACCGCTATGAGGATCACCACATCAACCGGCTGGACCAGGCGCTCGAACTGATAAAGGCGGCCGGCTCGCGGTCGGTGAAGATCCTTGCTGACATCTTTCACATGAACATCGAAGAAGCGGATCCCGCGGCTGCTATAAGGCGCGCCGGGGCGGAGATAAAGCACGTGCAGCTCGCCGATACCAACCGCCTGGAGCCGGGAGCCGGCCATCTGGAGTTCACTCCCATTTTCCACGCGCTGAAGGAGGCGGGATTCACTGGATACTGCGCTCTGGAGTGCAGGCTGAGCGCGGATCCGCACATCGTCCTCCCGCGGGTCGTGAACCATCTCAGGGCGATCTGGTCGGTGGCGGGCAACGGCGGGACGATGCCGTGAGGCCGCTTCAGATTGGTCTCCAGCTTCCTGGATCCGAGCGCCGCGTACGGTGGGAGGAGTACGTAGCCTTGGCGCGGGCGGCCGAGGAGGCCGGCTTCGATTCCATCCGGGTGGGCGATCACCTGCTTTATCGCGGCACGGGAGGTGGCCGGGAACGTGGGCCGCTGGAGGCCTGGACGTTGCTTGCCGCCCTCGCGGCCGTGACCTCACGGATCCGGCTGGGGCCGCTCGTCGCGTGTACCGCGTTCCATCCGCCGGGAGTGATCGCGAAGATGGCGGCGACCGTGGACCACATCAGCGGCGGGCGGTTCATACTCGGGCTGGGGGCCGGCTGGAATGAAGCCGACTTCACGCCATTCGGCCTGCGCTACGCCAGCTCGGTGTCGCGGTTCGCGGAGTCGCTCGAGATCATCCGGCGGGCGCTTTGCGGTGAGCGGGTCACGGTCAGTGGACGCTTCTGGTCAGTCGATGGCCTCATCCTGGTTCCGCCGCCGGAGCATCGCATCCCACTGATGGTCGGCGGCTCGGGCGACCGGATGCTCGCGATCGGCCTGCCGTACGCCGAATGGTGGAACAGCTTGTTCGACTGCTACGACAATACGGCCGAAGGTTACGCCAGGCTGCATGCCCGCATCTCACGGGCCGCCGAGCGCGCCGGACGCGATCCCGGCGAGATCGCGCGCAGCGCGAGCGTACGGGTCGACCCCGGCCCGGAGCAGCAGCCTCCCGCGAACGGTATCCGTCCGCAGACCCTGGCCGGGTTGCCCGGTCATCTGCGCGCGCTGGCGCAAGCCGGAGCGGATGAGGCGGTCATCGTCATGCCCTCCACCACACAGCAGACCATCCGCGCGGCCGGCTCCGCGCTCGTCGCGCTGGGAGAGCCGGCCCAGAATGAACCGAGGAAGCTGAAATGATCTACGAATTGCGGACCTATACTGTACATCCCGGCAAAATGACGCCGCTCCAGGCTCGATTCCGGGATCCCGTATGCGAGCTTCTCGAAAAGCACGGCATCACGAACGTCGGCTACTGGACCAATATGATCGGCGGTCGTGACGACCAGCTCGTCTACATGGTCGGATTCGAGGACCTCGGCCAGCGGGAGCGGGCGTGGGACTCCTACGGCGCGGACCCCGAATGGCACCGGGTACGGGCTGAGACCGAGGCGAACGGGCGGCTTGTCCGGTACCGGGAAAGCCGTATCCTCAGCCCGACGGATTTCTCGCCGCTTCGCTGACGCGAGGAGCCGAAGCCATGCGACCGCTGCGCGCCGGCATCGTCGGATGCGGCGTCATCTCGCGCGAGTACGTGCGGACGCTCGCGCCGTGCCGGCAGATCAGGCTCGTCGGTGCCGCCGATATCCAGCGGCACCGCGCGGAGGACCTAGCGGAGAGCTTCGGCGGTAAGGCTTATCCGACGCTCGATGCCATGCTGGCCGACGACGACGTCGACATCATCGTCAACCTGACCATCCAGACCGAGCACGCCGAGGTGACGGAGCGAGGTCTCGCGGCAGGCAAGCACGTCTACAGTGAAAAGCCGCTCGCCCTTTCCTACGCGCAGGCGCGCGAGCTGCTCGCGCTTGCCGAGCACAATCGGGTACGACTGAGCTGCGCGCCGATGACGTTTCTCGGCGAAGCTCAGCAGACCGCGTGGCAGGTGATCCACGACGGCCGTCTCGGCACGATCAGGATGGCATACGCGGACATGAACTGGGGCCGGCCCGAGACATGGCATAACGAGCCCCGGCATTACTACGAGGTCGGCCCGCTGTACGACATCGGTGTCTACTCGCTCACCGTGCTCACCACGTTCTTCGGCCCCGCGCGGTCGGCGACCGGACTCGGCCGGATCCTGGCCGGGGAACGGGTGACCGCGGAAGGCGACCGGTTCCAGGTGACGAATCCCGACTTCGTCGTGGCCCTTATCGAATTCGGCAACGGTGTCGTCGCGCGGCTGACGACCGACTTCTATGTCGGCCACGCCACCAAGCAGAAGGGCATTGAATTCCACGGCGACCTGGGCTCCCTGTGGCTGGGAAATCCGCAGCACTTCAACGCCGCGGTCCAGTTCGCCCCCTATGGTGGAGAATTCGAGCCGGTTCCCTATATCCGCGATCCGTATCCCGGCACAGAGTGGTCCCGCGGCCTCGTCGAGCTCGCCGACGCGATCATTGACGAACGCCCCCATCGGGTGACCGGTGAACACGCGGCGCACATCGTTGAGATCCTCAATGCGATAGATAAGGGCGGTGACGTCCAGATCCGGTCCGGATTCGCACCTCCCGAGCCGCTTCTCTGGTAAAGCGGGTTCCAGCCGCGAGATTATCGAGATAAGGCAACTGGTTCCCCTCTCGCTCTCATATCGAAAAGGCGGACCCGATGACTACAACGGTACTGGCCGATCAGCTACGGCAACTCGACACCGACGGATATGCGATGCTACCCGATGTCTTGCCGGCTGGTGAATGCGATTACTGGAGCGTGGTGCTGGACCGGATATGGGAACGCGAGCATGACAAGCCGCATACTTATGACGATGAGCCGGGAGTCCGGTACGTAGAGAACCTGCTGGAGTATTACTCCATGTTCCAGCGGTGTGTCACCGAGGAGGTGGTCGTCGCGGCGGCCGGCGCGATTCTGGGTCCTGGAATGCGCTTTTCCCTGATCAACTACCGGCGGACCGAACCCGGCTCGGGCAACCAGGCGCTGCACTGCCAGAAACTCGCCCACGGCAGCCCGCCAAGGGCATGCGACGCGATCTGGTGCCTCGACGAATTCACCGCGCTCAACGGGACCCGAGTCCTTCCCGGCAGTCACGTCGACAACCATGCCGTCCTGGCCCGGCTGGATGATCCCCTGGCCCGCCACCCCGGTGAACGGGTCATCCAGGCCTCCCGCGGGTCCGTCCTGGTCTTCAGCGCATCGCTGATCCACGGCGGTACCACCAACCGCGGTACCGGACCGCGCCGGTGCATCCTGACCCAGTTCGTGCGGGCCGGCCAGCAGCCCCGCTTTGACTGGTCCCAGCTGCCCCTGCCCATCCAGCGGCAATTCCGGCCCGATGCCGCCGGACTGCTGAGCCTGCCGTCGCACGACGCACTGGCTCAGCGGAGTAACCACCGCCGTTCGTGATAAATGGGTTTATCAGCCGAGCTGAGCGGTCAGGATGGCTGTCTGCCGCCTCAGCGTACGACCGGAGAGCATTTCGCGGATCGGCACGCGAACGCCAAGCTCCTGCTTGATGCGGCGCACCAGGTGGGTCGCCAGCAGCGAGTCACCGCCCAGTTCGAAGAAGTCCGACTCCTCGTCGAGCCCGGAATGACCGAGCAATTCCTCCCAGAAGCGGGTCATCAGCGCCGACGGATCGGTAAGCCCGGCGGGCAACGGGCTCGGCGGCCTCTCCGGGGGGACGACCGGCACCGTACTGGCCGGCGCGACGCCGGCTTCCGGCGCGATCCATTCCGGTCCGTGGAACGGGTACCCGGGCAGGCGCGCGGTTTCACCATCGGGGGACAGCGCGTCCAGCGAGATGGGCTGACCCAGAGCCCACAGTTCCCCGAGGGCCGCGTGCACCCCGCCGTCGACCGGGCCGTCGCGGCCGGGCGACAGCGCGACCGCCGTCAGGGCCGCCCCATCGATCATGGTCGAGAGCGTCTCGCCGGGGCCCACCTCGACGAGGACGGCGCCGGCGAAGCGGTCCGCGATGGCGTCCATGATCTCCGCGAAACGTACCGGCTGGCGGGCCTGCGCAACGAACGACCCGGGCGACAGCGGCGTTCCGGCGGGAAGGAGCCGTCCGGTCGCGTTGGCCGCGAAAGGGATCGCCGGGCTCCGGACGGTGATATCCGCGATCGCCTCGGCAAGCGGCGGCAGCGCCGGCTCGATCGCGGCGGAGTGGAACGCGCGCTGGGCGCGCAGGCACTTGGTACGCACGCTGTCACCCAGCAATGCCCGGAACTTCTCGACTGCTTGGACGGGCCCCGCGACCACGCAGCTCTCACGGGCGTTGATCGCCGCCAGCTCCAACTGCAGGCCAGACTCGGCCACCAGCCGCAGCGCGGCGGCCTGCGAACAACCGAGCGCAAGCATCGAGCCCTCGGGGCAGCCCTGCATCGCGCGGCCGCGCGCGCTGACCAGCCGGACGGCGTCGGCCAGATCGAGGACGTGGGCGACGCAGGCGGAAGTGATCTCGCCGATGCTGTGTCCCGCGACGGCCGCGGGTCTCAGGCCCAGCGCGCATAGCGCCGTGGCGGCGGCGTACCCGACCGCGAACAGCGCGGGCTGCGCGAGTTCCGTCGCCGCCACTTCCGCCGCCGGGTAGGTCTCATCCCACAGCGCACGGCGCAACCGTGCGGCCAGGGCCGGGTCGAACAGAGAAACGCAGCGATCGAGGGTGGCCGAGAAGCCGGGGAGCGCCTCGGCGAATGGTCGGCTCATGCCGGGATACTGCGAGCCCTGCCCTGGAAACAGGAAGACCGCTGGCGCGGGAGCCGAACCGGCGAGCGCTCGCGTTACGCCGCGACCGGTGCCGAGCCGCTCCGCCGCCTCGGCACTCGTGCGCGCGACGACGGCCAGGCGCTGAGGCAGCGGCGCCCGGCCAGCGACGAGGGTCCGTGACACGTCGGCTAGATCAGGGTCGCGCGCCGCCAGGTGGGCGGAGAGCCGCGCGGCCGACCGGGACAACGCCGCAGCGTCAGCAGCCGACAGGACCACCAGCCTCGGCCGGGCTGGGACCGGCCGGCTGCTCGTCGGCCGGTCCGGTGCCTGCTCGATCACCAGGTGGACGTTGGTTCCGCCGATACCGAACGAACTGACGCCGACCCGCCGCGGTAGCGGCCCCGTCCAGGGCCCGGCCTCCGTCGGGATGACCAGCGCCGCCCCGTCCGTGTCCAGCATCGGATTCGGCTCGGTGAACCCCGCGATCGGCGGAACGATCCCGTCCCTGACGACCAGCAGCGCCGCGATGAGGTTCGCGACGCCGGCCGCCGCGTCGAGATGACCGACGTTCGCCTTGACCGCGCCCACCGCGACCTGGCCGGGAGCGGCCCCCGCGGTGCGCAGAGCCGCGCAGGCGGCCGCCCATTCGATCGTGTCGCCGATCTGCGTCCCGGTACCGTGTGCCTCGAGGTAGCCGATGGACGAGGCATCGGCCCGCGCGGCCCGCAACGCGGCGGTGATGACTGCCTCCTGACCGGCGACCGACGGCGCGTAATAGCCGGCTTTGGCCGCGCCATCGTTGTTCGTGGCCGTCCCCAGGATGACGCCATACGGCCGCTGCCCGTCGGCGAGGGCGTCGGCCAACCGCCGCAGAACCACGCAGGCCACGCCCGAGCCGGCGACCGTTCCGTCGGCGGCGGCGGCGAACGGCCGGCAGGCGCCCGAGGCGGACAGCACGCCGCCGGGTATGTGGAGATAACCGGCCTGCGGGAACGCGATGCTCGCCGCGGCCACCACCGCTTGGTCGCAGTCGCCGTCCAGCAGCGCGCGAACCGCCATGTGGACGGCTACCAGAGAGGAAGAACAGGCGCATTGCACGCCGAGTGCGGGGCCGGTCAGCCCGAGCTTGTACGCGATACGACTCGCCATGAAGTCGGGCTCGGTACCGTGCAGTGCGTCGTCGAGCGTCGCCGGGTCGAGTTCGCCGCGAGCCAGCATTTTCCGCAGGTAGCCGCTCGGCGCCGCCGAAGCGTACACGGCGGTCGTGACGGTCTCGCGCAGTGGTGCGACGCCGGCATCCTCCAGCGCCGTCCACACGGTCTCGAGCATCAGCCGCTGCTGTGGATCGATCATCTCCGCCTCGCGCGGACTGATGCGGAAGAGCGAGTTCTCGAATCGCGCGGCGTCGGCGAGGTGGCCGTGGACGGGAACATAATCGGGGTCATCGAGCAGCTTTCCCGGCACGCCCGCGTCCATCAGCTCATGCCGGTCATAACGCCTGGTAAGTACCCGGCCAGCTGTCACCGCGGACCACCACTGGTCAATGTCCGCAGGGCCGGGGAATCGGGCTGACAGGCCGGTGACGGCAATGTCATGGGAACGATCGCGACTCATTTCACCATGCTTTGCTGGTCTCGGGGATTATCCAGATTGTGGCACTGGACGGGATATCAAAGCCAGGTGAGCGATGCCTTTTAAGCCACGACGGCGGCTGGCTTACCGAGTCCTTGGCTTACGCAAACATAATGCTGTATAGCTGATTTAAGTCACGGTGTCGTGTTATGAGATCGCGGGTTCAGCGGAACATGACAAGAGAACGAGCGCAGAGTGGAGATTACTATGCTCGGGACCGTCGCCGCCCGCCAGTTGCTCGCAGCGGCTTCATCGGTCATGCTGACGATCGAGAATATGCCCGACGAGCCAGTGCGGCTTGGCAAGATTTCGAACCTCGGCCTCAATGAGGCCCGGGAAATCATGGGTCGCTATGTGCGGCACGGGAGTGCGATCATACGGCTGGATTCTGAGACAGCCAGTCCCGACACTCTGGTGTCATTGGCGGAAGCGCTGGGAATGGATGAGCCGTTCCTGCCGCCCCTTTACACGATGAACGGCCACAGTATGCCGAAAGTGACTCGCATATCGGCAGCGCTGAACTCCGGCACCGTGGATGCCGAGCATCCCTCATTCGGCCGTACCCAGGAGCAGCGTCTGCACTGCGACGGAACGCTTCAGGAGATCGGCTTCATCAAGACGGGCATGCTCTTCTGCGAGTCTCCGGCGGCCGAGGGCGGCGACACGACGCTGTTCAACTCATCGGCCGCGTATGCCCAGCTCGTCGACGAAGACCTGCCGGCGGCTCTCGCGCTCGCGACCCCCGGCGTACTCGTGCGGCGTGCGAACATCAACGAGTGCGTCGACGAGAACGCCGGACCGGCGTTCACCGTCCAGGACGGTCAGCTTGTCTGCGGCTATTCCGTTACCGATACCGATGAGTGGGTCGTACCGGACGTCGTCGAACCGGCGGACCTGCGCCGCGGCATCGAGTTCCTGGACGACGCGAGCCGGCCCGGCAGCCCTTACTACCGGCGGCTCGCGCTAGGCCCGGGCGAGGCCATCATCCTCGACAACACGCGTATCTCGCACGGGCGGACCGCCTACCGGGATTCGCCGGCCCGCCACCGCTGCCTGTATCGCAGCCTGCACCTGGAACATCCGCGACCTACCAGGCGACCGGACCTTGATCGCTGAAGAATCCGCCGCTCGGGCCGTCGTCGGGCAATGTCGCGAGCCCGACGATGACGCGCGCGGCTTCGGCGACGGTTCGTGTGCCCTGGAAGTCGTTCATATCGGTCGCGGTGTAACCGGGCGTGGCGGAATTGATTTTTATGTGCGCGAGCCCGGGATCGGCGGCGAATGCCTTGGCGTAGTGGATGGTGAGCATATTGACCGCGGCCTTCGCGGCACAGTACGCCATCCGGCGTGAGTCATCACCCGGTATGCCGGCGCCGCCAGCTGTCAGTGCCAGCGATCCGGTGGTGCTGGAGACGTTGACGATCCGCGGCGCGCGCGCCTGGCCCAGCAACGGCAGCAAGGTGTGGATGAGTGTCACGACGCCGAAGACGTTCGTCTCGAAAACGGAGCGCATATGCGCGGCCGTGGTGCCGGCCGCGCTCGCGCCGACGAAGACACCCGCGTTGTTCACGAGAACGTCGAGGCGCCCATGATCGGCGCGCAGCCGCTTCTCCAGCGTCGTGACACTGGCCATATCCGTGACGTCCAGCTGTACCGGAGTGACCTCGACGCCATCGCCGGCGAGATCCAGTGCGGCGTCACGGCCGCGGTCCGGATCGCGGCTGCCCAGCAGTACCGCCAAGCCGCACCGCGCGAGCTGCCGTGCCGTCTCTTTTCCGATGCCTTTGTTGGCCCCCGTCACCAGGGCCAGCGCCTTATCACCGGTCATCGTCGCGGGGCGCGCCGAGCAGGCGCCGCAGCCAGGCGACACGCGCGGCGTCCGCCGTTCGTGACACGATCGCGTCCGGCACCCACTCGTCGAAGCTGTGGAACGCGCCGGACCAGACATGCAACTCGGCCTGGCCGCCGGCCTGCCAGATACGGGTCGCATAGGCAACGGTCTCGTCTCGCAGTGCTTCCACCGAGCCGACGTCCAGGAACAGGGGCGGGAGGCCGGAAACGTCAGCCTCCCGCGCTGGCGCCGCGTAGCAGCTAACGTCGCCGCTTCCGCGCCGGTCGCCAAGCAGCGCGGTCCAGCCGGCGAGATTCGACCGGCCGTCCCACAGCCCCGCGCGTTCCAGTTGCGTTATCGAGGGGGTCTGGCAGCGATCGTCGAGCATCGGGCACTGAAGCATCTGGCCGATCAGGCGAGGGCCGCCCCGGTCGCGGGCGAGCAGGGCGGTGCCAGCGGCCAGGCAGCCGCCGGCGCTGTTTCCGCTGATGACAATCTGGTCACCGGCTATTCCGAGTCCGGCGGCGTGCTCGGACAGCCAGACCAGGCCCGCGTAGCAGTCCTCGACCGGCGCTGGGTCGGGATGCTCGGGAGCGAGCCGGTAATCGATCGCCGCCACGGCGAGCCCCAGTTCCCCGGCCCGGCCGAGTTCGCGCGCCAGCTCGATCGTCCGATGGTTCCCAGCCACCATTCCGCCGCCATGGGTGTTGTAGACGCACGGATGCGGTCCTGGCGTAGCCGTGGGCCGGCAGATGATCAGCGGCACGTCGGGCGCTCCGGCCGGCCCCGGAATGAGCCGCTCCTCGAACTCGAAGGCGCCACCGCGCCTGATGGCTTCGTCGGAGAGTGTTCCCGAAGCGGTACGCGCCCGCCGGTCCGGGATCAGTTCAGGCGTCAACGGCATCGGCATCTCATCGAGGATCGCACGCAACGGCACCGACAATTCTGGATCGAGCGGAGGCGGTGGGCCTTCGCAATATGAGGAGACGATTTCAGTCAATGTCAACTCCTGATTCGACCGCCGATGCCTTGGTAGCAATTAGGTGCGGTAGCAAGCTACCGTCCTTTTTATCACTTCACGACTTTATCGTTCACGCCGTCGGCTATTCGTTCGCTCATAGGGAGTGGAATGTGAAACCGGACCGGGACTGGATGTCGGGCAGTCCGTTTGCTCTTGGGGATGAAGGCCTGCACCAGATGGTCGCCCGCATCGCGCGATCGCGACCCAGCGCCACGGCCGTCCGCTCGGGTAACACGGCCGTGACCTATGCGGAGCTCGACCAGACCGCGGACGAATGGGCGTCCCTGCTCAGCGGCGCCGGCATCGGCCCCGCGCACGTGGTGCCCATCGTGCTGCCGCGAAGCACACGGCTGATCACCGCGCTGCTCGCGATGCTGAAGACAGGAGCCGCGTACTCGCTGCTGGACCCATCCTGGCCGCGGGACCGGCTCGTGGACATGATCCGGCGGCTCGACGCGCCGCTGGTGGTGGCCGAACCGGGGAGCATTGATGGGAGCATCGATGCCCAGTGGACGCCACATTCGTTTGCGGTGCCTTCGTCCGCGGTGCCTTCGTTTGCGGTGCGGTCGGCGGGGGCGTTCCGGCCGGTCGCCGTCGATGGCTCGCATCCGTGTTGTGTCTTCTGGACATCGGGCACGACGGGCACCCCGAAGGGCGTCCTGACGCCGCACCGGGCGACTGCGCGCCTGTTCCAGCCGGGGACATTCGCGTCATTCAACGCCGATACGGTGATACCGCTGGCCGCGCCCGTGCCGTGGGATGCGTTCTCCCTGGAGCTGTGGTCCGCCCTGCTCTCCGGCGGCACATCAGTGCTGCTGGACGACCCATACATCGCCGCCCAGTCGCTACGCGACCTCGTCGCGGACCACGGGATCAGCACCGTGTGGCTGACCAGCAGCTTGTTCAACATGGTGGTGGACGAGGACATCGACGCGTTCCGCGGCGTCAGCGAGGTGATGATCGGCGGTGAACGGCTCTCACCTGTCCACGTGCACCGCTTCCTCCGCGCTCATCCGGCGATCGCGCTAATCAACGGCTACGGGCCGGTTGAGACCACCGTCTTCGCCACGACACACCGTATCTCGGCCGCCGATTGCGACCGGGACGACGGGATCCCGCTGGGCCGGCCGGTCCCCGGCACCCGGGTGTTCGTGCTCGACGGGACACGCGTGTGCGAGGTGGGTGAGATCGGCGAGATCTGCGTCGCCGGTGACGGGCTCGCGATCCGCTATCTGGGCGACCCGGAGCTGACCGCGGCGAAGTTCCCCGATGTCGAGCTGGACGGTGAGCGACTTCGCATCTACCGGACCGCCGACCTCGGCATGTGGGGGGAGGACGGGCTGCTCCGGTTTCGCGGACGCGCCGACCGGCAGCTCAAGATCCGTGGTCACCGTGTCGAGCCGGCTGAGGTCGAGCGCCAGGTGCAACGGCTGCTGCCGTCGGTGCGGGCATGCCGGGTGCTGGCCCGCCGCGACGCGCTTGGCGCGGCGGACAGGCTGGTCGCGTTCTGCGTCCCTCGGCGGCCGGGCGACCCGCTGGAGAATGCGCTGCCGGCGTTGCGGTCCGGGCTTGTCGCCCACCATCGTCCGGTCGCCGTCGTGAGCGTCGATTCCCTGCCCCTGACCGAGCAGGGAAAGCTCGACGAGCGGACGTTGCTGGCCCTGTTGCCGGACACCGATCCGGCCGTGTCCACGGACGGTTGCGGCACCTCGAGACCCGCGGCAGTTTGCGGCACCTCAGGACCTGCGGCCGGGTCGCGGAACGAGCTTGTCCGCCTGGTCGCCGGGACGTTCGCGCAGGTCCTCGATCGCGCGTCAATGCCCCCCGATGTCTCGTTCTTCGAGGCCGGCGGTAGTTCGCTCGGTGCGGGGCGCGTCTGCGCCAGACTCGCGGCCCGGCTCCGTCGCCGGGTACCGATCTCGTGGTTCTATGAGCACCCGACTGCGGGCGACCTCGCCGGCCAGCTGAGCTCGGCTCCGCTGGAGGGCGCGCCAGCGGTGTCCGGTGGTGGGCTGGTGTCCGGCTGTGGGTCGGTGCCGTTGACGCCGATGCAGCTGGTGTTCTTGATGCGGCACCTCGCTGATCCGTCGGATCTGACCTCGCACTGCGTGCTGACCTGGGAGATCCGCGGAGATCTCGACCGCGTCGCGCTCCAGTCGGCCGTCTCCGCCGTGCACCGGCGGCACGAGCCGCTCCGCGCCGCGTATGCGCCGGACCCGGCACCTGCCGTCCGCCTGGTGGACGTGCCCCCGCCGGATGTGGCGATGCTTCCCGCGCAACCGTCCACCGACCTGGCCGTGCGGACGCTACGCCGCGAACTGGCAAGCGAGCTGTGGCCGGTCGATGGGATCGTCTGGCGCGCCGCCCTGGTCCCGGTCGAAGACGGACAGAGGACATTGTTCGGGGTCGTGCTCCACCACATCGCGTTCGACGGCTGGTCAGAGTCCGTACTCGCACGGGATCTGACGACCGCCTACAACATGGCGCGTGACACCGGGAGGGCGGCGCTCCCGGCGGCGCCGTCATTGTCGGCCGCTTACGATGTCGGCGCGCACTACGACAAGGTGGCTGTCCGGCATGCCCATCTGATCGATGAGCTGGCGGGAATCCCGGATCTGCGCTGGCACGGAACGGCATCGGGCGGCCCTCCGGGACACCTGGAGTACACATTGGGCCCCGAAGTCGTCGCGGGTATCGAGAGCTTCGCCGGCGCATCGGGCGTGAGGCCCTTCGTAGTACTGCTGTCCGCCTGGGGCAGGAGCCTGGCCGAGGCGACCGGGCAGGACGACTTCGCGGTCGGGGTTCCAGTCGCGCGGCGCGAGACCGCGCTGCTGGACGAGGCGCTCGGATGCCACATCACCATGCTCTGCATTCGCCTGCGCGGCACGGCACTCAGCGTCGGCTCGACGGGCGTCCGGGAAGCTGGGCGCACCGTCGCGCGGGCCCTCGCCGCCCAGGACGTCTCGCTCACCGACCTGTTCCGCCGTACCCGCCGGCCGGGAAACGCCCGCCCGCCGTTGTTCCAGACGCTGTTCGCGCTCCAGGACAACACGCCGCCCAGGCTCGACCTCACCGGGCTGCGCACCAGGTTCATCAGGCAGCCGTACCTGGACCTTCCGCTCGAACTCCACGCGGAGCTGTGGCCCGAGGACACCGGTGAGCTGCGCCTTGTCGTCTCATTCCGGCGCGACGCGGTTCCCGATGTCGTCGCTGGTGAGTGCGCGGATCGCCTCAGCGGTCACCTGTCCGCTCTCGCGTCCGAAGGAGCGAGCCTATGACGGTGGAGACCCTGGAGCCGGCCCTGCTCGCCAGCCCGGAGTTCCACGCGGCCGGGGACCGGCATCGCCTGTGGCGGCGTATGCGGCGCGACATGCCCGTGTACTGGCATCCTCCCGCCGAGCTGCCCGGGTTCTGGTCGGTAACCCGGTACGACGATGTGCGCGCTGTCTATGGTGACCCGGCGAAGTTCAGCTCCGCGGATGGCGTCCTGCTGCGGCCGGCCAGTCTAGGCAACGATCCCGGCGGCGGCCGGACGCTCGCCCTTACCGACCCGCCGCGCCATCGCAAGCTCCGCTCGCTGATCGCGGCCCGGTTCAACGCCAGGGCTGTCCGGTCCATGCAGGGCGTACTGCGCGCGCAGGCACGCGCCGCCGTCACCGCGGCGATCGAACGGGGCAGCTGCGACTTCGCGCAGGATGTCGCGGCCCGGCTGTCGATCTCCACGATCTGTCGCATCATGGGGATGCCCGAGGGCGACTTCGAGAGCGTGTACCGCTGGACGCATGAGGCGTTCAAGGCGCAGAAGTCGCTGACCACGTATCTGCCGATCATGAACTACTTCATCGATCTCATGTGCCAGCGAAAGGGCGTCGCCCCCACCGACGACGTGGCAGGGCTGCTGGCCCACGGCGCGGTCGACGGGACGCCGCTGACCGAAGAGGAAATCCTCCTCAACTTCGAGAACCTGGTCGGCGCCACGGAGAACGCCGGGCTCTCGATGGCGACCGGGATGCTGGCCCTCCTCGAGCACCCGGACCAGTGGCAGCGGTTGCGGGAGGATCGCCGTCTGATCCCGAGCGCCATCGAGGAACTCCTGCGATGGGCCAGCAGCGCCACCCACAGCATGCGCACCACCACCGGCCCGCACGTGCTCGGCGGCCAGTCCATCGCCGCGGGAGATCGCGTCGTCCTGTGGCTGCCCTCGGCCAACCGCGACGAGAGCGCCTTCCCCGACCCTGACCGGTTTGACCTCGGCCGCCAGCGGAACCGGCACGTCGCTCTGGGCGCCGGCGAGCATGCCTGTATCGGCGGTAGTCTCGCCCGGCTTCAGCTCGGTGCGCTGTTGCCGGAGCTCCTCGACACGGCGCGCGAGATCGAGCTGGCTGGCCCGGTCATACCCGTGCGCTCGATCGCGGTCAGCGGGCCGGCGCAGCTGCCGGTACGCATAATGGCGAGGTGATGTGCTCGGCGGTGCCGTTCAGCGCGCGGCCGGGACGGCCGTCGCGGCCCACCGGTACGCTTCCGGCGATCGTGACGCGTTCGACCCGGCGGTGGACCGGACCGTAGTCGTAGATCGCATAGTGCAGCGTTGCCTGGTTGTCCCAGATTGCCAGGTCACCGGCGCGCCAGCGCCAGCGCACCGTGTGTTCCGGACGTGTCGCGTAATCTTGCAGGACCTGGATCAGGTCCCGGGAGGCCTGAGGCGTGAACCCGACGATGCGACGGGCGAACCCGCCGAGCAGGAGGGAAGGCTCACCGGTCTCCGGGTGCACCCGGACGGCGGGATGCTCGGCCTCGAACACCGTTGCGATATAGTCCAGCCGGGCGGCGACCGTGGCGTCGGTGTAGTCGGAGTCGTTGCTGTGCACGACGCGCAGCCGGTCGGCCAGCTCGCGGAGCTCGCCGGGCAGGTAAGCATAGCCGGTGGCCGCGTTCGCCCAGATCGTGTCACCACCGACGGGCGGGATGACCTTTCCGTACAGGAAAGCGAACGCGGGCGGCCGGTCGAGGAAGGTCAGGTCGGTGTGCCAGTGGTTGGCCCGGGTGCCGTCCCGGGAGTCCAGCGTCCGCAGGGCACGGCGGTCGGTCGGCGCCTTGAAGATCGGATGCCCGACGGTCAGCTCGCCGAACCGTCGCGCGAATGCCACCTGGCTGTCGTAGTCGAGGCGCTGGTCGCGCAGGAAGATCACCTTGTGCTTCAGCAGCGCCTCACGGATCGCCGCGATGGCCATGTCATCAAGGGAGCCGGCGGCGTCGATGCCGCTGATCTCGGCGCCGATGTGGCCGGCTATGGGCTCGAGCGTCAGCGCGGACCTGACAGCCAATTCTCCCACCTTTCGTCCTAGGGCAACGGGGGACAGGTCGCGTCATTCGTGACCGAGCACGGGATGCGGGACGTAGGGCTCTTCCAGCCGTCGCATATCGTCATCGCTCAGCTTGAGCTGTTGCGCCGCGAGCGCGTCGGTCACATGGCTGAGCCTCGTGGTGCCGACGATCGGGGCGGTGACGCATGGCCGGTGCAGAAGCCAGGCCAACGCGATCTGGGCGGGTGGGACGCCGCGCTCGGCCGCGACATCGGCGACACGGTCGACGACATCGAAGTCGGCTTCCCTGGCGTACATCCGGTCGCTCATCGAGTCCGACCCTGCCCGGGTCGTACGGCGCTCGCCGGAACGGGTGCGGTTGCCGGTCAGCAGGCCGCGCGCTAGCGGGCTCCACGGGATGACAGCCACCTTTTCGTCGGCGCAAAGCGGGATCATCTCCCGCTCTTCCTCGCGATACACGAGGTTGTAGTGGTTCTGCATGGACACGAAGGGTGTCCAGCCATGAGTGTCTGCCGTGTGCTGCGCTTTCGCGAACTGCCATGCGTACATGCTGCTGGCGGCGATGTAACGGGCCTTTCCCGCACGGACCACGTCGTGGAGCACCTCCATGGTCTCGTGAATCGGTGTGCGGTAATCCCATCGGTGGATCTGGTACAGGTCGACATAATCCATCCCGAGCCGCCGCAGCGATGCGTCAATTCCAGCGATGATGTGCTTGCGCGACAAGCCTCTGTCGTTCTCGCCAGGTCCCATTGGCATGCCGACTTTGGTCGCTACGACGATCTCTTCGCGTCTGAACATCTTGCTGAGCAGGCGTCCCGTCGCCTCCTCGCTGGCGCCGTTTGAGTAGACGTCCGCGGTGTCGAAGAAATTGACGCCGCCTTCAGCGGCCGCCTTGACGATTGGCTCAGCGGCGTTCTCCGCCACGACCCATCGCCGGTCGCTGTCATTGCCGAAGCTCATCATTCCGAGACAGATGCGAGACACATGTAGGCCCGTCGGGCCCAAGTTGACGTATTCCACCAGACCGCCAGGGGAGATGGGGCAGGGTGCCCGTAATCCGGGCACCCTGATGACCGCGCCGTACGAAGATCGACGATGATGTCATCGGCTCGGCGTCGGAGGGCCTTCGCCGGGTCGTCGGAACGCCACTAAATCAGCAGGTTCCCGGGGGAGAAGAAGGCGAAAGCGGAAGCTGTCACCTTGTTGATCTCGCACCTGCTTACCGTGCCGCCGGCCTGGTCACCGGAATCCGGGCCGAACATGCTGACCATGCCTTCCGCCTGCTCGCGAGTGTCCCAGATCGTCAGGGACAGTCCGTGGTCGCTGTCGCTCTTGTTCAGCCAGACGCCGGACCGGAATCCGGGCAGCTTTTGCACGGCCGGAACAATTTGGTCCCGAAGCAATTGCCGGCCTTCTTCAGATGATTTCCCATTGGTGTCGACCTCAATGAGGACAACATGCATCGGGGATTCCTTTCCGTTCGATGAGGGATCTATGGGCACATGCTTCGGCGCGCGGTATTGCCCTGTCAAGGTGAGCGCGCCTGCCGGGGGCCGCCAGATGAATGGAGGTACCATCTACATCGCGACGTCATCCTGTCCCGCCGCCCAAATGAGGAGATACGTGGGCGCTCCCAAGATGCACGCAGACGAGGTGGACGTCGATGCCGGTCTGGTGCGGCGGTTGCTGGAGAGGCAATTTCCGCAGTGGGCGGGCTCTTCGCTCCGGCCGGTGCGCTCCGCGGGAACGGATAACGCGATCTACCGGCTCGGGCACCGGCTGGGCGTGCGACTGCCCCGCAGACAGTCGACGGTCGCACAGGTCGAGAAGGAGCACATGTGGCTGCCGCGGCTGGCGCCGCATCTGCCGTTCGCCGTCCCGGTACCGCTGGCGATAGGAGCGCCCGGCGAGGGGTATCCATGGCCCTGGTCGATCATGCCATGGCTCCCGGGTGAGCCAGCAACGCCTGGTCACCTCGCCGATCCGCGCCGGGCCGGAGCCGGCATGGCTCGATTCGTCGCCGCGCTACAGGAGATCGATGCCGCTGCCGGACCGCCGCCAGGTGACCACAATTTCGGTCGCGGGGTTCCGCTCGCCGACCGAGATCACGCTACCCGTGCGGCGATTCGCGAGCTGAGCGGCATGCTCGACCCCCAGCCCGTGACCACGGCGTGGGACGCGGCGGTTCGTGCCCCGGTATGGCAGGGGCCGCCTCGCTGGATCCATGGGGACCTGCTGCCGGGAAACATCCTCATCGCCGGTGACCGGATCAGCGCGGTCGTTGACTTCGGCGGGCTCGCGGTGGGCGATCCGGCCTGCGATCTCATGGTCGCGTGGACGCTATTCTCCGGCGACAGCAGGCAGGCGTTTCGCGACGGACTGACGGTCGATGACGCGACCTGGGCGCGTGGGCGCGGCTGGGCGCTGTCCTGGGCGCTCATTTTCATCCCGTACTACCTGGACACCAATCCCTCCGTCGTCCGCCAGGCTTGGCGCACGGTGCACGAGGTTCTCGGGGACTGCCAGACGGGCGGCCCGCCGATCGTGCGTTCAGGCCGAGCGGAACCTGGATCGACTGAACTTGGCGGCCCCGGATCGGCCGACCATGAGGCTCGCGCAGCCGAGCAGCGCAGCGGAGATTGTTAGCGCTGCCGGTATTCCGGTGAGCCCGGCCACCAGGGCCAGCGTGAACCCGCTCGCGATCTCGCCCATCGTCTCGGCCTGTCCGAGGAAGGAGTGCATGGTCGCGCGAACCTCGCTCGCGACGCGCCCGTTGACCCAGATCATGCCGACTGCCCGGGTCACGGGCAGCGTGACGCCGAAGACGAGCAGCACGCCGAATCCGCCGATCAGCCCGTTGGGTGCGTTGGCCAGTGCGAGCAGGGCGCCGAGGCCGACGAGACAGGCGAGCGCGTAGATCCGCGGTGCGGCGCCGACGATGTGCGCCTCGATGACGCGGAGCGCGATGACGCCCAGCGTCAGCGAGCCGATCCCGAGCGCCGTATACCAGAGAACTTGAGGCTGCGGATAGCCGATATCGACGAGCCTGCGGGGGAACAGTCGGTCCGCCTCGCCCGCACCATAGACGATCATCGTGGCCGCGAACACCAGCATTATCTGGCGGTCGCCGCGGGCGAGCGCGATGCCCCGGGAGAAGACCGACAGCGTCGCGGTCCACCGTCTGCCGCGGATGAGGCTGAAGTGGTTCTCAGGGAACCACACCGCGACGAACACCCCGAGAAGGATCATCGCCGCACCGGCGCCGATGATCGCTGGGCTGAGGCCGCCTGCCCAGCCGAGTACGCCGAACGCGGTCATCCCCACCGCGCCGCCGCCGAGATCCCATCTGGCCCGCGCCGCCAGCACGGCGGCGATGCGATCGGGGCAGTCCAGCTCGTCGGTCAGCCAGGCGACGTCCGCGCCGCTCAGGCACGCCCAACCCAAACCCCACAGCACCTGTGTTGTCAAGAGCAACGGGAACACGGTGACGACACCGGTCATCATCATCCCCGCGCCCAGGAAGAAGTGGCCGAGGACCATTGGCCACTTCCGGCTGAACGCGTCGGACCAGACGCCGATCGGGACGTTGGCCAGCACAAGCGTGATTCCCATGGCTGTGCCAAGCAGGACCAGCTCGGAAGGGGAAAGATGGGCGACGACGACGAAATAAAGGCTTGCGGCGAGCCAGTAACCCCGATGGAATATTGCCCGCATGCCGGTCCACCGTAGGAAAATAGTCTTGATGTCGGCCGAGCCGCCCCATCGCCGGACGGCGGATGCCTTCAATTCGCCATCCCTCTTGTGCTGAGTGCCGCCCAGTTCAGCTGAGCGGAGAATGTGTCCAAACGGGATTCAGGAAGGAAGCGATAATGGTGAATAGCGTCTCGCTGCGAGGAAAGGTTGCCATCGTGACCGGGGCCGGCACCGGTCTCGGCAGGGCTTATGCGCACCACTTCGCAGCAGCCGGAGCCAGCGTAGTAGTGAACGACTTGGGGGTGCCAGTCGAAGGCGGTCCCCGCGACCCTGGACCAGGCAAGCGCGTCGCCGAAGAGATCTCCGCGGCAGGCGGCAGCGCGATTGCCCATTTCGGCGATGTCTCGAGCTGGGATGACGTGAGCACATTGATCAAGATGGCGATCGGCGTATTCGGCCGCCTCGACATCCTGGTGAACAACGCCGGCACCGTTACACCCACCAAGATCATCCCGGATATGGAAATCGATGAGTACGACCGCATGCTGGATGTCCACCTGCGGGGCGCATTCTGCACCACGATACAGGCGACCCGTTATTGGCGCGACGAGTACCGGCGTACGGGAGAGCTGGTCGATCGCTCCATAGTCAATGTATCGTCGATCTCTTTTCTTTCCGGTGCACCATGGCGTGTCAACTACGCTGTCGCCAAGGCGGGTGTGGCAACCCTCACCATGGGGACCGCCTCCGCCTGCGCGCCATTCGGGGTGCGCGCCAACGCGATCTGCCCTTCCGCCAAGAGCAGGATGACCGCCTATGCCCCGCCCGGATCGGCTGAGGTCATGGCCGACAAACTGCCTGAGGACAACGCGCCCCTCGTCGTCGCGCTCGCTGGATCGGCCAGCGCCGGAATCACCGGTCAGCTCCTGGCCATCGACGGCCGGCGCATCAGGGTGATCGCCGCGCCGCGCGTTGAGGCGGAGCTGCACGCCAGCGAGAAATGGACGTCCGATGAGATCACCCGGCAGCTCGGCGAATACTTCGCGACACCGCGAGAGGGCTACGCGTGGCCGTTTTCCGAGCGCTGGCGTGGCCTGCTGGCGACCCTGGTGTTATGGAATGCGGGGTCACGGGATCACGGCCAGCAGGTGAGGTCACGGGACCACGGCCAAGCGGAAATCCTCGACGAGCCGCGCGATTCCTTCTTCAATGGCGATACTGGCCTGCCATCCCAGGACATCTCGCGCCCGGGTCGGATCACCCACGAACGAGGTGACATCGTAGGGCCGCGGCGGCCCCAGTTCGATGCTTCCGGAACCGGCCGCCGCGATGGCAATCCGCGCCAATTCGGAGATGGTCACTCCGCGGCCGGAGACGAGATGAAGCGGGGGCATCGGTTCATCCCGCGCCGACAACAGCGCGGTCGCTTTTTCCAGCGCGGCGGCGACATCATCGATATGCGTGAAGTCGAGAGTGGTTTGGGCACCGTCGATGCGGAGGACGCCGCCGTGCGCGGCAAGCCGCGCGAAGGCCGGCGCTACCCGGTCGGCGTAATCCGCGTTGGATCCGTAGACGCTCGAGAACCGGACGACCGAAGCCATCAGGCCCTTGAATCTGCTGTGAGCGACGCAGCGCTCGACTTCCACCTTTGATCTCGCATAGACGTTTAGCGGCCGGAAGGCATCTGACTCCTTTACGGGCAGGCTGACTGCCTGGCCATATACCTCCCGGCTGCTGGCTACCAGCACCCATGGCGCATCGCGGCCCATCGCAACCGCCGCATCAAGCACATTGCGGGTGCCCGCGATGTTGACCGCGCTACAGCGCTGCGGATCCCGTTCACCCAGGATCACCCGTGAGACCGCGGCGAGATGAACCACTCCGGTGCAGCCTGCCATGGCCCGTGCCACCGCGCGGTAATCGGTAACGTCCCGTCGGCTCTGCATCTCTAGCGCCGCGATATCGAAACTCACGACTTCATGTCCGACGGCGATGAGTCGTTGCCTAAGCGCGGAGCCGATCAGGCCCTCAGATCCGGTGATAAGGATGCGAGACAAGAAATCTCCCATTAATCGTCTTAAGCGAATAAAGGCGTGTCCCGCCGGCGGGACAAATGGTTGTTTGTCGTGGCGTCAGCGCGAGCGTGGTTGCCAGGACGGTCGGCTACGCTCCAGATGCTGAATGATTTGACCATTTTACATTCTGCACGCCCGGCCTTCACACCCAAGCGTGAGAATTTCGGACGCTGACTTTTAGCGCGTCGTTGAACGATCCCGCGAACGCGTGATGCCGCTTAAACTACGCTCGGTCCAGCGGGCGATTGGGGTAGGTCGTGCGTCCTGGGGCTGCCGCGCTGGTGGATGATTCCGGGTGACCGGGGCTTCGGGGCAAACTGGTTTGGTCCTCGCGCGGAGCGGTGGGCATGATGCGTACATGAGTGACTGGCACAGCGATCCAGACCTTGTGTCCCGCGAATATGCATCGCTCGATCGCCACGAGGGCAGACGGTGTGACCGTACCGCTTGGCTGTGCGGCATCGAGGAGTACGTGACTCTGCTCGGCGCGGTCGCCGAGGCGCGGCCGCATCGCGTGCTCGATGCTGGATGCGGTGTAGGTTACTGGGCGTCCCTGGTCGCGGCGCCGGAGGTCGTCGGCGTGGACCAGTCGGAAGCGGCCGTGGCCGCTGCGCGGGCCCGGGGGCTCAAAGCGTTCCGGGCGACCCTCGATGACCTGCCATTCGACGACGAATCGTTCGATCTGGTGATGTGTAATTGGGTTCTGTACCACCTGCGCGATCTCGATCGGGGCCTTCGTGAGCTTACGCGCGTTCTTCGTCCCGGCGGCCATTTTGTCGGCGGCTACACGTTGCCTGATCATCTTGATGAGCTCTGGTCAGTCGTCGGCCGCCGACCGACAACCGATCCGGCCTCGGACGCCTTCGACGGGCATAACGGTGCGCGGTACCTGGCACGCTATTTCCAAAGCGTAGAGCGCCGGGATACCAGCGGTAAGGTGATGTGGGAAAACCGCGAGGCAATGAGCACCTATTTCGAGGCGTTCGGTGAGCTGCTCGGAGAACTGAAGGTTCCCGCCGGGCCGTACCCGTTCTATGCTACACGCCGTAACTGCGTGTTCGTCGCGAAAAAGGCACTCTGATTTAAACTTTGGCTTTGTTTGGAAACCGGTATTTTCACTCTACCACTGGGGGCTGGGCTTCGTGCCCCCGAAAGAACGGAGGTTGTGGGCCACAGGCTCGCAAGACCACCTTTCCGGAAGTAAGTTATCTTGTCCTGCAGGCGCGTCATTGTTTTGTAGCTGCGTGTGATGGGGTCTGGGTGGAGTTCAGGCGCAGTCGGGAACCGGTGGTATCCAGGGATTGCCGGCGAGCGCGGCGTAGATGGCGGTGAAGATCGCGACGCCGTGCTTGGCGGCGGTGGATGCGTAGCCGCGGATGGCGTACCGGTCGCGGGTGGTTTTCTCTGAGCGGAGCCGGCCGCTGATCTTCTGCTGGGTCTTGGCTGGCCGCAGGTCGCGTTCGGCCTGGTTGGAGGTCGGCGGTATCGCGGTGTCGGTGAGGAAGCGCAGCACGTCGGCTTCCCGGTTCTTCAGGCATTCCAGCAGCAGCCGGCCGGGGTGCTGTTTTGCTTAGGCGCCGGGTACGCGGCTGACCTGCGACAGGCCGACGTTGACGGCGTTGCGGAACAGCTTGAGGTGCCCTGCGGTCATGTTTGTCTGGCACCTGGTGCAGGCCCTGGTCGCGGGCGGTGTTCGCGGCGTGGATGAGGCCGCGCATCTCGCGGGCGATCTGGGCCGGCCAGTGCGCGTCCGGGTAGATCTGGGCGGCGTCTTCGATGAGGCAACGCGACACGCTGAGCTGGTGTTAGACGGCGCTCAGGATTCCGATGATCCGGGGGTTGTGGCGGCATTGGGGATGCCGATGGGGGTTGGTGGCTGAGCCGGCTGGGGGTGTCTTGGTGGGGGGCGGCACCTGGCCGATGACGATGCCGTAGCGGGTCTGCGTCA
>JAFARZ010000220.1 GCA_019245115.1 Streptosporangiaceae bacterium | reverse complement strand
GCCGCATCCTCACGGTTCTTCCGCGCGGCGGCGGGATTCACCTCGATCACCGCACGCGCGATCCGGTCCCGCACCCTGCCGTGGGTCATCATCGCCACATCGGGATGGGCGAACAGGATCGCCTCGGCCTGCCGGGCCTCCTCCGGGGTCAGGTTCGCGCAGTGCAGCGCGATCGTGGCCGCTTTCCGCTCATCGATCACCCCGTCGCGGAGCCTGGCGGAGGTCAGCGGCAGCTTGACGCACAGATCCCACGCCAGGCCGAGCAGGTGATCCGCGGTCCGCCGGTCGACCGCCAGGCCCAGCGCCAGTTCCCCCGCGGTGCCCTCGGACCACACCTGCGGCATGGCCGCCGGGCCCCGCAGCTTACAGCCCGGTGCGGGACGGCGGCGGATGACCTCCGCCACCACGGCCAGCCGCTCCCAGGCCTGGCGTGATTCCAGCCGGCGCCGGGCACCGAGCACGCCAAACAGCTCATCGTCGCTGACCCCGGCGAAGTCCCGCGCCTGACCCGAGGCGTAATCAGCCCGCCCGGCCAGGATCGTATCCGGGACCGCGGTATCCCACGGCTGGCCCTGCCCGAACCCGCCCGCCGGGCCGGACTGCACACCGGGGATCACCGGCGCACCAGGACTATGTGCGAACCCGGTCTCGACCCCGGCGGCCAGCAGCCGCCACCGGATCTCCGCCTGCTCCGCCTCCTCAGCATCCGCCTGGGCCGCCACTTCGGCGAGGCCACCCGGCCAGTCCCGGTCATCACCATCAGGATCAGGCGGCAGATCATCCTCCAGCCACGGCGGCTCATCATCACATGCGGCATGCCCGGCGATCATCGCATCCTCGGCTCTGCTGTTCAGATCCCTGGTGCTCCCGCCCGCTGGTACCGGTCCATCCATCCGCGTCCACCCCCTTCCCGGCCGGGTCGCCGCTATGAAGATAATCGAATCTTATCACGGCTACATCATGAGCTACCAGCTCGTTCTGTTCGCTGACAGAGAACAACATGCCAAGAACACGCGGACCGACAGGCGACACTAATCAGCGTCGCCCATGCCGACGAAGGGCATATCCAGCCCAGCATCAGGTTCGTACCAGCGAGAATGCCTTCCTGCCTCGCTGGACGAATTCTGTGACCTCCCAGACCCCATCTGGACCGGTCACGTAGAAGGCCCACGGCACCGTATCCCGCCGGGCGGTTGCCTCACACAGCGCGCGGAAGATGTACTCGTCCGCCTCACTGATCCCTGCCCGCATCGTTCCGGGCCTGCGCAGCGCCACCAGCGCCTCGCCGTCGTAGACCGCAGGACGCTTCAGGAACAGCGCCATCAGGTCACACCAACCCTCGATGTCCTTCCGGTCAGGCACATCGAGCGAGTCATCGAGCGGCAGAACAGCCTTGGTCCAGGTCTGCCGCCAAGGGGCGACGTAGATCAGCCACAGGGTACGGCTGATCTTCCCGTCGGTATCGAACGGGAGGCCCGCAAGGTGGTGCAGGACCTCGTCGCGGAACGCGGCTTGATCTGGATCGACGGACCACGGTTCAGGTTCTGACACATCGACGTTGCTGAGAGTGTTCATGGCCGGAGTGTCGCAGACGCCACTGACAAAACCAGAAGCGGAAGACCCGGCTCCGCCCGGTGGCCCTGCGCCGATCATTAGCCATCCCCGGGCAGACCGGCGATTTCGCAGCGGTCGTGACGGCGCCTGCTCTACGCTGACGGCTGTGACAGACCCAGACGCAGCGGAACTGCCGCTGCCGACGCCGCCTCCCCCCGGCGCGGACTGGATCGCCGCCTACCGGCGCTGGGCAGGGTGACGCAGTGAGCGAGTATCAGTACTACGAATTCCTGGCGCTGGACCGGCCGCTGACCGCCGAAGAACAGGACGAAGTGCGGCGCCTGTCATCTCGCGCCGAGATCACCGCCACCAGCTTCACCAATGAGTACCACTGGGGCGACTTCCGCGGCAATCCAGCCGAACTCATGCGGAACTACTACGACGCTCATCTGTACCTGGCCAACTGGGGCACCCACCGGATCATGCTGCGGCTGCCCAGAGCGATCCTTGACCCCGAGGTCGCCGAGCAGTATTGCATGGACGACCAGGTAACCGTGTCGGTCACCGACGAGCACGTGATCATCGAGATGGTCAGCGAAGACGAACCTGGCGACTGGGAGGAAGGCGCGACCCACTCGCTGGCGGCCATCGCCGGAGTCCGCGCCGAACTCGCCGCCGGGGACGAAAGGCCGCTGTACCTCGCGTGGCTCGCCGCCTGGAGCATATACGACGACGACTTCGACGAGGAAGACGAAGAACTGCTGCCCCCGCCGGTTCCGGCCGGACTCGGATCGCTCACCGGCGCGCAGCGAGCCCTCGCAGATTTCCTGCGCGTAGACGACGACCTGCTCGAAGCCGCTACCTCCGTCAGCGCCCCGCTTACCGCCGCTAACCACGATGCCGATGCCCTGACCGACTGCATCGCGAGCCTCAAGGCCGACGAGAAAGACCGCCTCTTGCTGCTGGCCGCACAGGGCGAAGGCGCACGGGTCCGGCTGGAGTTGCTGCACAGGCTCCACGGGACTCCAGGTAACAAGGACGGCGACGGCCCGCGCCTCACCATTTCCGAACTCCAGGACGCCGCCGCCCAGCACCGCCGCGAGCGCGAGGAAAGAGAGGCTGCCGCACGCGCCGCACAGCAGGCGCGGCGTGAACGGGAACTCGCGCTCGCCAGGGAGAGGCGGCTCGATGCGCTGGCCCGCGACCCTGAGGCAGCCTGGACGGACGCGAGCAGACGGATCAGAACCAGGCTGCCAGCGGAATACGACGCCGCGGTCGCACTGCTCGCCGACCTGCGCGAGCTGGCCCGGCGCGACGGACAAGGCGCGGAGTTCGAGCGGCGCTTCGGCCTAATCCGCCAAGAGCACCAGCGCAAACCAACCCTCATCGAGCGATTCGACCGCGCGGGCCTCTTAAAGATCTTTATAACGAACGTACGGTGGTACCTCGATCCCGCCTAGCTCCGGACACTGTGAGTAGCGATACACTGCACTAGGTGATTGCCCGTGGGGATCGACCGGCTGTATGAACCGTACGAGGACAACGACCGCCCAGAACATCGGGACGGCAGGCGCTGGGAAGGCACTTCCGCGGGCGCCTCCGACATCGGTGACCCGTCCGACCGGTACACCTACTTCGATGAGTTCAAAGAGCAGGTCGATGCGGAGTACCGTGCCGACGCGGTTGACCGCGGCTGCGAACGGGTCCGCGAAACGGAGGAGAACATAGTCACCCCGGCCATGAAACGCATCGAGGCCGAGGATCCCGACCGCCACCTGGTCGGCCTGGAGTTCCGCCTCAAGGGCAGAGACCGACTCGAGGAGAAAGTCGCGGTTGAAATGGCCGCGGCACCAGAACTCACCGCCGAGGAGGCGTTCGCCAATGTGAAAGACGGGATCCGGTACACCTTCCAGTACTCAGAGGAGCGCTACACGTCGAGCGTCTACGCAGACTGTGAGCGGCTTGAGGCCGCCGGATTCGAACAGGTGCAACGCCGGAACTCGTGGACGAAAGAGGAGTACAAAGGGCTCAATAGCTGGTGGTGTGTCCAGGAGACCGGGCAACAATTCGAAGTACAATTCCATACGCAGGCGAGTTTCGAGGCGAAACAGCAGACCCATGCAGCCTACGAACGCATCCGCGATCCGACGACACCCGACGAGGAAGTCGAAGGTCTCCGGCGTTTCCAGCGTGACGTATCCGCCACGATCCCTATTCCGCCGGAAGCTGAGGAAATTCCGGATATCCGCAGGAGAACATGATGCCTACGAAGATCACCTACTATGCCTTGATCAACGATTTCAGCAGCAGGGAGCGCCCCGGAGGCGTCTTGCGCCGGATTGAGCACAACGGCGGTCAACACGACGAGGCGTTTACCCGGAATCTGGAGTGGGAGCGCACCCCGTTGCTGTACTCCTACGAGCGGGGGGACGGGGACAACGACTTCTATGAGATCAGCGAGGAAGAGGCTGAGCTGATCGTGGAGCGGATCAAGCGTTCGGTAACGGGAGCGGAGTAAACCTCAGCGGCCGAGCTTGGCGAGCCTGGCATTGACAGCTTGCAGCGAGTACGGCTTGCGTCTGCCCTGGTCCATGCCCGGGTACTCCTCCGGGGACTCGCCTCCGAAGGCCACGCACACCGGGTAGGTTGCCGCGGGGTCCAGGGGCAGCACCTTCTGCAGGGTGATCTCGTGCTGCCAGCTCGCACCGAAGTCATACTCGTAGCCGACCTTGACCTTGCCATGGAACGCGTCACGGACCCGGACGTCCTCTTCCTCGCCGGTCTCCTCCAGACCGAAGGACGGGTCGCTGTAGCTCCGGTCGCCCACCCGGAACGCGTGCAGGTGATCACCGTCCCATCCGAACAGGATCTGGATCACCTGATGCAGGTCACCGAGCGTGACAAGCGACGGCACGACGACGCTGCGCCAGACCGGCGGCTTGAAGTACTTGAGCTGCACCTTGAGCTGGACCGCCTGGCCGACGGTCAGCGGGACTCCGGATTCGGCCAAGGCCGCCACCGCCGAACTCACCTCGGCCACCGCCGGATGGTCGCTCGACCGGATCGCCACGAGCCGGTCGTCGATATCAGCGCCGGGTACTCGTTCCCACAGGCAGCACAACGCCTCGTCGGGGCCGCGTTCCTCCAGGCCAGCGGCCGCCGCCTCGACGGCGAGCCACAGCTGTTCCGCGTCAGTGAGTTCCGGTGCGTCGGCCCAGGCGATCAGCGCGCAGCGGGCATGCGTCGCGAGCAGCGGCTCGTTGAGCGCTTCCCGCCAAGCGGGCAGGGCCTGCTCCCCGGCAACCTCGGCGACGTCGGCGGCCAGCCAGCGCATCCTCGGTGACATCGAGGATGCTGCTCGCAGGATCTCCCGAACCGCCTCCTCCGCGTCCCGCCCGGCCATCCACTCCCAGGCCAGATCGCGTCGTAGGCTTTCGTCGAACCTGGTGAGACGCATGAGCATCTGAGCGGCGGTGAGTTCCTCAGGCATGACCGGCCGCCGGTCGTCCAGTTGCTCCATCGCCCAACGACCCAGCGGCGTGATCTCCGGCCCCCCAGCTATCGCGCCGAAGTCGTAGAGCAAGGTCCACCATGAGGACCGTCGCTGCTCCCAGCCCTGCACGCGGCGATCCGCCGGATCCTCGGCGACGATCGCCAGGAGCGACAGCAGTATGTCGTCGGGAACCGAACGCGGCCCGTACTCCGCTGCCGCGCACGCCAGCAGGGAATCGAGCCAGGCGGAAAGGATATCGCCCCCTTTATCGGGGAGGGCGACGGAGCGCGCTACGGCTTTGCCGCCAGTTATCGCCACCAGCCCGGCGGCCCGGGCCAGGAGCCAAGCGTGGTGCAGGTCCGGCACATCGGCCGCGGAACGCAACGTCTGGGGTGCTTTGACACCGATGACCGCGGCAGCTGCCGCAACGTCCGGCTTACGCAGGACTTCCCGGCCGGTTACCGGCCGCGGCCCGGAGTCCGCCAGCCAGCCGGCCAGCGCCATGGCCCGGCGCATGACGGCTGACTTCCGGGCAAGGTCCGACATCTGGAATTCGTCCACGGTCCGTCATTATCGCCCACGCCGACCGCTGCTCGGCGCGGGTTACTAGGATGAGGACGCTCTTGTCGCAGCACGAGGCCGCGCGAAGCGCCTCGACGACCGGTCTGATCAGTCCGCGGATAGATCCGGTGACGATGAAGTTGTGAGCATTTCAGTGCTCTTCTCTCGGCTCGGGGAGTAACCGAGGCACAATGCTGTGATGCGGGGCTATGTGGGCGTGACGGACAACGACTGGTACCGGTTTCTCGCCGCGCGCCCGGAGACCGCCGCGGCTGAGGTCAATTTCTGGCGGCCGGGCGGGGGCCGGGGTTTTCACGCGCTGACGGTCGGCGAGCCTTTCTTCTTCAAGACCCACAGTCCAGACAACCGTGTCGTTGGCGGTGGCTTCTTCAGCGGTTTCGCCGCCCTGCGCATGTCCGAGGCCTGGCAGCTCTTCGGCATCGCCAACGGAGTAAGCGGCTTTGAAGAAATGCGGGCACGCATAGCGCATTACCGGCGAAGGCCAATCGCGCCCGGCGAAGATCCGGAGATAGGCTGTGTCTTCGTACGAAATGTGACCTTCTTTCCGGCCGGGGTCAGTTTCGCGCCGCCGCCTGGCTTCGCGGCGAATATCGTCCAGGGCAAGACCTATGACATGGCAGAACACAGCGTGTCCGGCTATTTTACGGATCTTATGCAGCTAGTCCTCGGACACGAAATCGAGATCGACTTCGGTCAGCCGTGGCATGACACCGGGCCCGTGTTCGGTGATCCACGGCTGGCCCCGTACCGGCTCGCGCAGCAGGCGTTCAAAGCGGTAGTGCTCAACGCCTACCACGGCCACTGTGCGATCACCGCTACGAAAATCCGTCCAGTGCTGCAGGCGGCGCATGTAAAACCGGTTACCGACGGCGGTGAGAACCGCCTGGACAACGGCCTCTTGCTCAGGTCTGATGTGCACACGATGTTCGACCGCGGTTACCTGGCCGTCGACCCCTCGTACCGTCTACGCGTGAGTCCGCGACTGCGGGACGACTTCGGCAACGGCGAGCAGTTCTACGAGAAGGCCGGACAGGTCATCGCGCTGCCCGACAAGCGAATGGACCGGCCGCAGCGTGAGTTCCTCGAGTGGCACATCGACACGGTGTTCAAGGCTTCGTGAGATTGAGCATTGATATAAGTCGGGTTCGCCGTTCTGACGGCTTAGGCGAATCGGATACCGGTTGCGATCATGCCGCTGCGACCTGATGATGCTGTCATGGCTGACACCGATGATGAACGCTGCAAACATGGCGAAGTCGCTGCCTGGTGCGGCGAGTCTGAGTGCATGGCCGCGCGTAAGAAGATGCCTGTCCGCGTATGGCGCACACTCTACGGCGAGACATACCATCGCAAACCGACGTGTGAAGCGCTGGGAGACGGGCAGCGGAATGCCGCGCGGTATGGGCACCAGCCTTCATCGCCGGAGCAGATTCCGCTGTCGGTCGCGATGTCAGCTGGTCTGGCCGAATGCTTCCACTGCTTTCCACCCGGCGTCCCACCGGACGCCAAGCCGTGCAAGGTCCTGGTGGAAGGCGCTTGGGTAGACGGCTTCTTGCTGAAGTGGGAACGAGGATCGGACAGGCGGTGGAAGGGGCTGGTGAACTACCGGCGTGAAGCGGGCAGGGTTGAGGAACTCAGGGATCAAGCGGAACTCCGGCGCGATGAGACCAGCTCTCGACATGGAACAATCAGGACATAATCCCATGGGTAGCACTCGCGCCTGGTGCGCTGCGGACGCTTGATTAGCGGTAAAGGCCGTCTTCTCGCGCGTTGAAGGCGACCTTCACCGGTTACCGAACGGTCCTGCGGTCTTAAATCGAGTTCGCCGTGCTTGACGGCCTCGGTGAAAGCGCGCCATTCGGCGGTCCTGAACAGCAGCACCGGGCCGTCGGGGTGCTTGGAGTCCCGCACGGCCATGCCGCCGCCGGGCAACCGCGCGCACATGGCGCACTGACTGTTGGCGGAGGACCGGCTGCTCTTGAACCAGGCCAGCGCGGAGAAGCCGATGTCGTTCGTCATACTTAACCTCCCTTCATGCTCGCGGCGATGGACGTGAGAAGGCTAGCGGTCTTGCTCGGACTGAGCGCGATGGCGCGAAGGTGGTCGAACATCGACCGGTAGCGCCGGATGTCGGCCTCCGCCTCAAGGAAGAGATCCCCGGCCATGGTGTCGATGTGCACCAGCTCGGGATCGAGCGGGTCGCCGAACTCCAGGTGGCTGAACGAGCCGGGCATGCCGGGGTGCGCACCGGCCTCGAACGGGATGATCTGCACGGTGACGTTGGGCCTGCGTGCGACGTCGACCAGGTGAGCCGCCTGCGCGCGCATGATCCGATGGCCGCCGACCACACGACGCAGCGCCGCCTCGTCCACCACGGCCCAGAACTCGAGCGGATCCTCTCGGTCGAGCAGCCGCTGGCGCTCCATCCGCGCCCGTACCCGCTGATCGACCTCGTCATCGCTGGCGGTCGGCAGGCCGCCCGTTACCACGGCCCGCGCATAGTCCTCGGTCTGGAGTAGGCCCGGAATGAGCAGCGACTCATAGTTCCGTACCGACTGCGCCTCGGCCTCGAAGCTGATGTAGGCGGTGTACGCCTCGGGCAAAGTCGACTGGTAAGGCTGGAGCCAGCCCTGGTCGTCGGCGCTGCGGGATATCGCCAGCAGATCGGCGCGGAGCTGATCGTCGGCGCCATACAGGTCCATCAGCGCCATCAGCGTGCGGCGCTGCGGCCGGGCGCGTGCGGTTTCCAGCCGGTACAACGTCCCCTGGTTGATGCCGGTCCGCTCCTCCACCTGCTCCCGGCTCATCTCCGCGGCACTCCGCAGCCGCCGTAGCTCGGTCGCCAGACGCCGAAGCCGTACCGTCGGCGGCTTCGTCCGCTTGGTAGGCACTGTTGGACCTCTCATTCGCCTAGATGGTACTCGCCTGCCTGCTCGACGGACGAACGACTTCAAGGCGGTCGGCGCCTCCTACGTCACCTTCAAGTCACAGGTGAGCCGGGCCCGGCGCGAGTTCCTGGCACTGTGGCACGAAGGCGAAACCCCGTCCCGGCCGTGGGTCCGCGACCGCCGGGCCGGACCCGGCACCGACATGCATACGGTCACCTATTTCCTCCGCGACCGCAAGCTGCGCGCCCGCCGCCAGGCTGAAGCGGCCAGATAGCGACCCGGCCTCCCAAGGGTGCTACTCGGTCAGCTCCTCGAATGGAACGGCGATCTTGAACGGATAGGTCAGTACCACACCGTGCTCCATGACCGATTCCATCCGGTACTGGCAGGTAGCGGCGTCCAGGTGAAACTCCCGCGTGTCGATGATGTCGCCATCGGCGGACATCCGGACCACCAAATAGGCGGGGATCCCGGCCGCTGCGTACTGCGCCATCTTGTCCACCAGGTCTTCCCGCTCGGTCGACGGCGAGGACACTTCGACCATCAGCACGACATCTGATGCCTCGGGCTTTGCGTTGCGATCCTCCTTGCATCGGTACACCACCACGTCGGGACGCCGGAACGTGTACTTCGGAACATGCCACAGCACCACGTCGGTCTCCATCTGCACGCGAGTACACGGCTCCTTCGGCCGGGCGGTCTCGAACGTGTTCGCCAGACGCCGGGCCACCTGCTGGTGCTGCGGCGTCGGTGACTCGCAGACGATCACATAACCGTGAACAACCTCGATCCGGCGGGCAACACCAGCGGGGAGCGCCTCATACTCGGCCTCGCTCATGGTGTTCGGCAACCCCATGTCCGGCAGGACGCTCATCAGCTCTCCTTTTCGTGGCGCTCGTTCTCCGGCAGCTATCAGCTCTACAAGCGTAAGCAAATGTAGAACGAAGCCGGGACCGGTAGCCTGGCGCCATGCCACGTGGCCACCATCCTGGCGATGTCCCTGAGTCTCCCGCGGATATGATCCGGCGGCTTACCGCCGAGATCGCCGCATCCCCGTCACGGCGGCGCCCGCGGCGGCCTGACGTGGTCAGGTACCGGGTCAGGGTCGACCTCTCCGGAACCAAGCCGCCGCTGTGGCGGCGGCTTGAGCTGGCATCCGATCTGTTTCTCGACGAGGTTCACGAGATCCTCCAGGTCGCCTTCGGCTGGACCGACAGTCACCTGCACCAGTTCGGCTCCGGCCCGCGGTATTACAGCCCCGAGACCGAGTACTACCTGTGCCCATTCCAGGAAGAAGAAGGCGAGCCCGGCGTTCCCGAGGAAGCGGTGCGGCTGGATGAGGTGCTCGCGGAGCCAGGCGACAAGCTGTTCTACGTATATGACTTCGGTGACGACTGGGAACATGTCATCCGGCTCGACGCCGTGACGCCTCGAGACAACGCGGTGCCGAATTGGCCTGGGCCTCCGGCCACGGCACCGGCGGCGGTCTGCCTGGACGGCAGGCGCGACGGCCCGCCCGAGGACTGCGGCGGCGTGGGCGGATATGAGCTGATCAGCGCCGCTATCGATCCGTTCAATCCGGACCACAGTGACGCCGTCATCGAGTTCGAGCGGATGTACGGCAGCGAGATCCGGCCGCAAAGCTACTCCCTGACACCGTTCCGTATCGACGTCATCAACGCCGAACTGGCCAGGCGTTTCCCGCCCGGCACCAGGCCCGAGCGAGCGGACCCGCCGGACGACCTGCCCGGCCCGCTGGAGGAACTCCTCGGCGCGGTGCGGGACGGCTACGTGCGCCGGGAGCTGCGGTGGCTGATGGGCGCGGCGCTGGCGGGCAAGCCGGACATCGATACCGCGACCGCCGCCCGTATGGTGCGCCCCTATACCTGGCTCCTGGACCGGGTCGGCGCCGAAGGCATCCGTCTGACCGGAGCCGGATACCTTCCTCCGGCCCATGTCGAAGCCGCCGCGACGGAGCTGGGCCTGCTGGAAGACTGGATAGGCAAGGGGAACCGGGAGACCCAGACGTTGCCGGTGCTGCATCTGCGCGAAAGCGCCACCAATATGGGCCTGCTGCGCAAGCACCGCGGGATGCTGCTGCTCACGGCCGCCGGGCGCAAGCTGAGGACCGATCCGGTGGCGCTATGGTGGCATCTGGCCGAACGCATGCCGCCCAGATCCGCGGATCGCTGCGAGACACAGGCAGGCCTAATCTGGCTGCTCGCGGTCGCTGCTTTGCGCCCCGGCGGCGGTCCGGGCCCCGGCGATCCGGCGGAGGTCGTCGCGCGGACACTGGCGGGCATCGGCTGGACACTGGCCGACGGAACGCCGCTGAGCACACTGGACGCCGACCGGGCGGCATGGGACACCCGCAACGTGTTGCGGCGTCTCGGCGGTCTCACGGACGATCCCCGCCACTACGGGGCGTGGTCACCGAACGAAGACGGAACGGGTTTCGCCCGCGCCGCCGTAAGCACCTGGCCGGATTAAACACCTGGCCGGAGGGCTAACCAGGGACGGCCGGGGCCGAGGGCAAGGAGCGGCCGCACGGCGCGGTCGGCGCGGCGCACATCCTCCTCGGCCAGCCGGAAGTGGTCCGCCACGCTGGCGAAGGTCGCCTTGCCGCCGGCCCGGTAGGCGACCAGCCGGATCACGCAGGCGGCCAGCACATCTGGCTGATGCGCGGAAAGCAGCCGGTCGCGGGTATCGCCGAGCCGGTCCCACGCCGCCAGGGCGCGGGCGGCGACCGGCAGGCCGTTCCAGTCACGCCCGGCGACGGCCAGCTTGCGCTCGACCGGCTCCAGTCCCTTGACCGCCGGGCCGGACCACCTGGCGTCCGGGCGCCGGCCCCACCAGTAGGACCGCCAGAACGTGCCATCCGCGATCACCGGAAACGGCAGCACCTCGGCCGCCTGCCCGTCCTGGGACGGGATGAAGTAGTGGTATTCGGCACCGGACGAGCCGAGCAGCACGCCATGGACTGTTTCCGCGTCAACCGCCGCGGTGAACCGTTCCGGTGCCTCGCCGGCGGGCATGCCGATGATGCCGGTGAACGCGGCCGGGCCGTACACGCGGGCGAGCGCCGCCGCGGGCGAATCGGGACGCAGGACCCTGGCCAGCGTGCGGCGGTCGCCGCTCGCCACCGCGGACCACACGCGTTCGGCCAGCGCGGCGCGAGCCTTCTGCTGCGCCCCGCGCGCCTGGGGCGGCCCAGCCTCCCGCCGGCTCGGTTTCGGTGATGTCACCGAGGGCGCTACGGGTGGTTTCGCCGCGGGCGGCTTGGCGGGCGCGGCCGGCTTAGTGGCTGAAGCTACTGTCGCCGGCTTTGGCGGCAGGCACGCCTCGCAGCCGAGCTTCTCCTTGCCCGCCACCAGCCCGGCCTCGGCCGAACACGACGGGCAGCGCACCGGCGCGTACACCCCGGCCGGCAGCAACCAGTCGAAGCTCATCGGGTACCGCCGCGACCCGCGCAGCACGTCGGCCGCGACCCGCAGTGCCGGCACCAGCAGCACATGCAGCCGGTACGGCCGGATCACATGCCGGGCCTCGTACTTTTCCGCGATCTCGGCCAGCCGCCGCACCTGTTCCTCACGGGTGGCGCGCAGCCTCTCCCGCAACACCGCGGCGCGATCAGGCGCGGCAGTCGCCAGGCGTCGTTCGATGCCGGCGATCGCGTCCGCGTAATACGCCGCGGCCCGCCCGCGTTCGGCCTCGAACCCGCTGCTCACCTCGGCGGCGAGCACGGCACGCCGGGAGATCGCGGCCGAGTCCATCAGCCGGTGGGCGTGACCGATCGCGGGAAGCAGGTTCTCTGCGGGGGGTACGACCGTACGTTCGTTATAAAGAGCCTTGGACAGCGACCTGGCGAGCGCGGCAGGTATCTCGCGACGGGACGGGACATCCACCCAGCGCTCTGCCTCCTCCTGGAAGCGATCCTCCGCCGACAGCTCGTAGCTGACCAGCGCGCCGACCCGGACGACCGGGTGCAGCACGAAGGCGGGCTCGCCGGACACGTCGATCCGGCCATGGTCGGCCGGGAAGGCCTCGCGAACCTCGGCCTGTAGCACATCACGCCCTGGCGGGACGCCGGCTGGCCGGTCCAGGACGAGGTAGCCGGCATCGCCGACGGCCAGCACCCGGTCGGCGGCCTCGGCGAGGACGGGATGACCGGCGGTGAGCAGCGTGGCACCGTCCTCCCGCGCGACATCGGGGTCGGCGGTGACCCGGAGCTCTTCCGGTAGCCGGTACGCGTCGCGAAGCTGAGCAGGGAGGACCACATACGCGGAGTCTCCGGCCGGCTCCCAGAGCCCGCCGTCGGCGGCCACGTGCCGCAGCCAGAACTCCAGTGCGGGGTCCGTGATCACGTGCCCTCCTGTTCCGAGACCAGGTTGTCGATCGACGCTCGGCTGGCCAGGTAATCGGTTCTGGCCCGGGCCAGGTCGTCTCCGATGACCGCCATCCGCTCGCCGAACTCCGCGTCGTCTTCCGAGGCGACGAACGCGTCGAACACCGTGGTCTCGAAATCGAATTCGTCGTCCACCCGGCCGAGGATCATGTCGAGCTCGCCCACCACCAGCTCAAACAGGTTGATCTTCGCCTCGAGCACGCGCAGCACCTGCTCCTCGATGGTGCCGCTGGCGACCAGGTTGGTCAGCAGAACGTCGTGCTCCTGACCGACCCGGTGCAGCCGGCCGAGCCGCTGCTCGATCTGCATCGGGTTCCACGGCAGGTCCATGTTCACCATCACATGACAGAACTGGAGATTGCGCCCCTCACCGGCGGACTCGGTGGACAGCAGCACCTGGGCCTCGTCGCGGAACGCGGCGATCGCCCGCTCCTTCTCCGCGCGCGGCAGGCTGCCGTGGTAGACCGCCGCTGACGGCACCTGATCAGTCAGCAGCTCCAGGGTCTGCCGGAACGCGGTGAACACCAGGACCTTCTCCCCCGCCTGAGTGAACCGGCTGAGCCGGTCGAGCAGCACCGCGACCTTCGCCGGGGCGGTGAGCAGGGAACCGCGCCGGGCCAGGTCGTCCCAGCCGATCTTGGCCAGGGTCGGCACCGCCGCGGCGGGGCTCGACCCGGCCAGTCTGGCCACGCTACGCAGCGTCAGCCGTCGCGCCGGGGGGGCCGTCCTGCCCTCCGCACGGACTCGCGCTGTCAGATCGGCGTACCATTGCCGTTCGGCGCCGGACGGCTCGACGCGTACCGTCTCGGCCAGGCGTTGCGGTAGGAGCACGCTCACCTCGCTGCGCCGGTGCCTGATCATCACCTCGGCGGTCTGCTTGCGCAGCGCGGCGACGTTCCTGGGTTCCTTGCCTGGCGTCGTGAGCGGTGCGGCGCCATGCGCGGCGCGGAACTGGGCCGCGGTTCCCAGCAACCCGGGCGCGACCAGGCTCACCATCTCGTACAGGTCCTGCAGCCGGTTCTCCACCGGCGTGGCGGTCAGCAGCAGCAGGTAGCGCGACCTGAGCTGGCGGATCAGCTGCCCGGAAGCGCTGCGCGGCGCCCGGACCCGGTGCGCCTCGTCGACGATGATCAGATCCCAGGGGTCCGGTGTCAGCTGTGATTTCAGCGGGTCGCGGCGGGCGGCCGCCAGCGAGGCGACCACGACGCCACGATCCGTATCCTGACCGGGGAGCCTCGTGGGCACGCCGAACTTGCGCTCGAGTTCCTCCTGCCACTGCGCCACGAGCCCGGCCGGGGTGATGACCAGCGTGCGGTCAGCCAGACCGCGCAGCCGCAGCTCAGCGAGAATCAGCCCGGCCTCGATGGTCTTGCCCAGCCCGACCTCGTCGGCGAGTATCGCCCGCCCGCGCATCCGGCGCAGCGCGCTGCGCGCCGCCTGCAACTGGTAGTCGAACGGCGTGAACCGGAGCGCGGGAACCGACAGGAACGTGTCGAATCCCGGCCTGCTCCACACCTTGACCGCGTCGTCCACCAGCAGCGAGACCTGCTCGTTTACCAGCGCTCCGGCGCTGCCTCCCAAACTGTTGAGAAGCGGCGCATATAGCTCCAGCGCGTCCCACTCGCCCGATCGTCCCGTCCGCCCGTCCGTCACGCCGACCCTCCTCCGCGCCCGACGAGGCCCCATGCTCTCACGGATGACCGACATTCCGGCGGTGCCACGCTCCTTTCCCAGGAAGGCATTTATCACGAACGGACGGTGGCTCGACGCCACCGCACCCGGGTCCGCCGGGTGGGGCGGTCTTCCCGCCATCAGGCCTGCGGGTGCGCCTGACCGGCCTGGGCCGTTATCCACTGCGTGAGCGGTTGCTGTCAGCCGACGCGACCGCGCCGCTCGCCGAATCCGACTGACACGGGTAATTGGTGCCGCGCCTCCTGCCGTCTACCTGGATGAACCATATCCGCGGGTTCTTCGCGATCATGTCTCGGCCGGATGAAACCCCTCAGCGTGACGATGGCGCCATTCATCGCGTTGCGTGAGGGGTTTGTCCGGTTCCAGCGTGACGATGCTGCCATCGATGTCGCAAGAGATCGGCTACCGTTCTGGCGAATTCCGCAGCCAGAACGGTAGCCGCCGATCTGATAGTGATCTTGATAATCTGCGACTGCAGATGCAATTGCATTCATGTCATTGCCGGCGGTAATTCGGCAAATGAAATGCGCGGGCGGTACTCTGGGTGGGGCAAACAAAGCCAATGGCAGCGGCACGCGACCGACTTTCCCTGAAGCGGTGGTGAGCATGTCCGACGACTCGGCGCGGATCGTGCGGTTCTGGCACGCGGTCGAGATGTTCAGCCCGCAACAACTGCCCAAAACGGACGCCGGTAACTATATCGCCGACTTCCAGCCCGCCAATCCCCTGCCGTGGGAACCGGCTGCCAACCTCCCGGCACCGGAACCCGGCAAGACCTGGCGCCACGAGATCTTCGCCGGCATCTACGACCTTGGTAAGGTACGCGACGTACTCGTCAGCGAGTTCGGCGAGGACGACCCCGAAGCAGCGCCGGCGCACGGGCATTCGGCGCTTTTCGCCTGCACGGTCGACGCCGGCGGTTACCTGATCGAGGAGTCCGCGGTCCTGTCCGCCTGCGCCTGGGCGGTAGGCCAGGTCGTACGGAGCAACAAGACCTTGACCGGATTCCACCAAGATGCCCTCGGCTACGCCGAGGACCTGCGGAAACTCGCCGGCGTCGGGGAAAACTCCGCCCCGCTCTCCGGCTCTGCCCTCCATCGGTTCACCGCCGGACTCGCCGACCGCCTCGGCGTGACCGACCGCCTCCAGCCGCGGGACATCCGGATCAGCAGCTACGAAATCAGCGTCGACCACGCCGAGGACCCGCCCGGCCAGCAGCCCTTCCTGAACAGCCATGTCGCCGATGACCTCGCGTTCATCGCGGCGGCGGTGGACCGCGGTGAGGCGGGCACGGCGCTCATCCAGTACCTGTCCGCCCGCACGCATCCAGCCCGCACCGACGTGCGGAAAGAACCGCTCGCGGTGCGTCAGGGCTGCGACCCCGATCGCATTCCCGCAGGGCGATGGGTTACCGATATCGCGCGTCCGCTCGTCCTCAGCCAGCAGTTCGCGGTGAACCAGATCATGCGGACCCTCGGAAACGCGCCCGGCCTGTTCGCCGTCACCGGTCCGCCCGGCACCGGCAAGACGACCGTGCTTCGCGATGTGATCGCGGCCATCGTGGTCGGCCGAGCGATCGAGATCGCGCGCCTCCCCTCCCCCGGCGCGGCATTCACGATCCCCTCCGAATCGTGGCAAACCCCGGATCATCAGCACACCATCACCCCGCTCAGCCCCGGGCTCACCGGTTTCGAGATCGTGGTGGCGTCCGCCGCGGCCGGAGGCCCAGGCCAATTCGATGCCGACGACGGCGAGATCCAGGGCCCGGACGGCATCGACGACCTGTGGCGTAATGCCGCCCGTCTCGGTAACCAGCCCAACCGCGGCATGCTCGATGTGCTGCGTCCGGGTGCCGATCCGCTCTCCGACTGGCGCGGCGCGGTAGCCAGCTTCGACCGCGCCCTTTCCCGGGTAAAAGCCCTTTCCGACGAACGGTCTGTGGTTTCTCGCTCCATCACCCAGCTCTCCGCCACCGAGCAGGACCTCGCCCGGGCGAGCACTTCCCTCGCGACCGCGACGGCGCTCCGCGAAGAGCTCGAAGCCCGCTGGCCAGGCACTGACGAGCAGTTGCGAGTCGCGCAGGAACGCTGCCAGCTGGCCGGTGCCACGGTCGCGGCCCACCGGGCCGGCAAGCCGGGGCTGTTCGCGTTCCCGTCCGCCCGGCACCGCGCCGCGCGCCGGGCCTGGGATGCCGAGCACGCCGAATTGCGCGGCCGCCTGGTGGTGGCCAGCCGGCAGCAGGACGAGGCGCTGCGTACCGCCCAGGATCTGGCGAACCAGCTGGCCCGCACCCGCCGGGAAGAAGAAGGCGCACGAGACACGCGCGACCGCCTGACCCGCGAAGCCGATGGCCTGCGAGCTCAGGTCACCCACGCCCGCCAGCGCTGGGGCGGCCACGTGCCGGACGGCCCCGACTACGCGGAGACCGGGAAGGCCGCGGCTATCGAGCGCCGCGAGAAGTCGGCTCCGTGGGCCGACGCGGAGTTCACCACGGCACGCACCGAGCTGTTCCTGGCCGCCCTCGCGCTGCACAAGGCGCTGATCCTGGCCGAGGCGGCCAGGTTCCGGCAGAATCTCGGGGCGCTGATGGACATCCTGGACGGTAAGGGGCGGCCCAGTGATACAGCGACGCTGGCCGCCTGGCAGACCTTCTTCCTCCTGGTGCCGGTGATGTCCACCACGCTCACATCCTTCGCCCGCCTGTCCGGCGGGCTTGGCCGGGAATCACTCGGCTGGCTGTTCATCGACGAGGCCGGGCAAGCGCCGCCGCAGTACGCGGTCGGTGCGCTGTGGCGGACCCGGCGCGCGGTCATCGTGGGCGATCCGCGGCAGCTCAAGCCCGCGGTCATGCTGCCGTGGGGAGGTCAGCGCACGCTGCTCAGCGAATTCGGCGTCAGCGAGCAATGGGCGCCGAGCCAGACGTCGGTGCAGCAGGTCGCCGGCCGGCTCGCCGAGCATGGCACGGCATTGCCGACCGCGGAAAGCGAGGAGCCCCTGTGGGCCGGCACTCCGCTGCGCGTACACCGGCGATGCGACCGGCCGATATTCGACATCAGCAACCAGATCGCCTACGACGGCCTGATGGTGTTCGGCACCCCGGAGCGGCCGCCGTTTGGCGGCCGCGAAGACATGTGGTGCGACATCAGGTCCACGACCTCGGACGGCCACTGGATTCCCGCCGAGGGGACGATGCTGGGCACGGTGCTCGCACAGCTCAGGGACGACGGCGTGCCGGCCGCCCGGATCCGGGTCATCAGCCCGTTCCGCGTGGTCGCCGGTCATGCCAGGACGGTGCACGAGTCCGTCTTCCCCGAAGTGAGCGAACGCGATCGCGACAACTGGGTCGGTACCGTGCACACGGTGCGGGGCAAGGAAGCCGACGTCGTCATCCTGATCCTCGGCGGCGATCCGGACCATCCGGGCGCACGCCGCTTCGCGGCCGGAGAGCCGAACCTGCTCAACGTGGCGGTCAGCCGGGCCAGGCGTCGTCTCTATGTCATCGGGAACCTGGATAGCTGGGGTGCGGAGCCGTTCTTCAACGTCCTGGCTACCCGCATTCCGGCCTGGCGCGCTTAAACTCGGAGTGTGCGTGGAATGGTACGTGCCCCCGCTATCACTGTCATCTGCGCCGCGATTGCCCTGCTGGCAACCGCATGCCAGGGAGGTGTCACCACCGCCCGTTCGGCTGCGCATTCAACATCAGACCACTCGTCTTCCGTCCGCGTTTCCCCGGCCGCCCAGTCAGTCGCGGCGTCGACGCCGCGACTGAAATTCACGCCGGGCAGTGGCGCCACGGCCGACCCGAGCGCCGGGATCACCGTCACCGCGAGCGGCGGAACCATCACGGGTGTAAGCGTCCGCACTGGCGGCGAGCCGGTGAGCGGCGCGCTGAACGCGGCCAAGACGGTGTGGCACAGCCAGGGGGCGCTGGACGTCTCGCAAAGTTACACGATCACCGCGACGGCCGCCGGTGCGGGAAAGACGGTCACCCGCACGGCCTCGTTCCGCACCCTGAGCCCGGCGCAGACGTTCACGACGGAGATCATCGAGGGCTACCAGCAGACCTACGGCGTGGGCATCCCCATCGTCTTGTACTTCAGCCACCAGATCACCGACAAGGCGGCTGTCGAACGGGCGCTGCAGATCCGCGCCTCCAGGCCGGTGATCGGCGCCTGGTACTGGGACGACTCCTGCGGGATGGCCCCCACCTGCGCATACTTCCGGCCGCGCGACTACTGGCCACCGGACACGACGGTCACCTTCACCGGGCACCTGGACGGCGTCGAGGGCGCCCCCGGCGTGTACGGCTATCACACCCTCAGCCAGACGTTCACCATCGGCGACTCGCTCATCGTCACGGCCAGCACCCGCAGCCACTTCATGAACCTGTACCGCAACGGGCACCTGATCGACCACTGGCCGATCAGCACCGGCAGGCCCGGCGACGACACTCCCGACGGAACCTACGTCACGATCGACAAGGGAAACCCGGTGGACATGGTCGGCCCCGGGTACAACATCGAGGTCCCCTGGTCGGTGCGGATCACCTGGTCCGGCGATTACCTCCACGACGCCTACTGGTCGGTCGGCGAGCAGGGATTCACCAACGTGAGCCACGGCTGCGTGAACATGCCGCCGGCCGACGCCGAGGCCTACTACAACATGGAGGTGCCCGGCGACCCGGTGACGATCACCGGCAGCCCGCGCGGTGGCAACTGGGACAACGGCTGGACCCAGTGGTTCCTGCCGTGGAACCAGTATCTCAAGGGCAGCGCGCTGCATATGGCGGTGCAGGCGGGGCCAGACGGCAGCACGTTCGTCGATCCCGCGACGTTGCCACCCAGCACCGCAACGGCCCCGTTGGGCACATCCGCCCCCGGCAACCCAGACGCCTAGCCGACACCCACACCCATCGCCCACACCCATCGCCCACACCCACACCCACACACTTCTTGCTGTTATCAACTCTGTTGACTGCCTGCGCAGCGCCGGGCCGCCCGACATTTCGTGACATGTACCGTTTGGGTCTGCCGAGGCTGACCTCCCCGCGCATGACTTCGGTTCGCAGCCTGCGTAACGCCGGGCGCATGACTTCGCTCCCCTGGCCCGGCCGCCGCAACCTCGGGCGCATGACTTCGCTTCGCCAGGCCGGGCGATTCCGTGCGCCCGGCATTTCGTGACATGCACCATTTGCGCCAGCCGAGTGTGGAGAAAAGCCAGTGGGACGCGGAAGAAAAGGGCCGCGCGGAAGATTGGGCGCCGGTTTCCAGCGCCTTTTGTTCCAGAGGGCTCCTAATTTCCGCAATGTGGCTGGCCATGCGCCCGCTATGAGGTGATTTGCGCAGCTTCTCGGCGAAGGCGGTGTGACCGATATGTCGCAGACGCCCGTTATTCCGGAATTCCACAAGGGGGGAAGCCGTCCGGCGGGCAATGTTCCAAGGGAAACCGTCTGGCGGGCAATGTTCCCGGTGGGAAGCCGTCCGGCGGGCAATGTTCCCGATAGGGAAGCCAGTCCGGCGAGCTTGCTTTCGTGCAGCGCGGCCCGACATTTCGGGATAAGTCCATTTGGCGGCGTTTCCGGATGGCCCGCATTGTCGCGGCCGGCCCGAGACAACTGGGCGAGGAGAAGGTCAGTCACGTAGAATAAAAGCTAATTTACTTAACGTAGCGATACGGATTAGCTGTGGGTGGTGCGGAACTGGCTGGGGAGCCCGACGGGCCGGACGGGCCTGATGGGCCGGACGGGCCTGATGGGCCGGACGGGAGCGATGCTGGACTGGCGCGGCGGATGAGCGCGGTACGGGAGATCGATCCCGATGAGCGGGGCCGGGCATATGACGCCGCACGGGCATATGCCGACGCTGACGCCGCCGAGCAGCATGATTACCGGGCCGACGTGCCGCGCTTTGCCCGCATGTGGGCGGAACACGAGGAGCGCTGGCCGGCCCGGCAGACCGGTGTGGCGGTTGATCGCACGGCCGATCCGGACGGTTCGTTCCGCAGCGGCGGGGACTTCTACCTCAGCCCGGACCGCAACGCGGAGGCCGAGGCGGCGATCGGCCGGATGCGCACCACGGAGCCCGCCGTATCCGCTGACCTGCGGACGGTCGAGCGAGACAACGCATGCGGCGCTCGCCTGGAGGGCTTCGACCGCCGCCTCAAGGGCGACGACCGTCTCAAGGAGAAGGTCGCGGAAGGTCTTGCGACAGGGAGCCCGGACGCCACGCCGACCGAGGTGCTTGGCCAGATCCCCGATGCGATCCGCTATACGTTCTGCGTTGAGCCGGACAACTACACCAAGAGCTACTACGACATCACCGTTCGTTTGCAAAGCTTCGGGTACGAGATGTACCAGAGCCGGAACTCCTGGTCCAATCCCGAGTACAAAGGCATCAACACCCGCTGGGTCACGCAGGAAGGGCTTCGGTTCGAAGTGCAATTTCACACGCCCGACAGCTTCCATGCCAAGCAGCATGTAACTCATGATTCTTATGAACGCCTTCGCAACCCACTGACCACTAGGCCAGAACTTCGTGAGTTGCACTCGTTCCAACGGGAAGTGTCATCCTGCGTCAAATGCCCGGACGGTGCTATCGACATTCCCGGCTTCGATAAGGGAGGGCTGTAGATGTCCGGATCGATTACTTACTATGCGGTCGTCGGCAGTAATCGTACCGTCGATAACCCATATGGGCTCGTCCGGCGACTTGAACATGATGATGGGCCGTCGGATGAGGGCCTGCGGAAGGACTTCAGCTGGGCATTCACGCCCACCATCGTCGAATGGGAACGCGGCGATCTCGGGCAGGATCTGGTTGAGGTGAGTCACGAGCAGGCTAGCAAAATCGTGGAGTACTTCCGGGCCAGGTGGGGCGAAGGGGCGTAGGCTCCGCCGGCTGCGCCGGGCCGGAACCTGTCAAGGGGGAAATCCCGCGTTATTTCCGGTACTTTCCACGATCACCAGCAACGCTCCGGACAGGCAGACTGCTGGCATGCCGCCCGCCACCGATCCCGCGATCGATGACGGGGAGCAACCGGACGGGGAGCAACCGGACGGGGAGCCACCGGACGGGGAGCCACCGGACGGGTGGCTACGAATGGAGACGCTCGGAGTAGCCGAAGTCGTGATGACGATTTTCAGGGCACGGAAGTCGATGCCGCTGGCAACCGCCGCGACCGTCTCTCGCGAGCGCCACGGCGACGCGTTTCATGTACAGGTGAGCCTGATGGACGACGGGGCGTCGGATGCGGCGGTCATCGCGGACTTCATCGCCGGGCGGCTCGGCGAGGATCTGACCGATGCCTTCGGGGGCAGGGACGTGATTGTCCTCAAATGAACCACTATGAGCGGGCTGGAGGGGAGGCTTCGAGGGGGGGCGCAGCCTCTCCTCCGGCCCTTTGCCCCGACCGGCGCTCACTCAGCCGGCGCTCACTCAGCCGGCGCTCACTCAGCCGGCCTTCACTCAGCCGGCGCTGTAGCGACCGGCGCTCACTCAGCCGGCGCCGCATCAACCAGGGTTCAGTCAAGAACCAGGGTTCAGTCAAGCGGATCGGCGGAGCGCAGATAGGCCAGTACGGCTCGTACCCGGTTGTTGTCGGTGTCCGTCTGGTCGAGTCCCAGCTTGCTGAAGACGCTGCTGACATGTGTTTCGATGGTGCGCGGGCTCAGGAAAAGCTGCTTCGCGATCCCGAGGTTGGACCGGCCCTCGGCCATGTGCCCGAGCACGGCACGCTCGCGTTCGTTGAGCGTCTCGATCATGCTCGGTTTCCGGTTCCGCTGAAGCAGACGCCGGACAATGACCGGATCAATTACCGTCTCTCCCGCCGCCACGCGGGCCAGGCTCTCCATCAATGCGTCCGCGTCGGTGACATTGTCTTTCAGCAGATAACCAACGCCCGTGCTGACGGTTTCCAGCAGCCGGCTGGCGTAGCTGGTCTCGGCATAGGTGGACAGCACAAGAATGCCGACCGGCGGGTAAAGACGGCGCAACTCGACCGCCGTAACGATGCCTTCGTCGGTGAAGGACGGAGGCATCCGTATGTCAAGGATCACCGCATCCAGCGGGCTTTCCTTGACGACCGCGAGCAGGTCTGATCCCGATGACGCGCTGGCGATAACCTGAGCGCCAGACGCCTCCAGGAGCAGCTTCAGGCTGCTGCGGAAAAGTCCGGAGTCATCAGCAATCGCTAACCGCATGGAATCCTCACAGCAAGACGCGTCCCCTTTCCTGGCGGGCTGTCAATAGTGACTTCACCATCGAGAGCGCTGACCCGGTCCATGATGTTGGACAGGCCCTGGCCGGCCGATATAACTCCGCCGATGCCATTATCGGCGATCTCTATCGCGAGGTTCGACTCGTCGACGCTTATCGTAACGGTTACGCTGTCCGCTTTGGCATGTTTTACCACATTAGTGAGGGCTTCGCAGGTCACGTAGTAGGCGGTCGCCTCCGCGGCGGCTCCGCACCGGCCGGTACCGGCAAGGGACGCTGGAGCGGTCACCCGGACCGGCAGCGGCAGCCGTTCCACGACCTCCTCCAGCGCCGCCACCAGGCCGGCTTGCGACAGCACCGCGGGGTGGATCCCATGCGCCAGGTCGCGCAACTCGGCCAGGATCTCCCTGAGGCCCTCACGCGCCTGGCGGAAAGCCTCGGTCGCTTCCGGGTCGGCGGTGCGGGTCATCGCCGCCGTCAGGCTGGCGGCCAGTCCCAGCAGGTGCTGCTGCACCCCGTCGTGCAGGTCGCGCTCGATCCGGCGCCGTTCGGCCACCCCGGCTTCGATGATGCGCGCCCGTGACGCCCGGACCTGTTCCAGTTTCTCGCGCGCCGCCTGGGCCTGGAGCTGAGCATGTCTCAGCGCCAGCTCGCTCGTCCGCACCGCGGCGTCGAACAAGCCACGATAGCGCTCCAGGGCGGGGTCCGCGATGATGACCGCGATCGGCGTGCCCGCCTCGGTGCGGATAACCTCGACCAGCCGATCCCCCGGATGCATTTCCGGCGAAGGCGGTGAAAGCGCCGAAAGCTCGACAACCTCCAGGGTCGGATCATGCAGCGTGGCCTGGAGCGCGTACCGCACCGAGCTAACGTCGGCGGCGGCCGAGATCCGCGCGGTCAGCGCGGTCAGGTTACGGACCAGCAGCACCCGCTGTATCACCGCGACGCCGAAGGCCAGCGGCACGGCCAGGTCCACCGCGCTTTCCACGAAGTACGCGCCGTTGGGCGTGGCGCTGAGGCTGACCAGCATCTGGTTCAGCGCCGACACGCTGGCCGCGATCACGGCGGCGACACCGGCCAGGATGATGGGGGCGATGACGATACGGTCCAGGCTCCTGGCCTGCCTGAGCCGCATCACCAGCAGGACGAGCAACGCCGCGCCGAGCAGGCCCTCGCCGGCGTTGACCACATAATTCAGGAGATCATTCAGGTGCTGATCCGGAAACAGATCGGGCCACCACCATGACGCGGAGCCGCCGTTCCATTGCGCGGTTGACGTGATCGAGATCAGTACACGGCCGAGCAGCATCCAGACGGTCAGCGTCATGAGGTAGATCCGCTGGTACCGAAACAGCGAGTAATTCGGGTAACGCAGCAATGCGTACGCGCCGAACAGCCGATCGACCCCGCCGAAGACCAGCCCGTACCACGGCCACGGACCGTTCCACGCATCGATGAAATCCACCGAGCGGAACACCCCGGCCAGCACGAGTGCCCAGGCCACACCGTTCTGCCCAGGCTCCCGGCGGAGCATCAGCCCGGTAAACACGAAGACCAGCGAGCAGGTCAGGTTCAGCGCGGCGAGGGCGCTGTCCTGTTTCCACAGCGGTCCCTGCACCAGCACGCAGAAACCCCCGGTAGCAACGAGACAGACCGTCACCACCGGCCAGGACCGCGCGCGCATCTGTGGTTTCTCCGTAAAGAACTGGCGTCCCGGACGACGGCACCGCCCTGGACCACCAGCGGCATGTGCGCGGCCGGGTCGGCGAGCACGCCGATATCGTGCAGCGGGTCGCCGTCAAGGACGACCATGTCGGCGTGCGCGCCGATCGTGAGCGTCCCTAGCTGGCCTTCGGCTCGCAGCAGCACCGCGGCCTCGCTGGTCGCCGAGCGGATCACGTCCAGCGGCCGCTGCACCTCGGCGCGGATACGGAACTCCTCGTTCTGGTGCCGGTGCATGCCGCCGAGCAGGTCGGTGCCGAAGACCAGCCGGACCTCTCCCCGGTAGGCACGCTCGAGCGAGGACAGCCCGGCGTCCAGCACTTCGTCCACCTTGCGCCAGCTTCGCTCCGGCATGCCGGACTCCCGGCCTTCCCGCTTCAGCGCCCAGTACGTCACCAGCGTCGGCACGAGGAACACATCCCGGCCCGGATCGGCCAGCAACGCGACGCTCGAATCGTCGATGAGATTGCCGTGCTCGATAGACCGGATGCCGGCCTCGATCGCCCGGTTGACCGCGCGTGCGGTGTAGGCATGCGCGGCGACGTACCGGTTGACCGCCGCGGCCTCGTCCACCACCGCGCGCAGCTCATCCATCGAGTACTGGACCGAGTCGATCCGGTCGGTGGGCGAGGCGACGCCGCCGGAAGCCATCACCTTGATGTGGTGGCTGCCCTTGCGCAGTTCGTCGCGGGCGGCGGCGCGCACCGCGTCCACGCCGTCGGCGATCCGGCAGTCCGCTCCCGTCGCGTGTTCGTCGATCACGTATCTGCCCGGACCGCGGCTGTCGCCGTGGCCGCCCGTCTGGCTGAGCGCGCGCCCGCCGAAGAACAGGCGCGGGCCGCGGATCAGCCCCTCGGCCTGGGCGGCGGCGGTTCCGTAGTCGCCGCCGGCCACGTCGCGGACGGTGGTGAAGCCGCGATCCAGCATCCCGCTCATGATCTTCGCCACGTGCGCGGCCAGGTAGAACGGTGACGTCTCGGCCAGCGAAGCCAGATCCGCGGTGAACGCGGTGACGTGGACATGCGCGTCGATCAGCCCGGGCAGCACGAAGGCGCCGCGAAGATCGCGGACCTCGGCACCGGCCGGCGCGGTCAGCCCCGGCCCGGCCTCGGCGATCCGGCCGTCCACGGCGAGCAGGTCGCCCTCGGTGTAGTCACCGGCCACCACGTCCAGCAGCCGCCCATTCCGCAGCAGCAGCGTTGAATTGGCCTGGGCCTCCGGCCGCGGCGCCTCAGTCACGCCTCACCTCCGGTGCACAGATCGTCGATGAGCGGACCAGCGACGGATTCCTCGTAGACGACCCGGCCGGCGGACGTCATGACCGCACCGAGCGACGGATCCCAGGGGGTCGACTGCGGCGAGCCGCCTAGCAGCATCGAATCGTCCCGCAGCCCGGCGGTATAGTCCGCCGCGCCGAACCGCCACGGGCGGGCGCCGTGGCGGGCCATGACCGAAGCGGCGATCGCCACGCCCGGCCAGTCGAAGTCCCCGTGGTACAGCAACCCGCCGCCGCCGGCCACCACAGCCGACGCCAGCTGGTGAAACGCGGTCGACGGCCGTCCCTCGGCGCACAGCAGCGGCGCCGAACAAGCACCCAGATCGGACGCCGCCCGCCGCAGCACGGCCGGGTTCTCGCACACGTACACCGCCGCCTCGCCGATCCGCACCGGCATGGCCAGGAGCTGCTGCAACGTCACGTAGAACGGAACACCGCGGCACGCCGCCCCGGTCAGCCACTCCCCCAGGCCATCCCCGGAAGCCGGCAGGTTCAGCACCAGCACCCGGCTGGCCAGATCGTCGACCACGACGTCGCTGACATCCCACAGCTCCCGCCGCGCCTGCGCGGTGTCGAACCGGGCCGGACCGCCGGCCCCCAGCTCCAATGAACGCAGCGACAGCGCACGCAAGACCAGCGTCGACAGCACCGTTCCCGGGTTGAGCGCCTTGGTGTCGCCGGTCACGGCCGCGGCCAGCTCGGGCAGCAGCACCGGAACCCCGTCCCGCGCGGCCAGGAACTCAAGCACCCGCACCGCCTGCGCGATCCGCCACTGCTCGCCGGAATTCACCAGCTTCGTGAGCGTCCCGTCGCGCGCCACCGCCCCGATCCACTCCCGGAACCACTCGAATTCAGCAAACAAAAGGCTCTTTTCCAACGAACGGATGGTGGTCTCCCGCTCCGCGACGTGCGACGCCAGCTCGGCCGGCCGATCGCGCAGCGGACCGCCCAGCTCGGCGAGCAGTTCCGGCAGCCCGCGGCCGGCCGCCTCCCGCACCGCGGCGTCAAGCTCGGCGAGCCGCACGGTCAGCCGCGCCGTTCCGGCGGGCCGGTACTGCCCGGTGACGCCGATGATGGCTTTGCGTTCGGCGTCGTCCGGGCTGCTGACGCTGACCGAGCCGTCAAGATCGCCGCCGGTGCGCTCCAGGGACCGGCGGGCCGCCCGCAGGAGCCGCCGGTATTCTGGCGCCTCAAACGGATTCGGCATCGTAGTCGTCTTCCTCAACGGTCTCGGCTGGCGGATACAGCGTCGAAGCCGTGCCGAGCGGCGCGTGCCGGGTCGGGCGGAAGCCCAGCAGTTCCGTCACCAGGGCTTCGTTGTCGGCATAGCCGACCGCTCCATCGATGAGCTGCTGACCGTCCCACAGCATGAGCAGCGACGAGACGGTGCGCGTGGTCTTGTCGTGGTACATGTCGTAGTGCGCGATCATCGGCACGGTGGCGGTGGTGACCCACAGGTCGTGACCGGTCATGAACAGGTCCAGGTCGAACTTGACCGCCAGGCCGAACAGGTCCGGCTTGTACCGCTCGTCGATGCCGACGAACGCCTCGTCGAGCGCGATCATCCGCGGGCAGTGATCCTTGGCCGAGGAGTACAGCGCGTTGGCCGCGGCGAACAGCGGCAGGTGGATCGCCGCGGACTTCTCGCCGCCGGACATCACCGAATGCCTGGCCCGGGTCAGCCGCACCTCGGGTTCGCCGGGCTGGATCAGCAGCAGCTCGAAACCGTGCCAGGAACGGTAGTCCAGCACGCTGGCCAGCGCCTCGCGATAGGTCGCCCTGGGGTGGCCGGCCCGGTATTCCCGGATCATCTCGCGGAGCAGGCCGCGCAGCTCGGCGAGCCGCTCCGGACCGGGCGAGTCGCGTTCGAGCAGCCGGGACGCGGACCGCTGGAGGTCGGTGATCTTGTCGGACTGCCCCCAGCGGATGCCGATCGCGATCCCCGACGACATCGGCTTGGACCTCGTGTCGGAGTTCATGTCCCGGGTGAGATCGCGGGCGGCGATGACCCGGCCGTGGATCTGCTGCGCCAGGGCGGCGAGCAGTTCGTCCTCCAGCACCTTGCGCTCCCGCTCCTCCAGCAGGATGCCTTGCTCCGCGGCGCGGTCCGCGATCCGGGCGGCGAAGCCGGCCACCGGCTTGCGGCCCTCGTCGTCGATCACGAGCACGGTGACCACCGCGCCGGGCTCCCAGTCCACCCGGTAGTCCTGATCGCACGCGGCGAGGGCCTCGGTGAAGTCCTTGAGCGCGACCGACATCCGGTCCGCGGTGTTCTTCAGCATCCCGTCGGTGACCTGACGGCCGCCGCGTGTCGCGTCACCGAAGGCGTCGAGGATAGCCGCCACGTCCAGCGGAAGCACGGCCGTGAGGTCATCGCCGAGGTTCGCCGGATCCGGCCAGGGGGCAGCGCCGGGCCAGGGGGTAGTGTCGCTGACGCCGAGCAGCGTGCGGATCTCCGGCCTTGCGTAGTCGCCGAACTGCCTGGCTTGCTCGTGCAGCTGGCCGACCGCTTCGGCGAACGCCTGGCGTTCGTTGCGCACGTCCCGGTCCGCGCCGGTGGCCTTGTCGTGCTCGGCGCGGGCCCGGATGTCCAGCTCGCGATACTCGCGCGCGGACTCCTCGATGAGCGCCTCAGTTCTCCGGATCTGCTCGAGCACCTGCTGGACATCCGCGGCGAGGGTCTCCTCCAGCGTGCGGAACTCCTCTTCCAGCGCCGCCTGGACGCGTTCGCGGTCGTCGAGGGCGCCGGCGGCTTCGGCGTACTCGAGCCTGCGCCGCTCGATCGTCTCGGCCTGCGCGGCGAGGTCCTCCTCGGCCTGGGCGAGCTTGGCGCGTTCGGCGTGCAGCTGGGTCGCCGCGTTCTCGAATTCGGCGGCGGCGCGGGCAATCGCGTCCACCTGCTCGGTCGCGGTGGGCATCCGGCGCTCGGCCGCGGCCTGGCGGAGCTGGCGGGTCTTCGCGTCGACCTCCGCGATCGACACGTCAAGGGCCTTCCGGGCGGCGGCCGCGTCGTCGCGTGCCCTGGCGAGCAAGGCGGCGTGCGTGGCGACGGCCTCGGCGGCCCGGGCAACCGGACGGGTGTCCGGCAGTTCCTTGCGTGCCCTGCGCAGGTCCGCGAGCAGCGCCTCGGTCCGGTCCAGGCCGGCGGCGCGGCGCTGCTCTTCGGCGACGAATTCGGCGATCAGCTCGTCCTGCTCGGCCAGCCGGGCGCGGCGCCGGCTGGCCCGGTTCGTCGCGCCGATGAACTCGGGGGCAACCTTGGGCCGCGCGCCCACATGGACGCCGTAACTGAACTGCGCCTTGGTGCTGACGGCCGGGGACGATGCCGCGCCGAGAACGTCGTCGGTGAGCGCGATCGAGCGGAGGACGGCGGCTATGGCGGGGTTTTCCTCTTCCGGGACGAGCACGTCAGCGAGCGTCCGGCCGTCGGCGGGCGGCCCGGGAAGCAGGTAGCCGTCAGCCTCGGCGGCGGCTATGGCCTCGCGGGTGAGGGCTGGATCAGGGTGAAGCCAGGCGGTGAGCAGGCCGGCTCCGTACAGGGCACCTTCGATCGCCGCGGCCCGGGTGTCGTCGAGCGAGTCCGCGAACCGGACCAGCTGCCACAGCGGGGCGCCGGGGCGATCCTCGCGGCTGGCCGGGCGCAGGTCGCTGGGCGGCGGCGCGTCGTCTTGCTCGGCGGCGATCGCGTCCCGTTCGGCGCGCAGCCCGGCGAGGTGCTGGCGGAGGTCGCGGAGCTGGGTCTGGAGGTTGGCCCGTTCGGTGATCGCGGCGGCCTGGCGCTCGGCGGTGAGCTGGCCGAACAGCTCGCCGAGGCCGGGCTCGCCCGGTTCGCCGATACGATCGAGCGCGCCGGCCAGGGGCTCGGCAGCGTCCGCGAAGGCGGCCCAGTGGGCGGTCCAGGACGCCAGTTCGGCGGCGGCTGACTGGCGCGCCTGCGCCAGGTTCCCGGCGGCTACGGCGGACGCCTGCTCCTCGTCGCGTTCCGCGGTTTCCTTGCGGCCGAGATCCTGCTCGGTGAAGTCGCGTCTGGACCTGGCGTCGCGGATGGCCTCGAGAAGCCGCCTGATCTCGCCGACGTCGTCGCGGCGTGCCGCGACCCGCGCCCGCGCGGTATTCAGCAGATCGTCGCCAGGGTCGACCGGGCCGAAGCCGTCGTCGGCGATGCCGGATCGCTGCGCGGCGTCGTCCAGGGCGAGACCGTACCGGTCCGCTTCGTGGCGGGCCTGCGCCGCCCGGCGGGCGAGCTTGTCCGCCGCGGCTCGCAAATCCGCGATCTGGCGCTCGTCGCGACCGAGCTGGCGGCGCTGGTTCTCCAGCTCCTGGGCACGCTGGGCCACCTCACGCCGCTTGTCCTCGATCCTGCCCTGGGCCTTGTACTCCTCGGAGTTCCGCAGGCCGGCCAGCCTGCCCTGGAGCTGCTCGCCCTCGCCGCGCCGGGCGTTCCGCGCGGTTTCCGCGTCGTGCTCGGCACGCAGCGCGCGCTGGTGCTCGGCCTCGGCTCGCGTGATCTTCTCCGCGTGATCGCCGGCCGTCTCCATCCGGGCCCGCACCCGGTCGAGCTGGAACTTCACGTGGGCCCGCAGGTAGGCCACGTAGTGGGTGAGGAACTCCTGCACGGCCGCGTTCGCCGCGGTCAGGTCGTCGAAGAGCTTCTGCACGGCGGCGAGGTTCTCGAAGTCCCGCGCCGCCTGCTGCACCAGGTCCTCGTCGACCGGGCTCAGTCCCGAGCTCAGCGTGTCGGACACCTTGCCCGGGTCGAGATCCTTGGCCAGCAGCGGGCGGCGCAGCGCGAGCAGCAGATCAAGCAGCTGCGCGTACCGCTCCCGCCCCAGGCCGAACAGCCTCGCGTCCACCAGGTCCCGGTATTCGGTCGCGGTCCTGCGCCACGCCTCGGGTTCCAGGACCGCCTTGAGCTGGCGTTCGGTCAGTGGCCGGGAATCCGCCGACAGCAAGCCGAAATCCACGCCGAGCCGCCTGCCGGTGACGTAGAACGACATCCGCACGCCGTCGGTGTTGCGGTGCGCGCGCATCCCGATGATCAGCGTCACCGTTTCGTCCCGAGGAGCAGAGAACTCCATCCACACATAGCCGTACTCGGACTCCTGGCCGCGGTACAGCAGGTTGGACTTCATCGTGCGGTTCTCCCCGCTGAACGGGTCAAGCCGGCGGGAGTCGGCCACCCCGTCGAGCACGAACGGGAACAGCACCTCGAGCGCCTTGGTCTTGCCCGACCCGTTGTGGCCGCGCAGCGCCAGGCGGCCGTCCGCGAACGCCCACTCCTCGTCGACGTAGTCCCACACGTTGATCACACCCGCCCGGGCGGGCCGGAAGCGGCCGGTCATCCCAGCTCCAGAGCCATCTGGCCATCGGCGTGCCGGACGGGTAGCGCCAGCTTGATAGTGCGGTACCTGGCCGCGGCGGGCAGCACCAGCACCCCGCCGGGCACCGGCCGGAGCAGCCGCAGGTCCGCGAGCAACGCCAGCGCGGCGTTCAGCAGGCCGCGCCGGTCATGCTGCCAGGTGATGGTGAACGAGGCGGCGCCAAGCTCGTCGTAGAGTTCGCCGATCATGACGTGAAGCCTGCTGAGCTCAACGAACGGTGCGAGAAGCGCGGGTGCCAGGGGAGGAACCACCGTACGTTCGTGGTAATCGTGATTTTCCGCCGGCGCGGACCAGGCCAGCTCTCGCACTACCCCGGCCATCGGCAGCGCGGAGTCGATCCTGGTCAGCAGGTCGCGCTGGTCTTCGGCGTCCGCGGGGACCTCGAGGCTGGTCAGCGTCTCGCCTTGGTCCTCAAGCAGGTCGGCGATCTTGGCCAGCAGCAGGCCAGCCGCGCGGTTGACCGCACCGCCCCGGCCGGGAAACGGGCGGTCGGTGAAGCGGCCGCCGGCGTCGGCCAGCATGATCCCCTCGGCGCGGCGCTCCACGGCCAGCCCGGTGAGCCGGGCCAGGTTCTCGGCCACGCCCTGGGAACGGAGCGCCTCGGCGATCTCCGGTTCGGCCCGCGCGTAGTAGACGACCGGGTACTCGACCAGCGCGCGGGCGGCACGCTGGGCCGCGGCCTCGCGCTGCGCGCCCCGCTTGGCGCTGACGAACGTGGCGTCCAGCAGTCCGGCGGCGCTGGTCAGGTGCTGCAACGGCCGCGCCGGGCGGAACAGCGCCGCGCAGATATCGTGATCGATGTCGTAGAGCGCGTCGCCGCTTTCGGTGTCCTGCGCCCAGGCTTCGAGGGACCCGTCGGAGAGCTTGAGCGCGCCGCGGTCCACCAGCCAGTCAAGCACGTCCACGACCGCGGCCTTGTGGGCGGTCACCGTCGGATCGAAGCCCAGGCCCTCGATGGCGTTCGCGGCCGGGGTGAACGCGCGGACCAGGTCGGCCAGGCTGATCTCGACACGGGACCGCTGAAAGCTGGCCAGGACCAGGCACAGGTAGGCGAGGCGGCGCCGGTCGAACGGCCTGCCCGATTTGGACGAGAAGCTGGCCGACTGGGTCGGGTCGAGCGCGTCGAGCCGCCGGATGACGCGCACCTGGCGGGTCGTGGCGATGAGCGTGTAGCCGAGCAGGTCGCGGAAGTCCTTCGTCATCTGGTCGGCCCAGCGCAGGACCTGCTCGAGGATGCCCGGACGCGGATGGGTGGCGGTGATCACGTCGTGGGTGAGCACGAGCCGGACCGCGTGCTGGTACGACCCTAGGTCGCTGAGCTGGACGTTCGCGGCTGCTGACGGGGCCATGGGTTTGTCACCGCCTCGCCGGTTCGAGTCGCAGCGTGAAGCCGGGGAGATGGAGGACGCCGTTTTGGGTCATGACGGCGCTGCCCTGATCCGAGGGGACCAGGCGCATGGTGAGCACGTCGTTGCCGCCGGTCGCGGTCGTGAGGCGGCCGGCCACCACGGTGCGTGCCTCCGTGGCCAGGGTGAGCAGCCTGAGCAGGACCCTCGTCTCGTTCTCGTCGAGGATCCTGTCGTGCGCGCCGTTCCGCAGCAGGCGCTCAGCGGCGGCACGCCCGGCATGGCGCTCGGCGGCCTGGCGGCGTCTGAGCTCCGCCTTGATGGCGGGGCTGGCCCTGGCGGGCTGCGGGACGCCCGGCGTGGGGGGCTTTCCCCGCCTGAACAGCGTGACCGAGATCTCCACGCCCGGCGCGTCCCACCACGCCACGCGGCTGGAGATCTGTTCGGCGTCGTCGTGCGCGCCGCCGAGATGCCGGGCTGACCTGATGTTGAACGCGGCCGACATCAGGGCGTAGGCCGATCCTTCGTCAGGGGCGCTGAACACCCACTCGGCGAGGTGCCTGAGCTGGGAGGAGCGGTTCACTCCCCCGCGCTGCGCCTCGGTGACCTGACGGAGCAGCGCGATCACCCCGGAGACCGCGGCACGGGTGGCGGTGCGCAGCCCCTCGGCCCTGGACTCCCGCGTGCCGTCGTTGGCGTTATCGTTGGCGTTGGCGTTGGCGTTGGCGTTGGCGTTGTCGTTGGCGTTGGCGTTGGCGAACCAGGCGCGGAGGGCGGCCCATCTCCTGCGCCAGTCGTCGTACCGGTCGCCGGACGACAGGAACGGGCGCTCGTCGGCCTCGGCGGCCAGGCGGAACATCGGCTCCTCGTCCACGGCCGCCACGGCGGCGGCCAGCCGGGGCAGGTAGCGGTCGAGTTCGGCCATGAAGTCGGTCATGTGGGTGAGCAGGGCGTTCTTGTACCGCAGGAACGTGTCCGGTGAGGTGTCGGTCGAGCGGATGATCTCGCCCAGCGTGAGGTGGAACTGCGCGGCCCGCCGCGACATGTCGTCCAGGACGGTGTCGAGACGGGAAAGCCTTCGGTACACCTGGTCCTTGTCGTTCTGGTTCGTGGCGCCGGCCAGGGCCCTGAGGTCGTCGAGGATATCGGAGAACACCAGGCGGGACAGGTTGGCGTCGCGGATCCTGGCCCCGAGCACGTCCTCCACCGCGGTGAACGCCCGGTAACCCAGCTCGCTGAACTGGTAGACGGACTGGCGGTTCCGGTACCTGGCCAGGCTGCCCGCCCGGGACGCGTCCTCGAGGCGGTGCAGCATCTTGTCCTCGGCCAGGGCGTCCAGGCGCTCTCTCAGCCGGCCGTCGAGGGTCGGGACCTCGTCGTGGATGCCGCCGAGCTCCTTGAGTGCCTGCGCCACGTCGTCGCTGTGTGCCTGCACCATGTGCACGGCACGGAGCCGGTCCAGCGCGCGCAGCACCCACAGGTAGGCGACATGGTCATCGCGCCGGGTGAAGTTGAACAGCCGGAACCTGTCGCTGACCGCGAGCGCGTCAAGATCCAGCGCGCTCGCGTTGGTCGCGTTGCCCGTGTCGCTCGCGCTGGACTCTGCGCTCGCACTCATAACCTTCGAATCGTAACGCGTGACCGCCCCTGACAGGCGCGTCCCCAAGCCCGGCGAGGCGCGCGCCGCAAGCCCGGCGAGGCGCGCGCCGCACTCAGCCCAGCGAGGCGCGCGCCGCAAGCCCGGCGAGGCGCGCCGCACTCAGCCCAGCCCAAGCACGCCCCACACCCCGCCAGGTGTCCCGTCTCCACTCTCGGACATATCCGGCATTTCAGCATTTGCGGGAGTTGACGGCAGCGGTAATCAGCTCGCCAGAAGATCGTGGACGGTTACCTTAAGCCGAGTTCCCGGATTTCCCTGAATGGTCGTCCGAATTTGCCGGGATTGACCATTATGTGCACGACGGTTTCACGGGACGACACGGAATAAAAGAGCTTCGCGGAAGAAAGGGTACCGGTTTCCGGCGCCCTTTCCTCCGGAAGGCTCCTAATTTCCGCAACATGGCTGGCCGGTATGCCCGCTATGCGGCGATACGCGCGGGTTTCCCAGGCTAGCACGGCACCTTAACGAGGGGCGACATAGCGGGCGCTGAGGCGCCCGGAACCGTTGCGGCCGCAGTCCGGCCGGCGCATGCGCTCCGGGAAACGGGCATACCGGGCAGTTATCGCGGTTGATCCGGGCCTTGTGGTTACTTTGGTGCACCCCGCTGCACAAAAAGCACCACGAAGCCCGAAACAACCACGCGAGGACGCCGCCACCGCCCGGGAATTCCGTCTTAGAGCCCGCGCGGATTGGCGTGATCTGAGGGACTTCGGCGTGTCCTGAGGCGAGACAGGCACAGGGTCCGTGATCATTCGAGTTGTCTACGCTCAGTGATCACGGGAGTCCCTGTGCCTGCCATCCCATCATGGCTGCTGGAGCCCCTCTGGGACCAGTTCGCCGCGCTGCTGCCCGATCGCCCGGTCTATGACCCTGCTCACCCGCTGGGCTGCCACAAGCCGCGGATCCCGGACCGGATCATTTTCGAGAAACTCATCCAGATCCTGCGATTCGGCTGCTCATATGAGTCGATCGCCGACTGCAGCTGCTCAGCCACCACGATCCGCGAACGCCGCAACGAATGGATCAAGGCCGGGATCTTCGCCCGGCTCAAGCAGATCGCCCTCGATTCCTATGACCGCATCGTCGGCCTCCTCCTGCAGGACCTGGCGGTCGACGGGTGCATCACCAAAGCTCCCGGCGGCGGCCAATGCGCCGGGCCCAGCCCGGTGGACCGCCGCAAGCTGGGCATGAAACGGTCCCTGCTGGTCGAGGGCTACGGCATCCCGCTGGACCGGGTACTCGCCCCCGCGAACCGGCACGACTCCCCGCTGCTGGCCCCCACGCTGGACAAACTCGACGACCTCGGCCCGCTGCCAGACGACATCACCGTCCATCTCGACGCGGGCTACGACTCGCAGAAGACCCGCGACGAACTCGCCGGACGCGATATGGCCGGGGAAATCGCTCATAAAGGCGACAAGGCCCCCATCCAGGCAGGCCAGCGGTGGCACGTCGAGCGGACCAACGCCTGGCACAACGCATTCAACCGGCTCCAGCGCTGCTACGAACGCAACGAGGAGGTCATCGACGCCTTCTTCGACCTCGCCGACACCATCATCACTGTCCGTAGCCTCATCCGGCAGGCCTGGACCCTGTACCGATGGGACGACCGCCCGGCCAGGCGACCGTGATCACTCACCTATCCGCGCGACTTCTTAATCCAGATCCCGTTCGGGTCTTAGCGGACATTCATGCCTATCCGGTAGCACCGCGGAACCGCGACTTCGATCCGCTACACCAGAGGGCGGGTTCGTGACGTTTGTCGGCTGACCCGGCTGGGCGCACCATGGGTTCATGGACCTTCATTATCTGAGCGCCACCGAGGCCCTGAGGTTGTTCCGTGCCCGTGAGCTGTCCCCGGTCGAGCTCATGCGGGCCGTCATCGAACGGGCCGAGAAGGTCGAGCCGGTGATCAACGCCTTCGCCGAACGGCTCTTCGCCGAGGCGCTCGACCAGGCACGGGAGGCCGAGGGGCGCTACCTCGGCAAGGGCGGCCGGGAGCCCCGCCCGCTGGAAGGCATCCCGGTTGCCACCAAGGAGAAGCACGCCATCGCGGGGCGGTCGTTCACCGAGGGTTCACTGGTCAACGCCGGGAATGTCGCGACCGAGAACGCGCCGGTCATCGATCGCATCCTGGCCGCCGGCGGGATCATCCACGCGCGCACCACGACACCCGAGTTCAGTTGCACCTTCTTCACGCACACGCGGATGTGGGGCGTCACCCGTAACCCATGGAACACCGCCTGCACGCCGGGCGGTTCGTCGGGAGGCTCGGCCGCCTCGCTCGCCGCCGGGACGACGCTGCTCGCCTCCGGCTCGGACATCGCCGGGTCGACCCGGGTCCCGGCCGCGTTCACCGGCACCGTCGGGTTCAAGGCGCCGTACGGGCGCATCCCGGGCGCGCCGCCGCTGGCCGCCGACTTCTACCGCGGGGACGGACCGCTCGCCCGGACGGTGGACGACTGCGTCGCGTTCGCCAACGTGCTGATCGGGCCCGATCCGCGCGACCACACGTCGCTGCGGCCGCGGCTGACGCTGCCGGCCACCTACGAGCCCATCACCGGAATGCGCCTGGCGTTGTGCGTCCGGCTAGGTGACTACCCGGTTGGCGAGGATGTCGCGGCCAATACCCGGGCGGCGGCGCGGATCCTGGCCGACGCGGGAGCGACGGTCGAGGAGATCGAGCTGCCGTGGACCCACGAGGAGATCCGCCGCACATCGGCGGTCCACTTCACCCAGATCTTCGGTGCCATCATCAGCGAGATCGCCAGGGATCACCGCGCGGAGCTGATGCCGTACACCGTGGCGCTCGCCGACCAGATGGCGTGGGCGAAGGAGCACCTCTCCTTCCTCGACGGGCTGCGCACCGAGGCCCGGATGCAACGCGAGCTGGCCGAGGCGATGCAACCGTTTGACGCGCTGATCTGTCCCACCACCACGAGGCCCGGCCTGCCCGCCGCGTACGACCAGCTGGGACCCGAGGAGGGCGAGGTGCTGGGGCCGCCGGAGACCGCCACGATGACGGTCCCGTTCAACATCAGCAACCGCTGTCCGGTCCTCGCCGTGCCGAGCGGCTACGCGGAAAGCCTGCCGACCGGCATCCAGATCGTCGGCCACACCTACGACGACGCAACCGTGTTCCGTGTCGGCAAGGCCCTGGAGCTGGCCCAGCCGTGGATCCGGCGACCGCCGCTGTAACCCGCTCTGGAGCGGCGTCAGCTCGCGGACGAAACCCTCCACGAACTCGCCGATGCCGTCGGCGGAGACCGGCCGGATCACGAACTTGCTCAGCCCCGCGTCCACGTACTGCGAAAGCAGCCGTCGCGCCCCGTCCCAGCCATGGGCCACCAGCGTCGCCGGGTCCGCGTCCGGCCGCCGCCGCCGCACGGACGCCACCAGCGAAGGCGGAATGCCGTCGAACGTCACCGCCACGCTCAGCCCGAAGTGATCGTCATCCACCGTCCGCCCGGCCTCGGCCGCCGCTTCGGTGATGATGCCGACGGCCGCGGCCGCCTCGGCCGGGGTCAGCAGCGCCCCGAGCCACCCGTCCGCCAGCCGGCCGGCTCGCCGCAGTCCGGCGGGTGCGCTCCCGCCCAGCCAGATGTCCAGCGGCTTGGCCGGCAGCGGCCCGGTGCGCGCGCCGGAAACCGTGAAGAACTCTCCCTCGAACGAGACGTTCTCCGAGGTCAGCAGCATCCGCAGGAGCGTCAGCGCCTCGTCGAACACCTCGGCGCGCCGTCCCGCGGGAACCGGGAACAGGGCCCGTTCCTCCTGCTGGGCCGGCCGCAGCCCGAACACCGGCAGCACCCGCCCGGGCGCCAGCCCGGCCAGCGACGCAAGCTGCTTGGCCACCAGCACCGGATGACGCCCCGGCAGCACCGAGATGCCGCTCCCGGCCTTCAGGTGGATGGTGCGTGACAGCGCGAAGGCCATCCCGGTGAACGGGTCGACCAGGGAGCCGTACACGTTCTCGGGTAGCCACAGGGAGTCGACTCCGGCCTGCTCGAGCTGATCGACGGCGTCGCCGAACCCGGAAGGCGTTCCGCCCGGGCCGAGGGAAATGCCTATCCGCACCTTCATGTCCCCATGGGACCACACCGGACTAGTCTCATAGACCGTGGCACCCGTCCTCTACGTCATCGCCTGCGGCGGTCCTCCCGCCGGACAGGTCGCCGGCTTCGTCCAGTCAGCCCAGGGGCAGGGCTGGGACGTGTGCGTTATCGCCACGCCGGACGGAGCCAGGTTCCTGGACACCGAGCATCTCGTGACGCTGACCGGGCACCCGGTCCGCGTGAACTACAAGCAGCCGTACGAGGGGGACGTCCTCCCGCCCGCGGACGCCATGGTGGTCGCGCCCGCCACGTTCAGCACCGTCAACAAGCTGGCCAGCGGGATCAGCGACACGCTGGCCCTCGGCCTGCTGAACGAGGCCGTCGGCATGGGGTTGCCGATCATCGTCGTCCCCTGGCCGAACGTCCACCTGTCCCGGCACCCGGCGTTCCAGCGAAGCATCGCCGACCTGCGCGACTGGGGCATAACGCTGATCTACGACCCGGCGAACCTGCCCGACGCCACCCCGGAACCCGCCGTCTTCCCGTGGGAAACGCTGCGCGCCCACCTGACCAGCCTGAACGAGCGATCATGAACGCCGAAGCCGCGGCGCTGACCGGGGTTACCCCGGTGCTGCCCACGATCTTCCATGACGACGAGGCCCTCGACCTCGACGGAACGGCCCGGGTGCTCGACTACCTCATGGACGCCGGAGTCGACGGCGTATGCGTGCTGGCCAACTACTCCGAGCAGTTCTCGCTGACCGACGCCGAGCGGGACGCGGTCGCCAGGAAGGCCCTGGAGCACGTCGCGGGCAGGCTGCCGGTGATCGTCACCACCAGCCACTACAGCGCCCGGGTCACGGCGCTCCGCAGCCGCGCCGCCCAGGACATGGGCGCGGCCATGGTGATGGTCATGCCACCGTTCTTCGGCGTCACGATGGCGGTCCCGGCCGGTCAGGTCATCGAGTATTTCAGTCGGGTGGCCGACGCGATCGACATCCCGATCATGGTGCAGGACGCCCCGCTGTCGACGACGGCTCTCCCCGCGCCGCTGCTCATCGACCTGGTCAAGGAGGTCCCCCGGATCACCCACGTCAAGGTCGAGGTCCCGTTCGCCGCCGACAAGCTGAGCGCGCTGGCCGGAGCGCTGCCGGGCCGGTTCGACGGTGAGGAGTCGGTGACGCTGATACCGGACCTCGACGCGGGCGCGGTGGGCACGATGCCCAGTTCGACGATCCCCCACGAGCTTGGCAAGATCGTGCGGAGCTATGCGGCCGGCCACCGGGCGAGCGCCGCGGCCGAGTGGGAGCGCCTGCTGCCGCTGCTGCATTTCGAGAACCGCCAGTGCGGCCTTCGCGCGCAGAAGATCCTGCTCGCCGAGGGAGGCGTCATCGGCTCGGAGCGCACCCGTGCGCCATTCGGCCCGGTCTCCCCCCGGACCCGCCGCGGCCTCCTGGACCTGGCCCGCGCCCGCGACCCGCTGGTCCTCCGCTGGGCCGGGTAACTACACCTGGACCTGCTCGCCGAACAGCCGGTCCAGTTCCCCGTCCGGGTCGTCGGTGAGCCCGGTGTGCACGGGCCCCGGCTGCACCATCGTCGACCGCGGCGCGGTGAGCCACCGGAACCGCTCCCCCAGCGGCCGCTCGGCCAGCGGTCCCTCCCGGCACGCCTTCCCGAACGCGGCAAGCGCGTTGCGTACCGCCCCGACGTCCACCCGCGGGTCCAGCGCCAGCAGCCGCCTCTCGTCGAGTTCGATCCGCGCGCACAGGTACTTACGGGCCTTGCAGTACACGATCACCCCGACGTTGATCGCCTCGCCGCGCTCAACCCGGGGCACGACCCGCACCACCGCGTACTCGAACACCTCCGCGGGACTCATAGCCGGATCACCTCCGGCACGACCGCCGCGCGCCGCTTCAGGTAGGCGACATAGTCCGCCGGGTCAAGATCACCAAACCAATCACGGGGAACGGACTGCACTGCTTGCGCCAGCACCGTTCCTGTGACACGTGGTTCCAGCGTCGCGTGGGCTTCCTCCAGCCCGGGCCGCCCTCGGGCGCCGAGCACGTGATCCTTGGCGTCGAAGGGCTTCAGCGGGTCGGGGCCTGTGCCGGCTGATACAGCTGGGTTGTGGTGGAAGTACAGCGCCGCGCCGTGGTCGATGAGCCAGATGTTCCCATGCCAGACCAGCAGGTTGGGGTTCCGCCAGGTGCGGTCCACGTTCTGGACCAGGGCGTCGAACCACAGCACCTGGCTGGCGAAGGTCTTGTCGGCGGTCCAGCCCAGCGGATCGAATCCGGCCGCGCCCGGCAGGAAGTCCACGCCGAGGTTGAGCCCCTCGCTGGCGCGCAGCAGGTCCTGGATCTCCGGGTCCGGCTCGCTGGCCGCGATCTGCGGGTCGAGTCCGGCCAGCACCAGTTCCGGTACCCGCAGTCCGAGTGAGCGCGCCAGTTCTCCCGCGATGATCTCGGCGACCAGCGCGAGCGGCCCCTGCCCGGCACCCCGGAACTTCATCACGTACGTCCCCAGGTTGTCCGCCTCGACCAGCGCGGGCAGCGACCCGCCCTCGCGCAGCGGCGTCACATACCGCGTCACCGTGACCCGTTCCAGCACGCCGGCCAGCGTAGCTCTCACCCTCCGGGGGTTGGTGTCCGCCCCCGGATAAATACTTATGAGAAAATGGCCTATATGGATGCGTGCCTGGTTGACGCGTATGGAACCATGCTCGATGCGGACTTTGGGGCACGCGGCCGCGAGCTGTCGGAGCTGGCGGGGCTGTCCGCGGATGAGATGCACGACGCATATGTCCGGCTCGAGCCCGCGCTGAGCGTCGGAGAGCTGTCCAGGCTCGAGGGATACGAGCTGATCCTGCGGACCTACGGCATCGAGCCGCGGGATGATCTGCTGCGCAAGCTCGCCGCCCGGGAGCGGGAGCTGCTGCTGGCCGACGGGTTCGTGTTCGACGATACGATGCCGTTCCTGGAGGGGCTGAAGGCACGCGGTATCAAGATCGCGGTCGTCAGCAACTGTGGCGAGTTCACCAGGGATCTGCTGTTCTCCCTTGGCGTGGCCGCGCTCGCCGACGCGCTGGTGCTGTCCTGTGAGGTCGGTTGCGTCAAGCCGTCGCCGCGGATCTACCGGCACGCGCTCAAGGAGCTCGGGGTGGCGGCCGAGGCCGCGCTGTTCGTGGACGACCAGGCGGTGTTCTGCGCCGGCGCCGAGGCGATAGGCGTCAAGGGCGTGCAGATCGTGCGCGGTGCGGCGGTCCCAGGCCGGGCAGCGCCCGTCGTCCGGTCGCTCCTCGAGGTGGAAGCGTACCTGTGACCGCGTTGCCGCTGCGGCAGGCCGGGCGGGTCATCGTCCTCGATCCACTGGATCGGGTGCTGCTGTTCCGGTACGACGACGGGCCGCCGAACGGCCGGCACTGGTCGACACCGGGCGGCGGCCTGGATGAAGGGGAATCCTTCGCGGCCGGTGCGCTGCGGGAGCTGGCCGAGGAGACCGGCTGGACCGACGTCGTGCTCGGCGGTGAAGTTCACGCCCACGAGATCACCATGCGGTACGGACCGCGGATCGTCCGCCAGCACGAACGCTTCTTCCTGGCCCGCGTTTCCACGCCGGGCCGCCGCGTCGTCGACGTCGGCGGCATGCACGCCCGCGACGGGATCGCGGCGTGGCACTGGTGGTCCCTGCCGGAGATCGAGGCGAGCACCGAAGCCATCTGGCCCCAGGGACTCGCCAGCCTGATCCTGACGGTGATAAAAACTAGAACGTGATCTAGCCGAACGGGCTGGGCTGCACGTCAGCGCGTGACGTCAACGTGGACAGGAGAGACCGCACATGTCAGCTGCAGGTACCTGGAACATGACCATAGACACCCCGATCGGCAAGCAGCACGCCCGGCTGGAACTCAGCCAGGCGGCCGATGGCACGTGGCAGGGCACGTCCTACAGCGTGGACTCCGGAGAGGAGTCGGCGCTCACCGACGTCTCGGTCCAGGGCAACGAGGTCACCTGGCACCAGGCCGTCACCAAGCCGATGAAGCTCAACCTCAAGTGCACGGTGACGATCGACGGTGACACCCTCACCGGCAAGGCCAAGGCCGGCATGTTCCCCGCCGTCAACATGTCGGGTGAGCGCGCCACCGAGGCCGCGTCCTCCTGACTACGGCCGCGACCGGGCTTGCGTCTCGACGGTAAGCGCTCCGGCGGCGCCGACTATGGCGGCGCCGCCGGCTGACGCGGCAACCAGCCAGCGTGTCAGCCGGGGCAGGTCTCGCCACGACGCCACGCTGGCGAGCACGTCGAGGGCATCGGACAGCGCTCCTGCGGCCACCCAGGCACGGGCGGACCCGGTCGGCGCGGCCAGCGCGCCAAGTCCGAGCGCTACGTCCCGCGCGCCGAGCGCGCGGCCGAACACCTTCGCGGCCAGGTCATCCGCTGACGCGCCAACCCAGGGACGGGCGGGTACCGCGGGCCAGGCCAGCGCGGTCAGCCCGAGCGCCACCCGGCCGGCGGCCACCGTCGTCGTACCGCGTCGCAGCCACACCGAAATTTCGGTCACGCCCAGATGATAGTGGTGGTGTGTGGTCAAGAAACTGATCGGGTGCGTGGTGCTGGTCGCGCTGACCGCGGCCGGGGTTCAGGCGTGCAGCCAGTCGCCGGGCGCCAGCCAGCGGCCCGGAGCGCCGGGGATGCTCGACATCAGCGCCGGATGCCTGGGGAACAACTCGGAGGTGGAGGAGGCCGCCGCGGCGCCCGGACATGTCTATGCCGACTGGATCGGCTGCGGGGGTATCGGCTTCGCCTGGTCGGCTGATTCCGGCGGGCACTTCAGCGCGCCGGTCGCCGTGCCTGGCTCGCTGGGACACAGCTGGGACCCGGCCATCGCGGTAGCCGGAGACGGGACCGTATACGTCTCCTACATGCACGCCGACGGGGCGGTCGGCCTGCCGGGCACCTCCATGTATCCGGTGGTGGCCGCCTCCCGCGACCACGGTGCCAGCTTCGCGCAAACCCATTCGCTCTTCCCGCCGAAGCCGGGAGACTGGGGCGACCGGGACTTCATCGCCGTCGGACCCGCCGGTCACGTGTACCTCACCTGGGACTACGGTCCGTCCGGGTCGGAGGTGAAGCTCCTGTGCGCCAGATCGGGAAGCTGCGCCTACACCAATGGCGATTTCAACGCCGTTATCCAGGCCTCCTCGGACGGCGGCCGGACCTGGGGGCCCATCATCCCCGTGGAGCCGCGTTTCCCGCTGGGTGGCGGCTACTCCGCTCCCCTCGTCCTCGGCCCGGCCGGGCGGATCGACATTGTCTACGAAGGCCATCCCACCAGCCAGCGGACGCTCGCGGTCCAGCCCGGATACGAGTTCTTCGCGTCCTCGCCGGACGGGACGCACTGGCCTGCGTCACCGCCAGCGCTGTGGCCAGCCAACGGGACCGTGGCCCTGCCGACCTGGTGGATCGACGGCGACATCAGCGCCGACGCCGCCGGGAACCTGTACGTCACCTGGGACACCCAGACCGCCGCCGCTGACATCGGCTGGCTGACGTACTCCGCCGACGGCGGCCGGACCTGGTCGGTGCCGATCCGCGTCACTCCCGATACCGATCGAGCGCCGCACATCACCGAATCAGCGGGCGGCCAGGCCGGTATCGCCTACATTGCCTGGCAGACCAGTGCGCCCGCGCCGGGCTACGCCACTTACCTCCGGCCGTTCTCGATCCGCCACGGCTGGCTCGGTCCGGCGGTCATGGTGTCAGCGAAGTACGGCAACGCCGCGGTGTGGCCAGGTGACACGTTCGGCATCGCCCAGCTGCCCGGCGGCCGGATCTCCCTCACCTGGGGAAGCGCGGTCGGCGCCAGCAAGAAGTCTGCGATCTACGCGACCGTGGTCACGTCCTGAGCACCGGCTCGAGGCCGAAGGCGGGGAACAGATCGGCGTTGAAGGTGGTGATCTCCGCGATCCTCCCGTCCTCGATGCGCATGATGTCGAACTTGAAGGCGCGATACTTGGTGTCGCCCGGCCGCAGCAGGTAGCTGGCGGCGGCCGGCATGCGGTTGGCGTGAACCGGGATCAGGCGCCAGGTGCCCATGACGCCCGCCTCGGCCATCAGCGGGATGATCGACTCCACGCCGTCGAAGCACATCGGCTGGGGCGGCATGGTGACGCGCAGGTCCTTCGCGGCGATCGCTATCGCGGCGGCCGTGTCACAGCGTTCATGTGCCTCGATGAACGCAGTGACCAGATTCATCTCTTCCGCCGTCGGCTCGCGGGCGGACCACTCGGAGCGGCGCTGCGGCAGGTGCTGCTGCATGGTGACGCGGGCCCGCTGGAGGGCGCTGTTCGCGGCGGCCACGCTGGTGCCGAGCACATCGGCGGTCTCGCTGGCCGGCCAGCCGAGGATGTCACGTGCGATCAGGGCGGCGCGCTGACGGGGCGGCAGCGCCTGGAGCGCGGCGAGGAACGCCAGCGAGATCGTCTCCCGCCGGATGGCCGCCTCTTCCGGCGCTTCGTCGGTGGAGGCCACCTCGTCCAGCAGCGCGTCGGGATACGGCTGAAGCCACGGCACCTCCGCGAACGAGGTCATCCTCGATGGGCTCTTGCGTGAGCGGAGCAGGTCCAGGCAGACGTTCGTCGCGATCCGGTACAGCCACGCCCGGAACTGACCAGATCCGCCGAAACTCTCCCGCGCGCGCCAGGCACGCAGGAACGTCTCCTGCACCGCGTCCTCAGCTTCGTCGAACGACGCGAGCATCCGGTAGCAGTGCACGTGCAGCTCGCGCCGGTGCCGTTGAGCGAGTTCCTCGAACTGGTCCATGGTCAGCTCCTTTCTGGGGGATGCCGATCCCCCAGACCCCCTGGCTACTGAGTCCGACGAGACTCAGGACGAAAACTCATCGGCGTGCCGATGATCTCAGTAGCCTTCTTCGCCGACCACGTTCAGCAGCGGCTCTCCCGCCGCGTAGCGGACGAGCTGAGCCTTGGCCACGGCAAGCGCGCGGGCCATCGGATGGCCGCTGGCCCCCGCCACATGCGGGGTCAGGATGAGTCCGGGGGCGGACCACAGCGGATGGCCGGACGGCAGTGGCTCGGGATCGGTGACGTCGAGCGCGGCGTACACGCGTCCGGTGCGCAGTTCCGCGAGCAGCGCCTCGGTGTCGACGATCGCGCCACGGGCGGCGTTGACCAGCAACGCGCCGTCGGCCAGCTGAGCGAGGAACTTCGCGTCCACCATTCCCATGGTGGCGGGCGTCACGGGAACAAGCAGCACCACGACATCCGCCTTGGGCAGCAGGGACGGCAGCTCGCTGAGCCCGGCGACTCCTTCGCGCGGGTGGCGGGCCACCGGCAGCAGCGTTACCCCGAACGGAGCGACCATCCGCGCCACCGCCTCGCCGATGGAGCCGTAACCGAGGATCAGCACGGTCTTGCCGACCAGCGTGCCGGTCTGCGTGAAGTCCCACCGGCCTTCGTCCTGGGCGCGCACGAACCTCGGCAGGCTGCGGGCGTGGGCCAGGATGACGCCGAGCACCCACTCAGCCACCGAGTCATCGTGCGCGCCGCGAGCGGTGGCCAGTGTGACGCCGGGCGGGACATGCGGGATCACCAGCTCCGCGCCCGCGGACAGCAGCTGTATCAGCCGCAGCCGGGGTAGCTCGGCGAGCAGCGGCAGCTTGGGCGACAGCACGGCGAACGGCGGGATGACGACCTCCACCTGGTCCGCCGACGGTGGCAGGTCGCTCCCGCCGGTCCAGACGTCGGCGCGGAAGCCGTCCGGCAGGCCGCCCATAACGGTCTCGGCAGCCGGATCGGGCAGCCAGACGGTGATCGTTTTATCGCTCACAGGCCGAACTCCCCGCGTGATTCCGCCGGTACCAGCTTGGCGTACTCGAGGTGCTCGCCGATCCAGCTCCGCACGTACGGGCAGTACGGCAGGACCGCCAGGCCGCGCTCCCGGGCGGAATCGAGGCTGGCCTGGACCAGGTGCCCCGCGATGCCCTTCCCCCGGAACCGATCCACGGTCTCCGTGTGGATGAACGCGATGTCGTCCGGAGAAATCTTGTAGTTGATAAACCCCGCGACCTCGCCGTCGGCCTTGATCTCGTAGCGGGACTTGTCCGGGTTGTCGGCTACACGAAGCTCCATACCAGGTAACGCTATCCGTTGCGCCGCGCTCAGCCGACACCCGGCTTAGCCGACACCCCCGCTTAGCGGGCACCCCGCTTAGCGGGCACCCCGCTTGGCCGACACCCCGCTTGGCCGGCACCCCGCTTAGCAGGCACCGGCCTTGGCCGGCACCCCGCTTAGCTGGCACCCCGCTTAGCAGGCACCGGCCTTGGCTGGCACCCGGCTTGGCTGGCACCGGGGCTTGGCCGGCACCCCGCTTAGCTGGCACCCCGCTTAGCTGGCACCCCGCTTGGCCGGCACCCCGCTTGGCCGGCACCCCGCTTAGCAGGCACCGGCCTTGGCTGGCACCCCGCTTGGCTGGCACCGGGCTCGAAGCCGGATCGGGCCGGGCAGGCTTGGCCGCCGACCGCTCCCCCCCTACCGCCCCATATCCAGATTTGCTGGACTGGATCAGCAGGTTTGTGCGGTGATTGCTGCCGTGCGGTTAATTGTCCGCATTATGTGAACATTTCCAACAATCGCGTTTGGGGCGTGTCGTGGACTGGCACTGATTCGTCAGTGTATGGCCGTTATGTGACGGTGGCTGCGGTGGACGAGGTGGAAGAAAAGAGCTTCGCGGAGGATTGGGCGCCGGTTTCCGGCGCCTTTTGTTCCGAAGGGCTCTTTTCTTCCACAAAGACAGCGCCCATGTGCCCGCTATGTGCTGAGACGCGTAGTTCACCGGGCTGGCCAGCCCGCTCGGACAAAGTCGACATGCCCGGCATGGCGCAAACGCACCTTATCGCAGAACGTATGCATAGTACGGAAACCCGCCATGAAGCGGAAACCATCACGCTAATCGTGGCATCACCGGACAGCGCGGGAACCCGGACGAGAGCTCTAGCACCGCCAGTGGCGGCTGCCCAGGTAACGACGGGCTAGCCATGGGCTAGCCACGGGTCAGCCGGCACCGGATTGCACCACGCTGACATGCAGGATCGTGATCTTGGTCGAGGAGCAGCCGCTCGTGTGGTACGGCAGGGATACCGAGGCCTTCTGGTTCGGCGGGTAGACGAGCAGTGCGTCGGCCGGGGTGAGGCCGCAGGTGGCCGCCGGATAGTTGCCCGCGAACGTGACCTGCACCACGGCGTTGGCGACCGCGCCGGGCGCGAGCGAGATCTGCCGCGGCCCGGGTGACGGGTTCCGGACGGCGGCCGCGCCGATCTGGCCGGGCGGACTGCCGCCGGTCAGCGAGACACCCGGGTAGCCGTACAACGTGCAGGTGGTCGTGCTGTTGTTGGTGAAGTCGATCGTCTGGTAGACGCTGCCCGCCGCTCCCGACGAAGCGCCGAGCTTGACCTGCATATCGGTCGTCGCGCACGGCGCCGGGCCGGCGGCGTGCGGCGAGGTCGGCTGGCTGCCGCCGGCGGCTGGCGTGGTGCCAGCGGCGGACGCTGAGCCGGAGCCGGGAGCGGTGCTGGTGCTGGTGCTGGCCTGCCCTCCGGACGAGCCCGATGACGGGCCGCCTGAGCTGGAGGAACTTCCGCACGCGGCCGCGAGGATCGACAGCGAACCGGCCAGTATCGCGAGATATGCCCGCCTACCCGAATGTCGCATCATGCCCTTTACGACGCTGATCCACGGCGAACGGTTGTGCGGGCGAAGTCGAGAGCCTCCTGGGCCAGGGATAGCCATTCCAGTTGAGATTCCCGGTCGAGGCTGAACCATTCCTTCATGGGTGTGCCCTTGTTGGCGTCGAACCGGTCGCCGTGGCCCGCCGCGACGAGTTCGTCGACCCGGCTGGCCGGCAGTTTGACGACCAGCCGGCCGCGGGCGATCATCGCGAACAGCTTGCGCCGATAGCGCATGGCGTTGCGGCCGAAGCCGCTGCCGCCCTCAGGTGGCGTGACGCCGTCGACGGACATGAACCGGTCGACCAGGTCCTCATACCGTTCTTCTGGTGTCATTCGCCTGACCCTAACGGAACGACGGGTGGTCTCCCAGCGCGAAGTACTCGAACAGGCCGTAGCCGGTATGGCCGTCGTAGGCGAACCGGGCGGCGGCGTCGACCAGGCCCCACATCCGGGCGTTGTCCTCGGGCTTGGCGATGTCGTAGCTGACGCCCTGGACGACCAGATCCGGCCCCTGGTACATGCCGTGCTTCCAGTCGGGCTCCAGGCCGTAGCCGGTGCCGACCATGAGATGCACCGGAAGCAGCGGCGTGACCCCCAGGTCGAACGGCTTGCCGCCCGGCGGCGCGAAGCTGATCGTCGCCGCGACGACATCCCTGGTGCCATCCGCATATACGGGGTGGTACTCAGGACGGCCGAGGTACTCCGGTTCGCCGCCGGACCCGAATCCGGGTACGCGGACCGCTTCCTCCAGGACGCGACGGCCCAGGTGGTCTTCCTGGACGATGCACAGGATCGAGTGGTCCTCGAACTGGACCGGGGCGTAGAGCCAGTAGAACGTGCCGGTGTTTTTCGACTGGATGCCGGGCGGCTCGGACTCGCCGACCGGGCGGATGCCCCACGACCGGTCTCGTATGCCCCACCATTGATCAGGGGTAACGTTGAACACGTCGTCGTCCGCGGTGATGGAGCCGGTCCAGCGGCCGGTCTGGGCCAGCCGCCTGGAGTCGAACATCACCCGCTCCTGCCAGCGGATGAAGTGCCGCGGCTCGACCTGCGCCGGCATCGATCCGTCCCAGGTGAGGTCAAAGCTCAAGCCGTGCTCATTCGGGTCAAGCGTTACGTTGAGCCTCTTCAGGCCCTCGATGACCGTCACCCGGAACGGGCCCACCCGCGTATTCATCCGGTCGGCGCCCAGCTCACGCGATGCCCGCACCACCCGGTGCAGCGTCTTGTACCTCAGCAGCGCGAACGCGTCGGTGACGCCCAGGTTCGGGTACTGCGCGACACCGACGATCAGCATCGCGTCGCCGGTCAGCGGGAAGGCATTGAAGTAGTACCGGTCGTAGAAGTTCCGGTCCGAGGTACCGACGTGCCGCATCACCTCCGGTATCTGGTGCACGGGATAATCGTCGAGCGGCGACAGGCCATCTTCTGTCACGTCTGGCCCTCCAGGATCTTGTCGAGCAGGCGCGAGCAGTTGTTGTTGTAGGGGAAGTCGCTGTCCGCGTCCAGCCAGTCCCAGTCGATCATCGCCTGCGCGATCCGTGACATGATCACGGTGAACTTGAAGCCGGACAGGATCTCGTAGTAGCCCATGTGCCGCATCGGGCGCCCGAGCAGTTCCTCGTACCGCGCGATGGTCTCCGCCGGGCCCGGGAACCCGTCGAGACGGGGAACATAGACGCCTTCGGAGTGGTGGCGGTCGAGGAACAGGAACCAGGCCAGGTCCTCCTCGGGCTGGCCCAATGCGGCGGTCTCGAAGTCCAGGACCGCGACCGGCAGACCGCCTTCCGCGTAGATCACGTTGCCGATACGGGCGTCGCCCCACAGCAGCACCGGCGGGTACGGCTCGGCGGGCCTGGTGCGCTTGAGCAAGTCCAGTGCCCGTTCAGCGGTCGGCCGGGGACCCCGGTAGGCCCAGTTCATGTAGTGCTCGTAGTACGCGAGCCGCTGGGCCAGGCCGGGCGTGCCCCACTCCGGCTGGTCGACGAATCCGACGTCGAGCGCGGCGGTATCGAGACGATGCAGTCTGGCCAGGATCTCCAGGGCCGACCACCACATGGCCGCGCGCTCGGCCGGCTCGATCCCGGTGACCCAGCCGTCCGTATGGTACGGCGGCATGTCGGTCGGGACCCGCCCCTCGATCCGGTCCATCACGAAGAACGGCGCGCCCAGGTAGTCCTGATCAGCCTCGTACCAGCGGATCGGCGGGACCGGGATGTCGGTGCGATCGTGCAAGGTCCGCATCAGCCGGTACTGCTCGGCGAACCGCACGTCCGGGAAGACCTGGTAGTGCTGCGGCGCCACCCGGACCGCCAGCTTGGCGAGGCCGTCTTTGTGGGCAACGTCGATCATCAGGGTCTCGCTGGAAAAGCCGCTGAACTCCGGCGTCTCCAGCTGGATGACCTCCGCCTCGGGCAACCGCTCCGGCGCACCGAGCCAGGTGGTCAGTACCTCGCGAGTCGCCTGCGGATCTCGTGGCTTCGGAACCGGCATGGCGCCTCCTCGTCACGCGCCCGGCACCTTCCCGCAACCTCGGGAATGCCGCGGGGGTCCGGGGGGACGGCTCCCCCTGGTTTAGAACGTGTTCTACCTCCAGACACTCAACCGGTCAATAGGCCGACCGACCCGCGAAGAACTTCGCCGAGGCGTCCTCCTGCGCCAGCCGCCGCAGCGCCACTATCACGCGTTCGTGCAGGACCATCGCGGCCACCGCCGACTCCGCGAGCTCGACACGTGACTTCCCGTCCGCCGCGGAAGTCACGCTGGGCACTTCCCTGGCGGCCAGCGCGGCCATGGCCGAAGCGTACGTGCGCAGGCTCGGCCCACGCGCCGCGTCGGCGCGATGCAGCGCGGCGAGCGCTGATGCCAGCAGTTCCCGTGCGGGCGCGTCCGGGCTGACCTTCCAGCCCATCTCATCGATGAGTTCGTCGACCTCGCGGCGAGCCGCCTGCCCGTCGGGGTCGAGCGAGGGGCGCCCCGGCTGCGGCCCGAGGGAGTACTGCACCGCACCGAACATGTCATGCAGGCTGACCGACTCATCATCGACCATGGCCAGGACGTGCCTGATGGCCGCGACCGGAACTTCGCCGATCTCCACCAGCGCGCGGATCAGGCGCAGTCGCCGCAGGTGCTGCTCACCGTACTCCGCGCGGGTCGCCGCGGTTGGCGTGCCGGGCTGCAGCAGCCCTTCACGCTGGTAGTACTTGATCGTCGCGACCGGCACCATGCTCCGCCGGCTCAACTCGGCCATCTGCATCCGCATCACTCCTTGCATTAGATAGTATGACTATCTATATTAGGTAGTGTCACTATCCAATGTTTCGCCGGAGGGAACAAATGGAACTTCCTTGGACGAGCGGCCGGCAGAGCCGTCAGCCGGGTGAGCGGAGCCCTCAGCTGGATGAGCGGAGCCCTCACCCGGACCAGCAGAGCTCTCAGCCGGACCAGCAGAGCCTTCAGCCGGACCAGCAGAGCCTTCAGCCGGACGAGCGGAGCCTTCAGCCGGGTGGGCAGGGCGCCGCCGGGACGGTCGCCTTTGTCATGGGATCGAGGTTTGAGCTCGAGTCACCCTGGCGCTCGCCGACCTTCTTCCTGCTGTCGCTGCGGGTCTGGCGTCAGGCCCGGCGCACCCCCGGCCTGCTCGGCGTTTCGCTCCGCGCGCATCCGGTCAGCGGTGTCTTCTGGACGCTGTCGGCCTGGGCTGACGAACCGTCACTGCGCGAGTTCGCCCGCACGGACCCGCATCGGACGATCATGAAGCGGGCGCGGCCGTGGACGAAGTCCTCGACCTTCCGCTTCTGGACCGTGCCGGCCGGCACGCTGACTCCCGCGCCGCTGTGGGCCGACGCAGTGGCGCGCATCACAGCATCTACCCAGGATGACGGCCAAGGCGATCGTCCCTGATCGCGGCCCACTCCAGCGAGTGCCGGATGCCGTCCTCGAGGCTGAACCGCGGCTGGAAGCCGAGCAACCGCCGCGCACGGTCGATCCGGGTGTACGCACCCGCGGAATCGCCCGGCCGCGGCGGTGCGTCCGCCGTCCGCACCTCATCGCCGGTCACCCGGCTGAATGCCGCGACAAGCTCGCGCACCGTGGTCCCGGTTCCTGTTCCCAGGTTGATAACGACATCGGGGCTTGTCATGAGCACGTCGAACTTCTCCAGCGCGGCGACGTGCGCGGTCGCGAGATCCCAGACGTGAACGTAATCCCGGATTCCGGACCCATCTCGTGTCGGATAGCCGGTTCCGGTCACGTGAAACACCGTACGTTCGTGTGAAGCCTTGATGATCTTACCCAGCGCGTGACTCGGCTCCGGCGACTGCAGGCCGGTGCGCATCTTAGGGTCGGCGCCGATCGGGTTGAAGTAGCGCAGCGAGAGGATCCGCATCGGCGTCGCGGCCGCGATGTCGGCGAACATCGTCTCGGCGATGGCCTTGCTCCGCGCGTACGGGCTCTGCGGGTTGAGCGGCGAGTCCTCGGTGACGGTCAGGTCGTCGCTCACCTTGTAGATGGAGGCGGACGAGCTGAAAATCATCCGATGGCAGTCGTTCCGGATAAGATGCGCGGCGAATTCGAGGCTGCCTGTGACATTGGCGCGGTAATACCGGATGGGATCCGCGACGGATTCCGGTACGACGATCAGCGCGGCGGCGTGCACAACGGCAACGATATCCCGATGTTCGGCGAAGACCTTGTCGATGAGTTCGCCGTCCGCGATGTCACCCTGGTAAAAGTCGAAGTCCTGCGCGAATTCGGCGCGGCCGGTGGCGAGGTTGTCGAGGATCACCGGCGTGATGCCCGCGTCCTGGCACGCGTGCGCGATCGTACTGCCGATGAAACCAGCGCCACCCGCGATGAGAACCTTCACGCGAGGTGAGCTTAGCCGACCTGCCGGCCCGCTCCCTGGTCACGGGTGATTCGCACACAATTGCGACCGGCCTTCTTGGCACGGTAGAGGGCCGTGTCCGCGGCGATGATCAACTCGTCGAGGCTGAGCGCCGAGCGCTCCAGGCTCGCCACGCCGAGCGAGATCGTGACCTGAACCTCGACATCGCCGGGACCTTGCGCGCCAATCTGGGAGACCTTCTCACGGACCCGTTCGGCGATCTGGAGAGCCTGGGCTGGTTCGGTGTGGGGGAGGCAAATGACGAACTCCTCCCCCCCGAACCGGCCCAGCAGGTCGTAGTCACGAAGCAAGGCGGCCATCGTCGCGGCCATGAGCGAGAGGACGGCGTCACCCGCCAGGTGCCCGTACTGATCGTTGACCGCCTTGAAGTGATCGATGTCCGCAATCACGACCGCGAGCGGGCTGCCGATGCGCAACGCGCGGCTGACCTCGAGTTCGGTCTCATGCTGCCAGGCTGCCGCGTTCAGCAATCCGGTCTTGGCATCTATCCTCGCTGCGGTGACCAGTTGCGCGTGCATCATGAAGCGGCGCATCACCACCACCACGGGCAGCGCCGCGGCCAGCAGGAAAGGACTGAACGCGGCGGGCAACGCGATCAGCGTGGCCAGGCTCAGCTGGCACAGGTTGGAGACCACCGCCTCCCCGCCAAACGCGAGCGGGCGGACGTGCACGCCTGGGTCTGACAACTTGAGCGCCGCGATGACCAGGGCGTCGTCCACGGCAAGCCCGGCGGTAGCGCAGCAGGCCAGCGTGGCAAGCCAGGTGACGACCTGGATTCCGGAAGCAGGAGCAGGACCTGCCAGCGAATGGGGAAAGCGATCGAATAGGGCTGCCGCACCGCCGTAGGCCAGTGCGGAGGCCGATCCGCTGAACACCCGGCGGTGCGTGACCCCGGGCGCCATGCGCGCTACCTTCACCGGCACGATGACCAGCGGGAGGAGCACTGCGTACACGGGCGGCAGCAGTGCCGCAGCTGTGATGTACCACACGGCCCGCATGTCGCGGAAGAGAGTGCCGTGCGGCACGCTGACCTTCCTGGTCGCCTCGATCGTCGCGGCCGCGCAGCACGCCAAGGCGGCGAATGTAGCAAGGTCGCGCGCATGCCAGCGAGTGCCGACCGCGGCTATCGCGAGCACGGCCAGCGCCGCTACGTGCACGCCGTAGATAAAGGCTTGCACCCGACCGGGCAGCCGCCATAGCTCCCACCCCGCCGGTCCGTACTTCAACGCCCCCCGACGCGAGTCAACGATCACGTAAAATTCCCGACAGCGCAAAAAGCGTTGATCTCTACATGAATTGGGCTGATAACGCATTGTTGCAGCAGTCGCGGCCGGCGGTCAAGTCTATGAGCCAGCAGATCGCCGGCTCCTTGACAGGAGATCGTAAACTAGCTGGAATTGATCCATACCCCGGCGGGTCGAGGGAGGATTGCCTTGCGTTTCGGATGGGAATAAAGATCCGCGTTACCGCCTAGCCACCGCTTACCAGGCGTGGGCTGTTTGTCATGCCCGCCGGCGGCGACGTCCCCGCTGACTAGCCAGCGGTTTTATCGCGCCACGCGATTGCGAGCATCGCGGCCACGGCGGTACCGATCAACCCGCTCAACGCGATGACCACGGCCGGTGAAATGACCGAGGCGAGCGCTCCGGCAGCGATGAACCACGCGCTCTGGCCGACGTTCATCCCGCCGTTGGCGAGACCGAATGCCTGGCCGCGCCAGCTTGACGGGACGGCGGCGACGAAGGCGGCATTGGCCGCGAGCTGATAGGCAGAGAATGCGGCGGCCGCGGCGAAGATGAACAGCGACGCGGCCAGGGGTGGTCCCAGCAGGCACAGGCTCAGCACCGCGCACGAGCACACCGCCATCGGCCCCATCCACCGGAGCCGCCGCGCCGGATCGACGAACCGGGAGAAGGCCGCCGAACCGACAATGGCTCCCGCCGGACCGGACGCGAGCACCAGCCCCGCCGCCCCCGAGCCGCCGTGCAGCAGGTGCGCGTACGGGACGGCGACACCTTCGGGCACCACGTAAAACGGTATCAGCCAGCCCAGCAGCATCAGCGTTCGCAGCTGAGCGTCGCCGAACACCCGCCGCACGGCCAGGAACCGCTCTGGCCGGTCTTTTTCCGACGGGCTTTGCCGCCGCGGATTCGCCGCGGCCGGGCGGCCCTGTACCCCTATGCGCAACAGGAGGGCCGAAACCGCGAACGTGGCCGCATCAGCGGACAGCGCCGACCGGGCGCCGACCGCGGCGACCAGAGCGCCGCCGACGGCGAACCCCGCGGTGCGGCCGATCCTGTTGGTGATCTGCATCGTGGCCGTGCCCATTACATAGCGATCGCCGGACAGAATGTCCGGCAGCATCGCCGACCGCGCGGCCCGGAACGGCGAGTCCAGCAGCGTGACGACGGCCAGCAGCAGAATCAGCGCCCACAGTGGCGCGCCCGGCAGCGCCATCGCCGCCACCAGGAAGATGCGGATCACGTCGCAGGCCACCATCACCGCCCGCCTCGGGTATGCGTCAGCCAGGCGCGCGAGCGACACCCCGCCGATCACCCACGGCAGGAACCCCGCGGAATAGGCCAGTGCTGACAGCAACGGGGAATGGGTCCGGTTGTACACCAGCACCGTCACCGCGACCAGGGCGAGCTGATCTCCGGCCACCGATACCAGGTATGCGAGCCATAGCGCGCGGAACTCCCCTATGGCGAACACGTCCCCGAACCGCGAACGCTCAGATGCGGTGGTCAACGGCAACTCCCTGGTAAGGCAGGTCGTCAATCACATGGTCATGCACGCGGTAACACGTTTGTTCACGCGTTTGGTCACGCGCATGATCCGGCGGACTATGACATCCTCGCCGATCCACGGAACCAATGCCAACAAACTGCAACGAATCAATCACACCACGCCGCTACTACCGTTTCCGGCCATCCAGGCGTCAATGCAGGTCAGATGTCCGAATTAGATCCCGCCACTGAGCACCTGGTAAAGAATGTGATCCTGCCACTCCCCCGCGATCTTCAGGTACCTGGGCGCCAGGCCGAAGCGCTCGAACCCGTTGCGTTCGAGGACCCGCTGCGACCTGATGTTGTGCTTGAGGGTGCCTGCCTCGACCCGGTGCAGGCCTAGCTCAGCGAACGCGATCCGCTTCATCTCGGCGAGCGCGGCGGTGGCCAGGCCCCGGCCGTTCGCATTCTGGCTCAGCCAGTAGCCGACGCTGCACGACTGGAACGGGCCACGGACGATGCTGTTCAGCGTGATCCGGCCGACGACTTCGCCGTTCTCGTCAAGGATGACGTGCGGGAGCGACACTCCCTGCGCTTTGCGCTCCAGTCCGGCCTGGATCACCTTGCGCTGGCTCTCGACGGTGAAGTAGTCGTCACCCCTGTCAGGCTCCCAAGGCGCCATGAAACCGCGGTTTTCTGTGATCAGCTTCGCGATCACCGGCGCGTCCTCAGGGGCGACAAGTCGTGTAGCTCTCATCCGTCCACTATGGCCCACCCGTACCCATGCCTTGCGGCGCCGTGTGTCCGCGCGGCGCCGTGTGTCCGCGCGGCGCCGTGCCGCCCTGCGCCCGCGCGCCGCTTGTGCGGCCCTGCTCCGCTAGTGCGGCCCTGCTCCGCTTGTACGGCCCGCGCCTGCGCGCCGCTTGTGCCGCGACAACGCTTCTTGCTGTTATCAGGCCCGTGGCGGCCATGCCCTCTTTGCAAATGCGGTGCCAGCCTGCGAATTTACGCGTACTACCGCATAGCGGGCACACGAGCCAGCCATCTTGTGGAAGTTAGGAGCCATCCGGAACAAAAGGCGCCGGAAACCGGTACCCTTTCTTCCGCGCGACCCTTTTATTCCGTGTCGTTTGCCGCAATCGCCATGCACATAACGGCCATATCCTGGCAAACCGGCGACCCCTCACCATGCCCTGGAAACTGACCGGGAATACCGACATCTGGCCGACACGCTGAAGACGGCCTGGCGTTGCTGGTGGCGAAGCGGCCCATCCGCCAGTCAACCCTTTCCCCGCCCCTCCCAGGCACCGCGACCCGCATCAGGACCGTAATTATCGTGCAAGCGCTACGCCCCCTGGGTACTGCGGCGTGGTTTACTTACATAGGTGGTTAGTCGTCCGCCGCCCCAGAGGCCGTAGCGCGGATCCGTGCCACGATCCGCTCAGCCTCCTCCTCCCCAATCTCGTAGAACTTGTTATCCATGTTCCCCCGCTCGGCAGCGTAAAGAGATGAGCTTCGCTTCCAGGTGAGGCTGCGGGTGAATACTTCGTCACTTTCTCCCTCCGCATCTTCCACGCGGCGAAGGACGCCAGCGGGTTCCTCACGGCTACTGAAGTCGTCCACCATGGCGTAGTAAGTTATTTTTCGAGTCACGCGTTCTCCGATAAATAGTCTTGAATAGTGGACGCATCTGGCGGAATCGGTATTTGTCGGCATGTATTACCCTGCAACTGCCGAAGCTCGCGCAGTTCCGCACGACCTGTGCCTGGACTGCGGATCCGTTCATAAACGCAGTGCGTAAGCTGCTTAGCCTCAAAGCTGAGATCAGTATGGAACTGAACCTCGAAGAGCTGCCCGGTATCGTGGTCACGCCATCTGCTGTTGATCCCCTTGTACTGCTCCTCTGACCAGGTATTCCTGCGCTCGACTTCCTGGAATCCCCGTGCTTCCATACGCGTGAGGTCTGCTCTGACGCTAGAGGTATACGACTCGTCGGTATATACGAAAGTGTACCTAATGATATCTTTTACCATAAGCAATGCTTCGGTTGCAGTGCGACCTTTCTCTTCCATGTCCGCGGCGACTTTGTCTTTGATGCGATCTTGGCCTTTGAGGCGGTGTTCGAAGCCGACCAGGCGGCGCGAGGGATCGCAGGCCTCGATCTCTCGCATCGCGGGTGAGATCACGTTCTGCTCCACCTCCGCTATCCGATCACACCGCTTCTCGACCTCAGCGTTTGCGGCATTATCGAGATATCTCCCGCTCTCGCCGCGCCAGGAACCGGGCGGATCGCCGGAGCGGTCGACCGGTTGCCTTTCGCCGTCGGGCCATCGCGTCCGATGCTCAGCCCAGGCCGCGCGGAACCGCTCCGCCGCTTCGTCCCACGATTCCTGCGATTCCCGCGAATCCCGCGATGACGTTTCCGCGGAAACGTCTGGCGCAATTGCGTGGGACGTTTCCGCGGAGACGCGGGAACCCGCGGGGGCCTCCGGGGGGTCGTCTCCCCAGGCCGGCAGAGTCGCGGAGTCGCCGAAACGAGCGGCGGGTTCCGGTGGGATGTCCCCCCGCGCCGGGCGAGCTGCGGAAACGCACAGACCCGCCTTCCGCCCGTCGGCAGGCTCGTCCCAGGCATCGGCGCGCAACGACTCGTAGTACTCGCACCGAGCGCGTACCTCAGCGTGACTGTCCGGCGGATCGACTCCGGCCGGCGCGTCAGAAGGGGACCGGCCCGATCGATCCGAACCGCCATCGGCGAACGAAGGCACGTCGGAATCGTCTGGACGATCGACACCCATCGAACCTCAACGGAGAGAGACGGTTTTGCTACGCAGAGGAGTCTAGCCCCAAGATAGCAACGGCTTGCGCTCGCATCTCTACTTTCCGTATCTTCCCGGTGACCGTCATCGGGAACTCCTCCACCACGTGGACATATCGCGGGATCTTGTAGTGCGCCAGCTTGCCCTGACAGAACTCACGCAATGCCTCAACCGTCAATCCAGCCGCACCAGGCCGCAGCCGCACCCATGCCATCAGCTCTTCCCCGTACACCGGATCCGGCACCCCGATGACCTGCGCATCGAGGATGTCGGGATGGGTGTAGAGAAATTCCTCGATCTCCCGCGGATATATGTTCTCGCCGCCCCGGATGACCATGTCCTTGATCCGCCCGGTGATTGACACATACCCGTCAGCGTCCATCACCGCGAGATCCCCGGTACGCATCCAGCCGGCGCGGTCGATCGCGTCGGCCGTCGCATCCGGCTGTCCCCAGTATCCGAGCATGACCGAGTAGCCGCGGGTGCACAGCTCCCCCGGCACACCATTGGGAACGGTCATGCCAGAGCCTGGATCGACAACCTTTACCTCAAGGTGCGGGCCAACCCGCCCCACCGTCGACACCCTCCGCTCGACCGAATCGTCGACCCTGGTCTGCGTGGACACCGGCGATGTCTCCGTCATGCCGTAACAGATCGACACCTCGCGCATGGACATCCGGGTCATGACCTGCTTCATCACCTCGACCGGGCACGGCGAACCCGCCATGATCCCGGTCCGGAGGGATGACAGATCGTACGAATCGAACTCCGGAACCGCCAGTTCGGCGATGAACATCGTCGGTACCCCGTACAGCGACGTGCATCGCTCCGCGGCCACGGCCTGCAACGCCGCGGCCGGATCGAACGACGGGGCGGGAATCACCATGCAGGCGCCGTGCGATGTGGCCGCGAGATTCCCCATGACCATGCCGAAGCAGTGATAAAACGGCACCGGAATGCAGATCCGGTCGGCCTCGCTGTATCCGCACAGCTCGCCCACGAAGAACCCGTTGTTCAGGATGTTGTGGTGAGACAGCGTCGCGCCCTTCGGGAAACCGGTGGTCCCCGAGGTGTACTGAATGTTTATTGGATCATCCCGATCCAGCAGTATTCGCTCAAGTGACGAGCGATCGGCTTGGGCCCCGCGCGCCTGTAGTGCGGTCCATTCGGGGGTTCCGAGCAGTACTACGTCGGACAGCGCGGCGCACTGCGGCCGCACTTCGTCGATCATCGCCGCGTAGTCGGAGGTCTTCAGCTTCTGGGCGGCCACCAGCAGCTTCGCACCCGACTGGTTGAGCACGAACTCAAGCTCCCGGACGCGGTACGCCGGGTTGATATTGACCAGGATCGCGCCGATCTTGGCGGTCGCGTACTGCACCAGCACCCATTCGGCGCAGTTCGGCGCCCAGATCCCCACGCGATCGCCCTTACCGATGCCCACCCCCAGCAGCCCGAGCGCCAGGGCATCCACATCGGCGGCCAGCTCAGCGTAGCTCCACCGCCGCCCGGCGGGCAGGTCGACCAGTGCGTCACGACCGGCGAACTTTCGCACGGCGGCGTCGAAATTCCCGCCAATCGTGTCCCCGAGCAGCGGCGTGGCGGACGGTCCCGATGAATAACTCAGCATGATCCGAACCTCCTGCCTAAAATCTTCTCAGATCTTTGCACGAACGACATCGGCGCAACCTCCGGGAACCGTGCTCGCCCAGGAGGCAATGTCGCTACACGATACGATCTGATCAGATCCTGGCCCCGCCTCTGACAAGGACTGCCGCGTGACGGAAGACGACCAGCCGCTAACCGACTCGGACTATGAGAGCCTGCTGGCGTTCCGTACGGGCTTGCGGAAATTCCTCAGCTGGAGCGAAACAAGCGCTCGCGAAGCGGGCCTCACTCCCGCGCAACATCAGCTGCTGCTTGCCGTCCGAGGGCATCCCGGGGATCAGCCGCCGACCATCGGCGATCTGGCGGATCACCTCCTGCTGCGCCATCACAGCGCGGTCGAACTCATCGACCGCGCAGAGGCGGCGGGTCTCGTGGCGCGGACAAGAGACGACGGCGACGGCCGGATCATCCGAATCCGCCTCACCCGAGACGGGCAGGCTTGCCTGGGCAAGCTGTCCTCCGCACATCTCAACGAACTGCGAAGTCTGGCACCGGTTCTGGAGCACCTGAGCCAGGCACCACCGAACGCCGGGGTGCTAAACGGTCGACGCGCTGGATGAGGTGCTGGGCGTCTCCACGCCGTGCGGGCCGTCCGGCTCGCTCGAGGAGCCGAGACTCACGGGCTCGGACGCCCAGACGACGGACGTCCTGTTGCGGCCGGTTTGCTTGGCGTGATACAGCGCGGCGTCGGCCGCCGCCATGAGGGCATTCAGCTCGTGGACGGACTCGTTGAGCGCGGCAACCCCCACCGAGATCGTGAGCCGAACCTGGGGATCGCTCTCGTCGTGACTGGCCGCGCCGTTCATCGACGGATCCGGTGTGTGCACCCTGCCGGATCCACCGTCGCGGACGGGTATCGACATAGCGGCGATGTGGCCGCGGAGACGTTCGGCGATGTTGACGGCGTCAGCCTGCCGGGCTTGCGGCAGCAGAACGACGAACTCTTCTCCCCCGAACCGTCCGGCTCGGTCATAACTTCGCAGGTGCTGCTGGATCGCATCGGTAACCGCGCGCAGGACCTTGTCCCCCACCAGGTGCCCGTGCGTGTCATTGACGCGCTTGAAATGATCAATGTCGATCAACGCCACTGACAGCGGGCTGTGCGTCCTGATGGCCCGCGTGATCTCGTTGGTCGCCTCCGCCTCCCAGGTCGAGGAATTAAGGAGGCCCGTCTTCGTGTCGATCCTTGATTGCGCAAGCAACTGCGTATGCATCATGAACGTTCGTATCAACAGCACCGTAGGCACCGCGAATACCGCTAGCACCACATTGACACCAACGACAATCGTAATCAGTATCCCGAGGTCTGACTCGGCGAAGTCACCCTGCAGGGCTTCCCGGTCGAGTTGCAGTTTAAGCAGACTCACCTTCGGGTCTGTGATTTTGACCGCAACAGCGATGAGGAGGTTGTGGCCTCTGCCCCCCACGATCTCGCATGCTGCTACTGCGAGGGTCCAGGTAAGCGCGTGCTTGCCCCCACCGATAGCGCCGCCAGCGAAGGAGTCGGGGAAAGCCCGAAAGAGCAGAGAAGCAGCACCATAAGACATTCCGACCACGGCTACGGTGAACACTCTGCGGTAGAGGACCCCCTTGTTGACACGCATCTCCGTGATGATCTGGAGAGGAATGGGGGTCACCATGGCATAAACCGGCGGCAGCAAGATCGCGACAGGAAGAACCCACGTACTGAGGAAGTCCCGTGTCATCCCGCCCATGTGGTACGCGGCACCCCGCTTCGCCATGACGGACGCGACGCCACAACCTAGCAGGAGGGAGTACTTCGCTAGGTCCAAGCCATGCCATGTCGTCTGCGAAGCTGCGTAGCCTGTCATCACAAGAGCCGCAAATGACGCAATTCCGATGTACAGCCGCAGAAGCCACGGGAGTCGCCACCACGCCCAAGTCCGGAAATCCGCGCGCGCGAGCGCGCATGTGATGGACGATGCTCCCATGTTCCACCGTTCCGGATGTAACCCTGCGGGGCTCCTGTCTAGTCGGACGCTGACCGTAAATGACTAGCTCCGATTAGCTACCTTAACCCATGTCGAGCCATCTTGAGCACTATCTACTCACATTCGCGTGCATCGTCCGCAAAGTTGACGCTAAATGGTGTTTGACGAGCCACGATTACCCGGCGTGGCCACGCCGGGGTCCCGCCACGTGGCTGCATGTAACTGCCGGAGGGAGGGGCAGGGATGCGCGTCACCTGGGCCTGAAGCGCCTTCTTCCAGCGCGACAGAGGGATGTGTCGCGTGACGAACGTAGGTCTTACGACTGACTTATAGAACGGACGGGGCTGGGGGGACCGTCTACATGTCGCTCGCTGGCGGTGGGTTCAGTACACCGCTCAGCGGGCGGCGTGCCACAAGCGCGTAACCGCGGTGGTGCCTCGAATGACACGAGCCGATGGGGTATATCCCCGGGACGGCCGGGAGTCGGGGCTTGGGCTGTGCCGCCGACCGCACGACGCACCACCGCGGTTGCGCCCATTATGGTTCCGGACATGGAACAGGGCCAGATCCAGGTCCCGGTAGACGGCGGCGAGCTCCGCGTGCTCCTGTGGGGCACCGGCGAGAACATCGTCGTCGCTGTGCACGGCATCACGGCCTCGGCCATGGCCTGGCAAGCTGTTGCCCGGCAGCTTCCAGCGACATGGACGCTTGCCGCACCGGACCTGCGCGGGCGGGGTCACAGCTCCGGCCTCCCCGGACCGTACGGCCTGGAGCAGCACGTCAAGGACGTCGCCGCCCTGCTTGGACTCGCGACCGGACAACACAGCGCGCAGCCACCGGTGCTGGCCGGTCATTCGATGGGCGCCTATATCGCGCTGCTCACCCGTGACGCCCATCCCGAACTCGTACGCAAGCTGATCCTGGTCGACGGCGGGCTTCCCTTCCCCACGCCCGAAGGCATCGACCTGGACGCCGCACTGGACGCGACCCTTGGTCCGGCGATCGCCCGCCTCGGCCAGGTCTTCCCGGACGAAGCAGCGTATCTGGACTTCTGGCACGCGCACCCGGCCTTCGCCAAAGGCTGGACCCAGGACGTAACGGACTACGTCACCTACGACCTCCGCGAGGCCGACGGCCATGGTCTGCGTTCCCGCGCCGAACAGGACGCTGTCCGCGCCGACGGCCGCCACATCCTGTCCGGCACGGGTTTCGCCGCCGCCCTCGAACGGCTCAAGGAGCCGGTCCCGCTACTGACCGCGCCGAAAGGCATGTTCGGTCACCCGCCCGGCCTTCACCCTCCGGAGCTGGTCCGAGCCTGGCAGCAACGCGCACCGCAACTGCGTCCGCGGCTTATTCCCGGTGTGAACCACTACACGATCCTGTTCGAGCCGCACGCCACACGCACGATAGCGGAGGTCATAACCGCGTAGTGACCGGTTGACTTCAATTCGCGCCCACTTCTTTCTGGGGCAAAATGTTTGGAATGGGCTCCTGCACCTGGTGCTACGGCACCGGCAAACGAGACTGCTCCGATTGCATCGGAAGCGGCAACCGCGCCTGCTACTCCTGCTCGGGAAGCGGATACAACTCGTGCCACTGCCTCGGTTTCGACGATGACTGCGTGTTCTGCCTCGGTTCGGGCCGCGAGCGCTGCAGCTCCTGCAGCGGCGGCGGCACGGAACGGTGCACCTGGTGCTACGGCGAGGGCCGGGTCACCTGTTCCTCCTGCAGCGGTTCAGGCAGCGACGGGTGGGACGACTGGTAACTGCGGGCAGCGGACGCGCTGGCCGGATTCCCGGAGACAGGCTCTGTCCGGACCGGCCCACCAGCACGATAAGGCACACTGGAGTGGTGACTCTGCTAGCCGGGGAGAGAAACCACAGTACGTTCGTTCAAATTGTTGATATTTTCGCCGGTGGCGGCGTGGTCGTCCTGAGCGGCGCGGGACTGTCCACCGAATCTGGCATCCCGGACTATCGCGGGCCAACCGGGCAGGCGCGGCGAGGTACGCCGATGACCTACCAGACGTTCACCGGCGGCGCGGCGGCGCGGCGGCGGTACTGGGCGCGCAGCCATGCTGGCTGGCGGCACATCGCGAAGGCCAGGCCGAACGCCGGGCATCTGGCCGTCGCCGCGCTCGAGCGCGCCGGACTTGTCTCCGGCGTCATCACGCAGAACGTGGACGGGCTGCACCAGGCAGCGGGATCCGGAGCGGTAACCGAACTGCACGGCAGCCTCCACCGTGTCGCGTGCCTGGCTTGCGGTCGGCGGACCTCGCGCGAATCCCTGGACGCGCGGCTGCGGGCCGCCAATCCACGCTGGGACGCGGCGGCGACCATGGTCAATCCGGACGGCGACGTCGTGCTCGCCGAGGAGGACGTCGAATCGTTCGTGCTGGTGGACTGCGTCGCGTGCGATGGAGTGCTCAAGCCGGACGTGGTGTTCTTCGGCGAGAACGTGCCGCCGGCCCGGGCCGCCGCCTGTTACCAGCTGGTCGAGCAGGCTCGCGCGCTGGTGGTCCTCGGCTCGTCGCTGACGGTGATGTCAGGGCTCCGGTACGTGCGTCACGCGGCGAAGCTGGGGCTGCCGGTCGGCATCGTCAACCAGGGCGCCACCCGCGGCGACGCGTTCGCCTCGGTGACCCTGGACGCACCACTGGGCGAAACACTGGTCGCGGTGACCGGGCAGATGGGGGTTCTCGCGTTATCCTCCCGTGGTGGAAGCACTGTTTGGTGACGAGGCCCCGCCCGGCCGGGATCCCAGGCCCTACATCACTTGCTATGACATCGAGCGGTCGCTCGCGACGGCCGGGGCGCGGTGCATCGCGGGCGTCGACGAGGTGGGCCGGGGCGCGTGGGCCGGACCGGTGACGGTGTGCGCGGTGATCGTGCGGGCCGGATATCCGGAACCGCCCGCGGGCCTCACCGACTCCAAGCTGCTGTCATCGCCGCGCCGGGAGGCGATCGCCGGCGAACTGCTGGACTGGGTGGAGGCCTACGCCATCGGCGAAGCGGACCATGCCGAGATCGACTCGGCCGGCATGACGCTCGCGCTGCGCCGGGCCGCGACGCGGGCTCTGGAGAGACTGCCCCGCCGGCCGGACGCGGTGGTCCTGGACGGGACGCACGACTACATCGGGCACGGCTGGCCGGTGCGGTGTGAGGTCAAGGCGGACCTGCGCTCGGTGTCGGTAGCGGCGGCGTCGGTCATCGCGAAGGTGCACCGGGACCGGTTCATGGCCGCGCTGACGGGGCTGACCGGCCAGCAGACGGACAGGTTCGCGTTCGCGGAGAACGCCGGGTACCCGTCGCCTGTCCACAAGGAGGCGCTGGCCGCGCTCGGGCCCACCCCATACCATCGGCTGTCCTGGGCCTACCTGGACGAACTGCCGCGGTGGCGGCATCTGAAGAAGCAGCGACCTGACATCGAGGGCCAGCTCACCCTGCTGTAAGCGCGCGGGGGTGGGCGGCTGCGTAGACCTCGCGCAGCTTGTCAACGGTGATCAACGTGTACACCTGCGTGGTGGTCACCGACGCGTGCCCGAGCAGTTCCTGCACAACCCGGATGTCGGCGCCGCCGTCGAGCATGTGCGTCGCGAACGAGTGCCGCAACGTGTGCGGCGACACGCCGGCCAGACCAGCGCGCTCGGCGGCGGCCTGCAGCACGCCCCAGGCTCCCTGCCTGGTCAGCCGCCCGCCGCGCGCGTTCAGGAACACGGCGGGCGCGACCGATACCCGCTTGGACGCGGCAGCGAGCGCGGGTCTGGCCCGGATCAGGTAGGCCTCAAGCGCCCGGACCGCGTAGCTGCCCACCGGCACGATCCGGTGCTTGCCGCCCTTTCCGGCCAGCCGCACCACCGGATCTTCGTCGAGCCGCAGCTCATCGATGTCGAGCCCGGTCGACTCGGAGATCCGCGCCCCGGTCCCGTAGAGGAATTCCAGCAGCGCACGGTCCCGCAGGTGGCGGGCATCGGCGGCGACCGCGTCATCCGGTCCTGGCCCGGCCGCGTCGAGCAGCCGTTCCACGTCGGAGAGCGGGATGGCCTTCGGCAGCCGCCTGGGCGGTGACGGCGGCGTGACCTCCCGGGCGGGGTCCGTACCGGCCAGGCCCTGGGCCGCCGCAAACGCGTGCATACCGCGTACCGCGATCACCGCCCGTGCCGCCGAGCTGACCGCCAGCGGCTCGTGTTCCGCGTCCCCTTCGCGCAGCGACGCCAGGAACTCCGCTACGTCGGCGGCGTGAACGTCTCCCAGATCACGCCGCCCTCGCTGCGCGAGCACCGCCTCGTAGCGCCTCAGATCCCGCCGGTACGACTCCACGGTGCTGGCCGCCAGCCCTCGCTCCACCTCGAGGTGCTCGAGGTACTCCCGTATCCCCTCCCGCACCGTCACCGTCACCATGAGCCGCTGCCGGCGGGCTAGTTCAGCACCTCGGGAATCGGGGTGAACGGCAGGCCGTGAGCCTCCGCCACCGGACCGGACGTCAACGCCCCGGCATGCGTGGACAGCCCCTGGGCCAGCGCGTGATCCGCCTTGAGGGCCGCACGCCAGCCCAGATTCGCCATCTCAACCGCATACGGCAGGGTCACGTTGGTCAGCGCGTACGTCGACGTGTGCGGCACCGCGCCCGGCATGTTCGCGACGCAGTAGTACACCACGTCGTGCACCTTGTAGGTCGGGTCGGCGTGCGTCGTCGGCCGCGAACCCTCGAAGCAGCCGCCCTGGTCGATCGAGATGTCCACCATCACCGCTCCCGGCTTCATCCGGGCCACAAGCTCGTCGGTCACGAGCCTCGGCGCCTTCGCTCCCGGGATCAGCACGGCCCCGATGACCAGGTCCGCGTCGATCACCGCCCGCTCGATCTCGTAGGTGTTGGACGCGACCGTCTGGCAGTGTCCCTGGTAGATGGCATCCGCTTGACGCAGCCGGGTGATGTTCCGGTCGACAAGCAGCACCTCAGCCTGCATCCCCAGCGCTATGGCGGCCGCGTTCATGCCGGACACGCCCGCGCCGAGCACGACGACCTTGGCCGCGTAGACCCCGGACACACCTCCCATCAGCACACCCCGGCCGCCGCCGTCGCGCTGCAGGTGGTGTGCCCCGACCTGCGGCGCCATCCGGCCGGCTACTTCGGACATCGGAGCGAGCAGCGGCAACGACCCGTCCGGAAGCTGGACGGTCTCATATGCGATCGAGGTGACGCCCTGCGCCAGCAGCGCGTCGGTGCAGGCCTTGGACGCGGCCAGGTGCAGGTAGGTGAACAGCACCTGGCCGTTCCGCATCCGGGGGTACTCCTCGGCGATGGGCTCCTTGACCTTGAGGATCATCTCTCCGGCGGCCCACACATCGTCCGCCGTGGGCATGATCTTCGCTCCGGCCGACGCGAAGTCCTCGTCGGGTATCGACGACCCTTCACCAGCGCCCGACTCGACGAGCACCTCATGCCCGCCGCGGACCAGCTCGTGCACGCCAGCGGGCGTGATGGCCACCCGGTATTCGTGGTTCTTGATCTCCCGGGGAATCCCGACTTTCATGTGTTCTCCTCACAGCGCCGTTGCTGTTCAGGTCTCGGGCGCGTCGGGTGGCCGAAGCCCCTCGAACCCGGACAAACGAGCAGCATACACGGCCAATATGCCCATAGCTGCCACGCCATTATGCAGGTCACCGGCCTGAACGCGCCGCACCGCCTCCTGCAGAGGCAGCCACGTCCGCGCCATATCTGCTTCCTCATCCTCACGAACGTACGTACGTTCCTCCTCCGGGACCTCTTTCACCCCACGAGCCAGGAAAATCCGCAACCGCTCGGTGCTGAAGCCCGGAGAGGTGAAGTAGTCGACCAGCACATGCCACTGCGACGCCTCGTACCCGGCTTCCTCCAGCAGTTCCCGGCGCGCGGTGACCAGCAGGTCCTCTCCCGGCACATCGCGCAGGCCGGCCGGTATCTCCCATAGCAGACGCCCGACCGGGTGCCGGTACTGGCGGATCATGAGAACCCGTTCGGCGTCGTCGAGCGCCAGGATCGCCACGGCACCGGGATGTTCGACCACGTCTCGTTCGGCCCAGTGGTTGCCGGGCATACCAACCTTGTCACTCCGTACAGTGATCAGCCGACTACTGAGCAGTTCGGTGGATGACTCTACCGGCCACTGTGCGGTGCTGTCCTGCACCCGCTCGCTCACGCTGAGGCCGCCGCGGCGCGGGCGGCGGGGAAGCTGGTATGCGCCTTGGCGTGGACCAGGGCGGCGGCGATCAGGCCGCTGAACAACGGGTGCGGGCGGGTCGGCCGGGACAGGAACTCCGGATGCGCCTGCGTCGCTACGAAGAAGGGGTGCATGTCCCGCGGCAACTCGGTGAACTCCACCAGGTGGCCGTCGGGAGACAGACCGGAGAAGATGAGCCCGGCCTTCTCCAGCGGCGTGCGGTAGGCGTTGTTCACCTCGTACCGGTGACGATGGCGTTCTTCCACCATGTCCTGGTCATACAGCTCCCGGACGATGGTGCCTGCCTGGAGCTTCGCCGGGTACAGGCCCAGCCGCATCGTGCCGCCCATGTCGCGTTCCCCGCTGATCACGTCCTCCTGGTCCGCCATGGTGGCGATGACCGGGTGAGGCGTGCCGGGGTTGAATTCCGTGCTGTCGGCGTCGGCCAGCCCCGCCAGGTGACGGGCGACCTCGATGACCATGCACTGAAGGCCCAGGCACAGGCCGAGCAACGGGATGCCGCTCTCCCGGGCGTAGCGGATCGCGCCGATCTTGCCCTCGATGCCGCGGACCCCGAAGCCGCCCGGGATCAGGACCCCGTCGACGCCGTCCAGCGCGGCCGCGGCACCGTCGGCGGTCTGGCAGTCGTCGCTGATCACCCACTTGATGTTGACCTGGGCGTCGTTGGCGAAGCCGCCGGCCTTCAGCGCCTCGGCCGGGGAGAGATAGGCGTCAGGCAAATCCACATATTTGCCGACCAGGGCAATGGTGATGCTGTGCGCGGGCCGGTGGACGCGCCGGAGCAGGTCGTCCCAGTCGGTCCAGTCGACGTCGCGGAACGGCAGGCCGAGGCGGCGGACCACGTAGGCGTCGAGGCCCTCGGCGTGCAGCACCTTCGGGATGTCGTAGATCGACGGGGCGTCCGGAGCGGAGACCACCGCTTCGGTGTCCACGTCGCACATCAGGCTGATCTTGTGCTTGAGGTGCGGGGTGATCTCCCGGTCAGAGCGGGCCACGATCGCGTCGGGCTGAATACCGATGCTGCGCAAGGCCGCGACCGAGTGCTGGGTGGGCTTCGTCTTGAGCTCGCCGGACGGGCCGATGTAGGGAAGCAGCGAGACGTGCAGGAAAAAGCAGCGGTCTCGGCCGATCTCGTGGCGTATCTGGCGGATCGCCTCGAGGAACGGCAGGCTCTCGATGTCACCGACCGTGCCCCCTACCTCGGTGATCACCACGTCCACACCCTGCTCATCCGGGCCGGCGCCGCCCATCCCGAGTATGCGTTCTTTTATCTCATTGGTGATGTGCGGGATCACCTGCACGGTGTCGCCGAGATAGGCGCCCTTGCGCTCGTTCGCGATGACCGTCGAGTAGATCTGGCCGGTGGTGACGTTCGCGTCGCCGTGCAGGTTCGTGTCGAGGAACCGCTCGTAGTGGCCGACGTCGAGATCGGTCTCGGTGCCGTCATCGGTGACGAAGACCTCGCCATGCTGGAACGGGTTCATCGTGCCGGGATCGACGTTGATGTAGGGGTCGAGCTTCTGCATCGTGACCCTGAGGCCGCGGAGCTTCAGCAGGCGGCCCAGGCTCGAGGCGGTCAGGCCCTTGCCGAGGCTGGAGGCGACACCGCCCGTGACGAAGAGGTGCCTGGTTTGTGCTGGCCGGGCGTGAATGGGCGATGTGGCCATTATGGGACTCCCGTGGTTGGCTGTTTAACCCGAGGAGACAACGCCCCCCCGAACCCTCCCGAATGGGCAGTAAAAAGCTGCAGGTCCACGGGCCACCAGGATAACAGACCGCAGGCGGCGGGCCCGGCATTGGCTTGCCGGTGCGCAGCTGCGTCGGCCATCTGGACGTCTTCGGTATGGTGCGCCTCACCGAACCGGGCCAGCATCAGGGCACAGGCAACGGCGAGGAAGAAGCCGAGCCACGCCACGCCGGCCAGCCCCGGCCGGGTCTGGTCACCGAGGAAAATGACGCCGATGACGGCCGGCGGGACCGTCTCGGCCAGAACCACGGCCGCGGTGGCGGTCGTGACGCTGCCGCCCTCCAGGGCCGTGGCGTAGAACACGAAGCTTATGATGCCGGCCGCCGCGACCGCGTAGGCGGCGGGATCCTTGGCCAGGGCCAGCGGGGCGAACCCGGTGAGCACCCGGGCCGCGATGCTCAGCACCCCGTAGCCAAGGCCGGCCGTGATCCCGAGCGCCATCGTGCGATACGGCTCGCTGAGCTTGGCGGCGGCCATACCCAGCAGAGCCAGGCCGGCGATGGCGAGGATCAGGGCCAGCTTGAAAACGGCACCGGTAGAACTGGCCCCCTCCGCGCCCGCCGAGGAACCGAGCAGCCCGACTCCGGCCACCACGCCCAGGACCGCCGCCCACTCCCTGGCCTGCAGCCGCACCCCGATAAGCTTGCTGGCGACCACCGCGGTGACCGCGAGGTTGCTGGCCACCATGGCCTGCACAGCGAACAGCGGGAGGCGGTGCAGGGCCACGAGCTGGGCGACGAAACCGAGCGTGTCAAGGCACATGCTGCCCACGAAGCGCCACTGGCGTAGCATGCGGGGAACAAGCCCCGGATCCACCCGGGCGCCCGAGGCGTCGGACGGGTCCCTGGTGCTGGCGGCGCGGACGGCGATAGCCTGCATCACGGCCGCGATGCCGTAAAGCAACGCAGCCACGATCGCCGCGATGAGGCTGACCAGCAACTCTTACCTCCCCCGGTAACTGCGCTGGTGCTCGGTGGGGTTCCTCCGGCCCGCTAGAGCACCTTCCCGGATGAGCGCGGCCCTAACGTCTCGGGCCGATACGTCCGGAGGGAACACTGAGGCCCCCCTCAGCATTCCAGATATGTCGCGATCCATGGTAACGTCTCACGTCGCTGTTCGCCGCCGGTTTTGGTAGCAATTGCACTATTGGAATGCCGCGACAGGTCTCTCCCTCTCAGCTGCCCGCGGCACGTTCAGACGCCCGCCGCTTGCATGCCGCGCAGCTCGTGCTTGAGTTCCTTGATCTCGTCCCGGATGCGGGCCGCCACCTCGAACTGAAGCTCGGCGGCGGCGCCGTGCATCTGCTCGGTGAGCTCATTGATCAGGCCGATCAGCTCGGAACGGGCGACCCCGCCGCCCTCGGCGGCCGCGCCCAGCTCAGCCGCCGACCGGGCCGCGGCGGCCTGAGCGGCGGTGGCCCGGGCCCGGGACGACAAGCCGGGCACGGGCGCCTTCCCGCGGGACTGCTGGCGACCCGCCCCGCCGATCAGCTGCTCGGTGTCCGCGTCCTCGCGGACGATCTGGTCGAGGATGTCGGCGATGCGCTTGCGCAACGGCTGGGGGTCGACACCGTTCGCCTCGTTGTAAGCGACCTGCTTCTCCCGCCGCCGGTTTGTCTCCTCGATGGCCCGCTGCATGGACGGCGTCATCTGATCGGCGTACATGTGCACCTGGCCGGACACGTTACGGGCCGCGCGGCCGATGGTCTGGATCAATGACGTGGCCGAGCGCAGGAAGCCCTCCTTGTCCGCGTCGAGGATGGCGACCAGCGACACCTCGGGCAGGTCCAGGCCCTCGCGGAGCAGGTTGATACCGACCAGCACGTCATACTCGCCGACCCGCAGCTCGCGGAGCAGTTCCACCCGGCGCAGCGTGTCCACCTCGCTGTGCAGGTATCTGGCCCGGACGCCGTTCTCCAGCAGGTAGTCGGTCAGGTCCTCGGCCATCCGCTTGGTCAGCGTGGTGACCAGCACCCGCTCGTCACGCTCGGCCCGGACCCTGATCTCGTGCAGCAGGTCGTCGATCTGGCCCTTGGTCGGCTTGATTACCACCTCCGGGTCGACCAGGCCGGTGGGCCGGATAACCTGCTCCACCACGTCACCCTGGACCCGCTGCAGCTCATACGGCCCGGGGGTGGCCGACAGGTAGATGGTCTGGCCGATCCGGTCGAGAAACTCTTCCCAGGTCAGCGGCCGGTTGTCTATGGCGCTGGGCAGCCGGAATCCGTGCTCGACCAGGACCCGCTTGCGCGACACGTCACCCTCGTACATTCCCCCGATCTGCGGCACAGTGACGTGCGATTCGTCGATGACCAGCAAGAAGTCCTCGGGGAAGTAATCGAGCAGTGTATTGGGCGGGCTGCCGGCCTCGCGGCCGTCGATGTGCCGCGAGTAGTTCTCGATGCCCGAGCAGCTTCCGACCTGCCGCATCATCTCGATGTCGTAGGTGGTGCGCATCCGCAGCCGCTGTGCCTCCAGCAGCTTGCCGCCCTTCTCCAGCTCGGCCAGCCGATCGGCGAGTTCGGCCTCGATCCCGGCGATGGCGCGCTCCATCCGCTCCGGGCCGGCCACATAGTGCGATGCCGGGAAGATATAGAGCTCGGTGTCCTCGCTGATCACCTCACCAGTCAGCGGATGCAGCGTCATGAGCCGCTCGATCTCGTCGCCGAACATCTCGATCCGGACGGCGAGTTCCTCATACATCGGGATGATCTCGATGGTGTCGCCGCGAACCCGGAACGTGCCGCGGGTGAAGGCCAGGTCGTTGCGGTTGTACTGCATGCCGACCAGCCTGCGCAGCAGCTGGTCCCGCTCGATGGTGTCGCCGAGCCGGACCGTGAGCATCCGGTCGACGTACTCCTGCGGCGTGCCCAGGCCGTAGATGCAGGAGACGGACGAAACCACGATCGTGTCCCGGCGGGTCAGCAGCGAGTTGGTCGCCGAGTGCCGCAGCCGCTCCACTTCCTGGTTGAGCGAGGAGTCCTTCTCGATGTAGGTGTCGGTCTGCGGGATATACGCTTCCGGCTGGTAGTAGTCGTAGTACGAGACGAAGTACTCGGTGGCGTTCCGCGGGAGCATCTCCCGTAGCTCGTTGGCGAACTGGGCGGCCAGCGTCTTGTTCGGCAGCATGACCAGGGTCGGCCGCTGCACCTTCTCCGCCAGCCACGCCACCGTGGCCGTCTTGCCGGTGCCGGTCGCGCCGAGCAGCACCGTGTGCCCGTCACCAGCCTGGACGCGCCGGGTGATCTCGGCGATCGCCTGCGGCTGATCGCCAGCCGGCTTCATGTCGGTGACGACTTCAAACGGCGCGACGCTACGCTGCAGATCGGTTACGGGACGCACGACAGACTCCTCCTCGGCTCTAGTCAAACTGTATGCCGGGGGTCTGACATTTTATTCCTCCGCGCCAAGGCCTCGCTGCGCTCCGCCGGCTTGGAGCCACGGTGTTTCCCTCCCGCGCCAAGACCTCGCTGCGCTCGGCCAGCTTGGAGCCACGGCGGGAATTGCCGCCCCTCCGGGACGGCAACCGCCGCGGCGCTCGCTTCGCTCGCCGCGATTAGCGCTCGCTGCGGGACTCGTGCTCGGCGCGGGATCGGAGTTCGTGCCACACCTGGTTGACCCGCTTGTCGAGGTCGGCTAGGGATCCTGAGTTGTCGATGACGATGTCGGCGATGGCCAGGCGCTGGTCGCGGGTGGCCTGCGCGGCCATCCGCTCGCGTGCTTGCTGTGCGGGCATGCCCCGTTCGGCGACCAGCCGGGTGAGCTGCACGTCCGGCGGCACGTCGACGACTATGACCAGGTCATATCGGCGAGCTAGATGGTTCTCGGCCAGCAGCGGCACGTCGTGCACCACGACGGCGTCCGGCGGCGCCGACGCCTCGGCGGCCGCCATCCACTCCCCCACCAGCGGATGAACGATACCGTTCAGCTCCGCGAGCCGTGCCGGGTCGGAGAACACGATCGCCGCCACGCGCTCGCGGTCAAGCGAGCCGTCCGCCGCCAGCACCTGTTCACCGAAGGCGGCCGCGATCCGGGCCAGGCCCGGCGTTCCCGGCGCCACAACCTCGCGAGCGGCCACATCCGCGTCGATGAGCACGGCACCGTGCGCTGCCAATCGCCGCGCGACCTCACTCTTGCCGGACCCGATACCCCCGGTAAGTCCCACCCGCATTGTTTCCCTCCGCGCCAAGGCTCGAATTCCTCCGCGCCCAGGCCTCGCTGCGCTCAGCCGGCTTGGAGCCACGGCGGGAACCGCCGCCCCTCCGGGACGGCAACCGCCGCGGCGCTCGCATTCGCTCGCCGCGGCGGTTTGCCGTTCCGCTGTGGACTAGCTCTGGCCGCCGCCGGAGAGCTTGTCGCGGAGGGCGGCTAGTGCCTCGTCGGAGGCCAGGGTGCCACCGGACTCGGCGCCGGGCGAAGAACTCGAGGTCACCGCGCCACCGCCGCCGCCGGACGCGCCACCGGACCGGCCGCCGCCGGTGCGGCCACGGGTACCGCCGCGGGCACCGCCCGCGTCGCCACCAGTCTCACCGCCGGATGTCAGCGCGGCTTCCTCGTCGGCCTTGCGGGATTCCTCGACCTGCTTGCGGTGTGCCTCGAACCGGGCCCGTGCCTCGGCGTACTGGTGCTCCCACTCCTCGCGCTGCTTCTCATACCCGGGCAGCCACTCGCCAGTCTCGGGGTCGAAGCCCTCCGGGTACTCGTAGTTGCCCTGCTCGTCGTAGGAGGCAGGCATGCCGTACAGCGTCGGGTCGAAGTCGTCGCCGACGGCCTCACCGACCGTGCCCTCGTTGGCCTGCTTCAGCGACAGCGAGATCCGCCGCCGGTCCAGGTCGATATCGATGATCTTCACGAAGATCTCGTCGCCCACCTGGACGACCTGCTCCGGGATCTCCACGTGGCGGTCGGCCAGCTCGGAGATGTGGACCAGGCCCTCGATACCCTCCTCGACCCGCACGAACGCGCCGAACGGCACCAGCTTGGTGACCCGGCCGGGCACGACCTGGCCGATCTGGTGGGTCCGGGCGAACTGCTGCCACGGGTCTTCCTGCGTGGACTTCAGCGACAGCGACACCCGCTCGCGGTCCATGTCCACGTCGAGCACCTCGACGGTGACCTCCTGGCCCACCTCGACGACCTCACCCGGGTGGTCGATGTGCTTCCAGGACAGCTCGGACACGTGCACCAGGCCGTCCACCCCGCCGAGGTCGACGAACGCGCCGAAGTTGACGATCGAGGACACCACGCCCTTGCGGATCTGGCCCTTGGTCAGCGTGTTCAGGAACGTGTGCCGGACCTCGGACTGGGTCTGCTCCAGCCACGCCCGGCGAGACAGCACCACGTTGTTGCGGTTCTTGTCCAGCTCGATGATCTTGGCCTCGATCTCGCGGCCCACATACGGCTGGAGATCCCGCACCCGCCGCATTTCCACCAGCGACGCCGGCAGGAAGCCGCGCAGCCCGATGTCCAGGATCAGGCCGCCCTTGACCACCTCGATGACCGTGCCGGTGACGACGCCATCTTCTTCCTTGATCTTCTCGATCGTGCCCCACGCGCGCTCGTACTGCGCCCGCTTCTTGGACAGGATCAGGCGTCCCTCCTTGTCCTCCTTCTGCAGGACAAGAGCCTCGATGTGCTCGCCGGTCTTCACCACCTCGTGCGGGTCGACATCATGCTTGATCGACAGCTCGCGGGAGGGGATGACACCTTCGGTCTTGTAGCCGATATCGAGCAAGACCTCGTCTCGATCGACCTTGACGACTGTCCCTTCGACAATGTCGCCGTCGTTGAAGTACTTGATAGTTTCGTCGATCGCGGCGAGGAATGCCTCCTCAGACCCGATGTCGTTGACCGCCACCTTGGGGGTCGAGTTGGCTTGGGTGCTGCTCGTCATGTGTAGGTTGGCTCCGGATGCGGACAAGGATGCAGATGGACGCGCTAGAGACTCGCACAACCCCACAGGACCATGTGACGAGATGTCAGGTGACCGCGACGGAGCGCACGACAACATAGCGCAGCGTTCAGAATATGAGAGCAAAGCCGGGGGGTCAATTAAGACCGGCTACAATCCGGCCTCAGTCCGGATGGCCGCACCGCCTCCACGCCTCGCTCGTCTCCTACCGTACAACATCCGCCACGGCCGGAATATGCCCGTTTTGTACGGTTCGCGAACCACAATAGGCTAAATTAGCACGGAAATTCGGTGCTAAGTGGAAACCTGACGGCCGTATCCGACGCATATTCTTCCGTCTAGCACGGAACTTCCGCGTTATCTGCACTATCCGGGGCCGCAGCTGCCCGAAGGGTCGCGTTTGTGGCTTTTGTCCCACGCAGGTGGGCGCGGGAAGGAGGCCGACGCGAGAAGGAGACCTGCGCGGATGGGCGGGCGCGAGAAGGAGACGGCGCACGAAGGAGACCGGCGCACGAAGGGGACCTACGCGGGAAGGAGACCGGCGCGAGAAGGGGACGGCGCACGAAGTGGAGACCAGTGGGGAAAGAGCCCAGGAGGAAGAGAGACCAGCGGAGAAGCGGATTGTGCAGGATGAGGAAGAGCGGAGTGTGCTAGCCCTGCCGTCGCGGGTACGGCGAGTAGCGCCAGCGAGCTTCGCGGATCCCCCAGCCGCACGAGCCGAAGGCCCGAAGGCCCGCGGACAAGCCCAGCCGTCCGCCAATAACGGCGAGCAGCACCGCGGCGAGCGCCAGCGAGCTTCGCGTATCACCCGGCCGCGGAGGCCCAGAGGGCCTCCCGGCTGGGTGACACCAACGGCGAGAAGCCGAGGCAGGCGGGGGGTCTGGAGGGTTGGTTTGTACCCCCAGACCCCCCAGAAAAAGCAGAAACTCAGTGGGCGGCTTCGGCCCAGGATCGGCCGGTGCCCACGGAGACTTCCAGGGGGACGCGCAGCGAGGCGGCGCCGGCCATCGCCGACCGGACCAGCGGCTCGACCGCCGAAAGCTCGCCCGGGGCGACCTCGATCATCAGCTCGTCGTGGACCTGAAGGATCATCCGCGACCGCAGTCCAGCCGCCGTCAGCTCCCGGTCCACGGCAAGCATGGCGACCTTGATGACGTCCGCGGCCGAGCCCTGGATGGGCGCGTTCAGCGCCATGCGCTCAGCCATCGACCGCCGCTGCCGGTTGTCCGAGGTCAGGTCGGGCAGGTACCGGCGCCGCCCCATCATCGTCTCGGTGTACCCGGACAGCGACGCCGCGCCCACGACGGACTTGAGATAGTCCCTGATGCCGCCGAACTCCTTGAAGTACTCCTCCATCAGCCCGCTCGCCTCTTCGGTGCTGATCCGCAGCTGCTGTGACAGGCCGTAGGCGGACAGCCCGTAGGCAAGTCCGTAGTTCATGGCCTTGATCTTCGACCGCAGGTCCGGCCCGATCTCCTCGGGCGGCAGGCCGAACACCCGCGACGCGGTCGCCGCGTGGAAGTCGTGCCCGGACTCGAACGCCGCGATCAACGCCGCGTCCGAAGACAGGTGGGCCATGATCCGCAGCTCGATCTGGCTGTAGTCGGCGGTCATCAGGCACTCGAACTCGGGGCCCACGATGAAACCCTCGCGGATCCGGCGGCCCAGCTCGGTGCGGATCGGGATGTTCTGCAGGTTCGGGTCGGTGGAGGACAGCCGGCCGGTCGCCGCCACCGTCTGGTTGAACGTCGTGTGGATCCGCCCGTCCGCGTCCGCCATCGGGATAAGCGAGTCCACGATCGACTTCAGCTTGGCCACATCCCGCCACCGCATCAGGTGCTCGAGCACCGGGTGGCCGGTCGAGGCCAGCAGCGAGTTCAATGCCTCGGAGTCGGTGGTGTAGCCGGTCTTGATCCGCTTGGTCTTGGGCAGGCCGAGCTCGTTGAACAGCACCTCCTGGAGCTGCTTGGGCGAGCCGAGGTTGAACTCGTGCCCGGTGACCGCGTACGCCGCCTGCTCGGCCGCCTTGACCTCGCCGTGCAAGGTCGCGGACATGGCCGCGAAGTGATCGGTGTCCGCGGCGATGCCCACCCGCTCCATCCGGGCCAGCACGCTGACCAGCGGCAGCTCCAGGTCGTGCAGCAGCGGCAGGCACTCACGCCGCTCCAGGTCGGCGTCCAGTGCCGCGGACAGCTCCAGCGTCGCCTGTGCACGCAGCACCAGCGCCATGGCGGCGTCCCGCTCCCCCGAGCCGTCCAGGGTGAGCTGGCCTCCGGCGTCGGCGGGCGCGAGGTCCTTGCCCAGGTAGCGCAGCGCCAGGTCGCCGAGATCGAACGTCAGCTGCCCCGGGAGGGCCAGGTACGCGGCCAGCGCCGTGTCCGAAGCCAGCCCCTCCAGCGGCCAGCCACGAGCGTGCAGCGCATGCAGCGGGCCCTTGGCGTCGTGCAGCACCTTGGGGTGCGACGGGTCGGCCAGCCATGCGACCAGGGCCTTGTCGTCGGACTCGTCTAGCAACGTCGGGTCGATATAGGCGCCATTCCCGTCCGGAGCCGCGATGGCGAGCCCCGTAACGTTACCCGTGCCACGGCCCCAGGTTCCGGTCAGTGCCACCCCAGCCCGTTCGGTCGAAAGGTGATCGTCCAGCCAGGCGCTCACCTCGCCGGTCTGGAGCAAGACAGAAACCACGTCGAAAGCTGATTTTTCGGGTTGCGGAGTCACCGCGGGCGCGGGACCGGTGTCGCCGGCCGCGTGCGCCGCGATGCCGTGCGGCAGCGTCTGGTACAGGCGCTCGCGCAGCACCCGGAACTGCAGCGTGTCGAACAGCTGATGGATCCGCTCCCGGTCCCACGGCTGCGGCGCGAGGTCGCGCGGGCCCGTGTCCAGCGTCATGTCCCGGATCAGCTGGGTGATCTGGCGGTTGCGCATAACGCTGGCCAGGTGCTCGCGCAGCGCGTCGCCCGCCCTGCCCTTCACCTCGTCAACCCGGTTGACCAGCTCCTCGAGCGAGCCGAACTCCACGATCCATTTGGTCGCGGTCTTCTCCCCGACTCCCGGGATGCCGGGCAGGTTGTCGCTGTTGTCGCCGCGCAGCGCGGCGAAGTCCGGGTACTGCGCCGGGGTCAGGCCGTACTTCTCGAACAGCGAGGCCGGGTCGTACCGCCGCATGTCGGACACACCGCGGCTGTTGTACAGCACCGTCGTATGGTCGCTGACCAGCTGGAACGTGTCCCGGTCGCCGGTGACGATGAGGGTGTCCATGCCCTCGGCCTCGGCCCGCGTGGCCAGCGTCGCGATGATGTCGTCGGCCTCGTAACCCGCCACCGACAGCCGCGGGATGCCGAGGACGTCGAGCACCTCGAAGATCAGGCTGACCTGGCTGCGGAACTCGTCAGGCGCCTTGGACCGGCCTGCCTTGTACTCCACGTACTGCTCGTGCCGGAACGTCGGCTCGCTGCGGTCGAACGCGACCGCGATGTGCGTCGGCTTCTCATCCCGCAGCACGTTGATCAGCATCGCCGTGAACCCGTACACCGCGTTGGTGGGCTGCCCGGTGGTAGTGGAGAAGTTCTCCATCGGCAGCGCGAAGAAGGCGCGGTAGGCGAGTGAGTGACCGTCAAGCAGCAGGAGCCGTTCCATAGTTCAAGATCCTATGGCGCGAACGGCTGGTGGTGCCCGGTCCGCCACCCTGCGAGTCGCGGGCGGCGGACCGGGCATGTGGTGCTTTGTTACGAAGAGAACTGGAAGATGGTCGTGCTGTTGAACGTCTTGCCCGCGTCCAGTTCGGTGGACGGGAAGTTCTTCTGGTTGGGCGAGTTCGGGTAGTGCTGGGTCTCGAACGTGTACGCCTGGGTCTGGCGGTAGATGTGGCCGCTGATGCCCACGAGGGTGCCGTTGAGGAAGTTGCTGGTGTAGAACTGCACGCCCGGCTGGTCGGTCCAGACGTTCAGCTCACGGCCGCTGCGCGGGTCGAGCGCGCGGGCGGCCAGGTTGAGGCCTTCGTGCGTGGGGCCGGTGCTGTTCAGCACCCAGTTGTGGTCGTAACCCTGGGAGATGAGCAGCTGCTGGCAGGACAGGGAAGCGGGCTGGGTGCAGTCCTCGATCCTGGAGCCGAGCGGCATGAAGTGCGTGAAGTCGAACGGGGTGCCCGCGACGGGGGAAAACACACCGGTCGGGATCTGGGTGGCGTCAGTCGGGGTGTAGGTGTTCGCGTTGATCTGGATGAGCTGGTTCGCGGCGCTGCCCGAGCCCTCGCCCGCCAGGTTGAAGTAGGCGTGGTTGGTCAGGTTGAGGACCGTGTTGAGGTTCGGCGACTCGTCGGTCGCGGAGTAGTGGATCTTGAGGTTGTTGTCCGCGTCCAGGGTGTAGGTGACGACGGTCTTGAGCGTGGCGGGGTACCCGGTGCAGCCGTTCGGGCAGCCCGGGGAACCGGCCGGGTGGCTCTCGTCGCCGTTGGGGCTGACCAGGGTCAGCTGGACGCCGACCTCGCTGGAGGTCTGGATCGGCTGGTCGGCCCAGATGTGGTTGCCGAAGCCGACCAGGCCGCCGTGCAGTGAGTTGACGCCGTTGTTGATCGGCAGCGTGTAGGTGACCGGCCCTACGCCAGGCTGGTTGAGGGTGAACGTGCCCTTGGCGATCCGGTTGCCGTAGCGCCCGATCAGTTCGCCGAAGTACGGGCCGCCGTTCGCGACGACCGGCGGGCTGTCCTTGGTGACGTAGTCGTTCAGGGTGGCGAAGCCGAGGATCACGTCGGCGGACTTGCCATGGCGGTCCGGGACGTTGATCTCCTGGAGGTCGCCGCCGTAGGTGATGATGGCGACGCTCATGTTCCCGTTGCTGAGGACGTAGCGGAACACGCTGGTCGGCTTGCCGGTGTACGGCTCGATTGCGGTACCGAAGAGCGTCCTGGTCACGGACAGCCCTCCGCTGTGGGTCTTCGCTGCGGCTGGCGCGGCGTTGCTCGCCATGGCCTGGGTCGCCGCGAGCGAGCCGCCGACGGCCAGCGCGACCACGGCCGCGAGCCCGATGGTCGCCGGCCGGCGGACGATGCTGAGCCGGGGCTGGCTGGTGGTGTCGTTCGCAACGCCAGATGGCTTACGAAGACGCCACTGTCTTCTGTTCAGGCGCACAATGGCTCCCTTCACTGACAGGCCTTCATCGACAAGTTCAGAGTCTGATCGCTCCAAGGTCTGATTGTGAGCGCTAACACCATCGGAAGTCACGCGTATCGCACAAAATTGAGTCGTTAGTGTTTCGGTCTTGTTGCCTACGAACAGTGCCGGAACGGATGCGTATCGCGCTCGGAGTCGCTAGAGACGCGGCCGGCGCGGGCATTGCGGCGGGGCATGGGACGCTTGGGACGCGGTCAACGCCGCGGGGTCGGGGGGAGGCTCCCCTCGGTAAATGGAGGTGCCGGGATGGATCAGGAGACCCTTGACCGGATCGCGGAGCGGACGGTGGCTCCGGGCACGCTCGCCGACCGGATGGGTATCAAGATCATCTCAGCTTCCCCGACGCGTGTCGTGGCGACCATGCCGGTGGCCGGCAACACTCAGCCGTACGGGCTGTTGCACGGCGGGGCTTCGTGCGTGCTGGCGGAGACCATCGGCTCGCTCGGGGCGGTGCTGCACGCCGGGACCGACCGGATCGTCGTGGGGATCGAGATCAGCGCGACGCATCACCGTAGCGTCGACGACGGGCTGGTCACGGGCGTCGCGTCGTTGGCACACGGCGGGCGGACGCTGGTCACGTTCGAGATCCTCATCACCGACGAAGCCGGACGCCGGGTATGCACGTCGCGCCTGACCTGCATGGTCCGCGACAGTGTTTTTCCGGGGGGTGAAAACCAACCCCCCGGACCCCCCGCCCGCGACGCTTCCCGCTGCTAGTTCGCCGGTCTGCTCCCTTTAAGTGAACGCGGCGTGATCATTAGTTGATCTTGGGATTACGGCGGGACAGCCCCGCTTTTGCGCCACGCCCGGGCGGGTCGCTAACGTTGTGTCGGCGGGCCCGGGGGGTCCAAGTAGACAACGTGTCGGCCGGGGAAGGCGGACACGGCACCAACGGCTCCCCGGGTTCCTGCCAGACCTCCGCACAGCACCAGCCAGGGCGCTCCGCTAACCTCCCCGCCTCATGGCTGCTGGGTGTCGGCGGACACCCGCATACTGCCCTCGATGACCGCCTCGGCCACGGCCTTCATCGTCATCCGGCGGTCCATGGACGTCTTCTGGATCCAGCGGAACGCGGCCGGCTCGGTCAGCCCGTGCTCGGTCTGGAGCAGCCCTTTGGCCCGGTCGAGGAGCTTGCGGACCTCGAGCCGTTCCCGCAGGTTGCCGACCTCCTTGTCCAGCGCGCGGATCTCCGCGAAACGGCTGACCGCCATCTCGATGGCCGGCACCAGATCGGCCTTCGTGAACGGCTTGACGAGGTAGGCCATCGCGCCGGCATCGCGAGCCCGCTCGACCAGCTCACGCTGGGAGAAGGCGGTCAGTATCACCACCGGGGCGAGCCGGTCCGCCGCGATTCGCTCGGCCGCGGAGATGCCGTCGAGCACCGGCATCTTGATGTCCAGGATGGCCAGGTCCGGCCGCAGGCTGGTGACTCCCTCCACGGCCGACTCGCCATCCCCGACCTCGGCGACCACCGAGTAGCCCTCCTCTTCCAGCATCTCCTTGAGGTCAAGCCGGATCAGGGCTTCATCTTCTGCGATAACTACGCGCACCGGGTCTCCACTCACGCGCAAGAGCCTACCGCCAGCAGGTAGATTGTCATCGAGCACCTCCACGTGACGAGATCCCCAATCGGGAACGTCAGCAAATCTGCCGGAATGATGGAACGGAAGACATGGACGTCTCAAAAGCGTCTGCCTGAGAAGGCGTGCGGGTTCGAATCCCGCTTCCGGCACCACTTTTGCAGGTAGCATCGCACTTCCGAAAATGTCAGCGGTGCGCGGGATGATACCCCCATGCACCCTCAGGCAACAGTGGACAGGGCACTCCAGTTGTCCGCGCAAGGCCTCATAGACCGAGAGGTCGCGCGGCTCACCGGCGTCTCGATAGGCGCCGTCCAGAAATGGCGCACCGGCCGCCGCCGGGCCCGCGGTAATCGCCGTACGCAAACGTCGGCAGACTGTCCGCGATGTCACGAGAGACCCTTGGACGAGCCCGAGTATGCGTACCTGTTGGGCCTCTATCTCGGCGATGGCTGGCTGACGTGCAGCCGTAAGGGTGTATTCGCCGTGTCCATAGCGTGCTGCGATGCCTGGCCCGGTCTTGCCGAAGCCACGAAGACCGCGATGTCCGCAGTGATGCCTATTTCCAGCGTCTTCACCGTCCAACGCCCTGGCTACACGGAAGTGAAGAGCACGTCCAAGCACTGGCTGTGCCTGTTCCCGCAGCATGGGCCGGGTAAGAAACACAACCGGAAAATCGGGCTGGCGGAATGGCAGCGGGCCATCGTGGATGAGCATCCGGGTGACTTCGCCCGTGGTCTGTTTCACTCGGATGGGTGGCGAGGCGTGAACCGGGTCCGGGCCCGGCTCGCTGATGGCGACCGGTGGTACGAGTATCCGCGCTACCTGTTCATCAACAAATCCCAGGACATCCTGCTGCTGTGCGGGCAGACGCTGGATCGGCTCGAAGTAGCCTGGCGTTTCTCGCGCCGGAACGCGATCTCCGTGGCGCGGCGGGATGCTGTGGCGCGGCTGGACGAGTTTGTCGGGCCCAAGTACTGAACGGGCTACGGCTGGGGGCGGCGATCCCGCCGCGGCCCCAAGCCGGCCGAGCGCAGCGAGGCCTAGGCGCGGAGGGAAGAAGGTCACAGCGACTTCTGGATTACCTTTCCGGCGACTATGCCGGCCAGCACGTCGGCCTGGGCCGCGCCGTTGCCGTTGACCGCCGAGTAGAGCACGGTGACGACGACGGTCCCGATGCGGATGGCTTCAAGGGTGGTGCCGCCTTGCCAGCGCGGGCTGGTCAGCGTGAAGGACAGCGAATCGTCACCAAGCGACGGCCCTTTGCCGAGCTTGACCGTCACCGTGCTGCTCGTCTGCTGATCGGAGAACGTCCGGCACCTGGTCGCCACCTTGCGCAGTGCCGCCATGACCTTCTTGGCGCCCAGACCCTGGTACTCGTCCACCTCCTGGGCGTATTCCTCGGAAATCGACTTGTCGATGAAGTCACTCTGGGCGAACGAGACCGAGCCGATATCCGACAGGTCGACCCACCCGGTGGTGTCCAGCCTGCTGCAGGCCAGCTTTCCCGGGGGCGTGGCGGCCTGGAAGGTGTCGCCGGTGTTCACCGAACCGCTGGGGTCGCGACTGAAGCTGGACGGGAAGAAGGATGCGGGCGCCAGCATGGATTTGAGCTGGGTGCCAGTGAGCAGCCCCGCGTCCGGATCGGCGGAACTCGGCGCGGCCGCCGCGGTCGTGGTGGTCGTCGGCTGGGTGGACGGCGCCGATCCCGTGGACGAAGATGTGGAGCACGCGGTGAGGATGAGCGGCAGGGCGGCAGCGGCGCCGGCCGCTTTCACTATGAGGCGCATTTCGTGTGGACTCCTGTTCAGGTGCCAAGCACTTCGCTGGCTGGTGGCGGGTTGATCGAGACCGGTGCGTTGATGCTGGAGAAGTCCAGCTGCACGTGCTCGGAATCGACGTTGTCGGTGACTCGCTCATACTCCGGCGTGGCGGAGGTCGTTACGTAGATCGTGATCACGTTGGCAAGGGCAAGCTTTTGCACTTGCGTGCCGTCCACTGTCGTGGTCGCGCCCTTGGTCAGACTCCCGCTCATTGGGCCCACGAGCTCGGCAACCTGGCTGGGGTCACAGTACGAGAAATCCTGCTTGTAGCTTGAGTTGCTCGTGCTGGTCTTGAGGTAATCGCCCCCGCTGCCCGCCCGGACCCAAGCCGTGCTGCCGACCTGCACGAACGAGATCGGCTGGTTCCCGATCGAGATCGTGCCCGCGCAGTTACCGGCCGCGTGAGTGAGCTTCATGGTTTCGGTAGTGCCCGATATGTCGAGCGTCCCAGAGAGATGGTAGGACGTGGCCGCCTTGAGGTCGGCGTTCGCCTTGCTGGCGATCTGATCCGCGCTCAGCGACGAGCCGCCGGGAGTGACCGGGGAGGCTGAGGCAGGCGTGGAGGCCGGCAACGTGGAACTGGACGCCGTGGAACCGGCCGTTGGCGAGCTGGAGGCGGCTGAGCATGCGGTTAGAAGCAGCGGCAGTGCAATCACAAGCGACGGGGCGGCCGCTGACATTGCCACCACCTTCACGCTGGAGCGCATCGGGTCTCCTGGGGAGTCGGATCGCCGGGTATGACCGGCTTGTTAGGACTGCGGATAGCAAAGCATATGTGAACCAAGTACACAAGCGAATTGACTGTGGCCATTTATTAAGCTTTGCGGTAGCGTTAGAACCGTGTCAGACGAAACCCTCGTGAGCGCCGCTGACATCGCGCGACTGGCCGACGTCGGGCGGTCAGCGGTCAGCAACTGGCGGCGGCGCTATGCCGACTTCCCGCGGCCCGCCGGAGGCACGCCGGCGGTCCCGCTGTTCGCTCTGGACGAGGTCGAGGCGTGGCTTCGTGACCAGGGGAAGCTGCTCGAGGTGCCGCTGGCCGAGCGGGCCTGGCAGGAACTTCGCGCCCGGGCGGGCGACGACCTACACCTGGCCGCGACGCTCGCCGACGCCGGGGAACTGCTCGCGCGGGGACAGGCTCCATCTCCCGCACTGACCGAACTCGTCGCGGCACTGGGGCCAGCGGACGCCTTCGACGTTCTGTTCGGCCGCCTCCAGGAGGTGCAGGCCCGTGGCTCGTCGGTCGCCCACCCGGAGATCGCGGAGCTCATGGCCGCGCTCGCCGAAGCAGCCGCCACTGTCCTTGATCCGGCCTGCGGGACGGGCGAGATCCTCCTCGCCGCCGCCGGCGTCGGCGCCCGCCGCCTGTTCGGCCAGGATCCCGACGCCGACTCAGCCCGGCTGGCCGCGATCCGGCTCCGGCTCGGTACCGGCGACGTTCATCCGGGCGAAGTCACCATTCGCGCGGAAGACGGCCTGCTGCGTGACGCGTTCCCAGGGGTCCTGGCCGACGCCGTTCTGTCGAATCTGGCGGTTCACAAGCGCAGCGGAATGCCAGAAGCGGACCCCAGCGACCCACGGTGGGTATTCGGTGTGCCGCCACGGCTGGAGCCCGAACTGGCCTGGGCACAGCACATGATCGCCCACCTGTCGCCGTGCGGCCTGGCCGCTGCGTTGCTGCCCGCCGCCGCGGCGGCGCGCAGGCCCGGGCGGCGGATCCGGGCGCAACTGCTGCGCAAAGGCGCACTGCGTGCGGTGATCGCGCTGTCCGCGGCGCACCACCTGTGGCTGCTGCGCAGGCCGGCGGCGGACGCCCCGGGCAGCGTGCTGATGATGGCCACGTCCGACCCGCGGACGGTGATCGCGACGTGGCGGCGGTTCGCCGCGGATCCGGGCGTGGGGGAACCCGGCATCAGCCGGGCCGTGCCGGTCATCGACCTGCTCGACGACGAGGTCGACCTGACACCCGGCCGGCACATCTCCGCCCCCGCCCCGGAGCACGCGGCCGAACAGTTTTCCCAGGTCACCAACCAACTGGCGATCCTGTTCGGCGTGCTCGGCCCGCTCACGCCCGAGCTGCGGCCCGCGGGCCGCCCCCGCGAGACGGCCGTGGTGACGGTCGCCGAACTGGCCCGGCTCGGGCATCTGGAGATCCATCACGCGCCGGTTCGCGGTGACCTGGGGACCGGGCCGGATGGCGTGCTCACCGCCGAGGACGTCACCGAAGGCCGTCCTCCCTCGGGGCGGGGGATGCGCGACCCGCGCTGGGTGACGGTCCACGGCGGCGACATCGTGGTGGCGACGGGGGGCGGGCGGTTCGCGGCCCGGGTCTGGGACGCCGGCGAAGCCATCCTCGGGCCAGCGCTCACCCTGGTCCGGGTCGATCCGGCACGGCTCGACGCGCACTTCGTGGCCGGCGCGCTGGGCAGTTCGGGAAACGCCCGGGTATCGATGGCCCAGGCCGGAACCACGAATAGCCGGGGGAGCACGGGTCGCGCGGACGTCCTGCGGGCTCAGATTCCCCTGCTGCCGCTGGCCGAACAGCGCGGGTACGGCGACGCGTTCCGGCGGGTCGCGCACCTGCGGGCAGCGGTCCGATCCGCGGACACCATGGCGGCCGAACTCGCCCGGCTCCTGGCGGACGGTGTTACCGGAGGCACGTTCGAGCCGCCCGGAATCCACTAAAGTCGCCCAATGTGGGGAACGACGCACTCCTCGCCGGCCGCTACCGGCTGATCAGCCCGCTCGGCCGCGGCGGGATGGGCCAGGTGTGGGAGGGACAGGACGAGCGGCTCGGCCGGCCGGTCGCGGTGAAGCTGCTGACCTACAACACGCTCGCCACGCACGCGAAGCCGGACGACGGCGTGCGGCGGTTCACGCGGGAGGCGGCCGTGACCGCCGGCCTGCCGCATCCGGGCGTGCCCGCGATCTACGACGCGGGAGAATACGACGGCGGTCTATACCTGGTCATGGAGCTGGTCGGCGGATGCACGGTCAGCGACCTGATCGCCGAGCAGGGGCCACTGCCGGTCCCGTGGGTGGCCGCGATCGGCGCGCAGGTCGCCGCCGTGCTCGCGGTCGCGCATGAGCGGGGGGTGATCCACCGGGATATCAAGCCGGCCAACGTGATGGTGACCGCGGACGGGACCGCGAAGATCCTGGACTTCGGCGTGGCCGGCATTGTCAGCCAGCGGATCACCAGCACGGGTGTCGCGGTCGGCACGCCCGCCTATATGGCGCCGGAGCAACTGCACAACCTCCCCACGACGCCGCGGACCGACCTGTACGCGCTGGGCTGCCTGCTGTACGAACTGCTGTCCGGCGAGCCGGTGTTCAGCGCCACCTCACCCGCCGCGCTGATGCGCATGCATCTGGAGCAGGCGCCAGCCCCGCTGAGCCGCGGTGACCTCGACGTGCCGCTGGTACAGCTCGTGTGGCAGCTGCTGCAGAAGGACCCGGCCTGGCGGCCGTCGGGCGCGCGGGAAGTCTACGACCGGCTCCTGCCCTACGTCGGCCCGCTGAGCCCGCTCGGCGACATCAGCCCCTCGGCGGGTGACGCGAGCGGGATGCAGCTCTATTCGCGGCTGCTGGTCCGGGTGCGCCCGGAGACCACGGGCGACAGGCCGGCCGCGGCGCCGAACCTGCCTGGGCCTCCGGCCGCGGTGCCGAACCTGCCTGGGCCTCCGGCCGCGGTGCCGAACCTGCCTGGGCCTCCGGCCGCGGTGCCGAATCTGCCTGGGCCTCCGGCCGCGGTGCCGAATCTGCCTGGGCCTCCGGCCGCGGCGCTGCCCCGGCCGCGCCGGGCACTACGGCACAGCCTGTGGATCCTGCCGACTCTGCTGCCGCTCGGGATGGGCGCCTGGATGTCGTTCGGCTACATCGCGATCAGGCATGGGCGGGGCCGGTGGCTGGCTGTCGCCACCGCCTACCTTGCGCTGATGATCGCTGCGTTCTGCCTCATACTGACCGCGCCGGATTCGGTCAACGGCCCGATCGGGGTCCCCGGCACGGCCGGGGTGGTCCTGGCCTTCGCCATCTGGCCGGCGGGATTCATCCACGCGCTGTGGGTGAACTTCACCGTGCGACTGCCCCTGATCACGACGAATGGACGTAGCGGGTGACATGTGCGACGTAGCGGGTGACAAGTCGAACTGGTCGCTATCTGGGGTAACGGGCCGCGAGCTTCGGGTGGCCCGCGGGGGGCGCGCGGGCGGGTGCGGGCGGCGTGGGCGGGTCAGGAGGTGTGAATGGTAATGGTGGTCCAGGCGCCTAGGCTTATGCGGTCGCCGTCGTGGAGGGGGACCTGCTGGCTGGTCGGGATGTCGGCACCGTTGACCTGGGTGCCGTTGGCGGAGCCGGGGTCGAGAACCGCCCAGCCACCGTCGGAAGTGGCGATCAGGACGGCGTGCAGGCGGCTGATGCCGGGATCGGTCGGCGGGCCGGTCAAGTCGATCTCCGGCTCGAGTCCGCGAGATGGGCTGCGCCGGCCGATACGCATCTCGTCGCCGGCGAGCTGGAACCGGCGTTCCGGGCAGTAGGGCGGAAACGGAATGTCCGCCCCGTCTCCCTCGGTCGCGGCCTGCATCGTCTCGTAGTAGCCGCGGTCCGCTGCCACCACCGCAGTCCAGGGGCCGGTAGAGACCGGAGGGGCTGTGACTGACGTGGTTCCTGGGGTCAGCGGGGAGGGAGAAGCGGAGCGGGTGTCCGGAACAGGGGCTGGGCCGGACGGGAGGGGCGAGGAGGCGGATGCGGTAGGCGAAGCGCTGGACGAGGACGGTGCGCCGGCGGCGAAGTTGTAGCCGCAGACTTCGCAGAATGCGCCCGGAGTCGTGGACGAGCCGCACTGCGGGCAGGCGGCCGCTGACGACGTAGAGCCTCGGCCGGCGGCGGGCGGGTAAGCGGCCTGCGCGGACGTGACGGGTCCGGCCGGAGCCGAGCCGGCTCGGGCTGACCCGGCGGCTGATCCAGTGGCGGACCCGGTGGGGGCGCCGCCTATCCGCATGCCGCAGACGTCGCAATAGTCTTCGCTGACCGAATCGTGACCGTCCGGACATATGGCCATGCCGCCCCCTACGCCTGCTCTTTCCTCACCCGGACCGTCTTTGTCGATCTCGTGTCGAGCGCCATCTCGTCGGCGTCAGCCACCGCCTTCTTCAGCCGGACGGTGCCGGTAGCGGCGTCGACCACGTCGACCACCTTGGCCAGCAGCCTGGCGGTGTCGTCGTTGCCGGATTCCTCGGCCAGCGCAACCGCGCGGCCCAGCTTGGCGGTCGCGGTTTCCTCGTCGCCCTGCTTGCGCGCCTCGAGGCCGTCCTGGATAAGGTCCGCCATCTCGGCCTGGCCGGTGTAATGCGCGACTCGCGCGTTGATCTTGGTGGACAGCTCTGTGTCATCGGTCCAGACCGCGCGGACGAGCCCCTGCCCCAGCACCTCGGACCCGGACGCCGAGGACGCCACCAGGCTCACCCGCGCGGCTAGCATCTCCTGCCCCACACCAGCAGGATTAACCGCCACAGACAGGTGGTAGTCACGGCTCTCCCCTGGCGCCCACGCGCCGGTGGGGTAATCTCCCGCCTGCGGACCCGACTGGCTGCGTCGCTCGGTGAGGTCGACCACCTCCGGCGCCACCTGCTTGACGAACTGAATGGCGGCGTGCTGCGGCGTCCAGACGCGCAGCGCCACATCAGCGACCTGCTTGCCCATCGCGTTCTCCATCATCGTGGTGAAATCCGCGGCCAGCCCGGCGGGATCCGGCACGATGTCCACCGTGCCGAGCAGCGCGGTGGAGACCCGGCGGAGCTCGGCGACCTCCCAGTCGGTTCCGACACCACGGCAGTCGCAGCTGAACAGGCCCTCGCACCGGGCGATCGCGGCGTTGAGCTGTTCGGGCCGCTCATGCTGGTTCTTGCCGTCGGTGAGCAAGATCGCGTGGCGGAGCTCGGCCGGGTGCGTCTCGAAGATCGCGCATGCCTGCCGCAGCCACTGGCCGATCGCGGTGCCGCCGCTGGCCCGCAGGCCGGCCGCGGCGCGCTTGGCCGCCTCACGGGTGGACTGGTTCGCGATCGCCATGGTGCCATCGGTGGGGTACACCGGCCACGATGTGCTCGTGCCGGCCACGACCGCGAACGCCGTGCCGTCGCGGACCACGTCGACGGCGGCGGCGACCGCCGCCCGCGCCGAGGCCATCTTCGTCTGCGGGACGTCCATCGAACCCGAGCAGTCCACGATGATGATCTCGGCGGAACCGCTGCCCGGGCCGCCGCCTACGCCAGCTGCCGGACCGCCGGGCAGGGTCATGTTGTCAGCCGAGGTCACCGTCACGACCGCGCTGACCGTGCGGCCGCCCTCGGGCAGGTACTGGTTCTGGTCGATGTCGACGGTGAAGCCGGACTCGCTCATGTAACTGAACTCCCGCTCATGTAACCGAACTTCTCAGGGGAAACGGCACCAGCACCACGGTGATGTTGTCCATGCCGCCGGCATCAATGGCGAACTGCACCAGTTCGCGTGCGGCGCGCAGCGGGTCGGTCCCGGCGGCCGGCAGCGCGTGCTCGGCCAGTTCGGCGGCCTCCGGCAGGTAATTCCACAGACCGTCGGAGCAGGCCAGCACGACACCCGGTCCGGTCGGCTCGAACCGGGTGATTCGTGCCTGTGGTTCGGCGATGTCGGCACCGAGCCACCGCGTGATCACGTGCGCCTGCGGGCTGGCCATCGCCTCGGCCTCGTCCGCCAGGCCCGCGGCGATCATCTCCTGGGCGAGCGAGTCGTCGGTGGTGAGGCGCCTGGAGCCTTCGGCGGACAGCCAGTAGGCCCGGCTGTCACCGAGCCAGCACACTGTCACCGCGCCCGAACTGGGCCGCGAGGCGGGGGTGGCAGGCGAGTCGGCGGTGACGGCATCGGATCCGGGATCCGGACCCGTGCCGACGTCCGGGTCCGGACTGGTGGCCGGACCGGAATCGGCGGCTGCGCCGGGAACCGGATCGGGACCGACGACCAGCGATACGTAGGTGGCGGACGGCGCGCCGCCGGGACCGGCGAGACCGGCCAGTTCCGCCGCGGCGGTGCGCACCGCGGCCAGCGAGGCGTTGCGCGGACCGTCACCGACACGCACGGAGTTGAGCAGCACCCGCACACCGGCCTGGGCGCCGGCCAGCGACGCGTCATCCGGCCGGGGCGAGCTAGACACGCCGTCACAGACCACGGCGATCGCCACCGGGCCGGCCGGAGTCTCCGCGGTGGCCAGGGCCATAGCATCCTCGTTGCGTGAATGCCGGATGCCGCGGTCGGTAACGCCGGCGAGCACGCCGAGGTCGAGCTCGGTATGGTCGCGTCCGGTCGGCACTTTGCGGCCGCACGACTCGCAGTACCCGTCCGCGGTGATCGCGACCGGCTGAGGTATGGACGGGTCCACCGAGCAGACCGGGCAGCTCGGTACGAACCCGGGCGTGCCGGTGCTCACCACGGCCGGAGCCAGCTCGGTACCGCATTTCTCGCAGAACGCGTCACCCGGCCCGGTCGGCTCTCCGCAGGCTGGGCAAGCAGCTATCGTCTCCGCTCGCGTTCGCTCGCTCACAATCCCCTCCGCGCCAAGGCCTCGCTGCGCTCAGCCAGGTTAGAGCCGTTCAAGTCCAGGTCCTCGGACGGACCGCGTTGGCCATGTCAACCAGCTCGACCCGGCGCTGACGGTCCGGCGTGAGCCGGGCCAGCGCGCGGTAGCCGCGCTCGAGACCGAAGCGCAGCGCGCGCTCGTTCGGTTCGCAGCCGAGGATCATGCCATCAGAGCCGGACCGTGATCGCGGAACGACGTTAGCAGCCTGCGAAGACCCGGCGCCCGGGGCACCAGCGGGTGACGCGGTGCTGGATTGGCCTGGGCCTCCGGCCGCGGCGCTGGATTGGCCTGGGCCTCCGGCCGCGGCGGCCCAGTCCAGCGCGGCACGCAGGATCTCCACGGTGAGCTGCTGGCGGCGGGCCTCGTCCAGGGCCAGTTTGCCGAGCCGGCCGTCGGCCGCCCGCAGGTCGTCTCCGCTGACGCCGGGCGAGACGAGGATCCGCACCGCGGCGATCTGGGCCGCGGCGTAGTGGCTCGACGTCTCCGGCACCGCCGCCAGTGCGTTGATGGCGCCGAGGCGATCCCCGGCCGCCAGGCAGGCACGGGCTAGGCCGAACGCGGCACTGATGTGCGAGTGATCCACGGTCCAGACCAGGCGGAAGTAGCGGTCGGCCGTAGCCGCGTCGCCGGCGGCTTCGGCGGCGAAGGCCAGGCCGAGCTTGGGCGCGAGTTCGCCGGGTAGCTCGTCGTAGACGGCGCTGAACGCACCGCGTGCGGCCGCCGGATCACCTGAAAGGAGCCGGCGCAGGCCGTCGTACCAGGCGATCCGCCAGTCGCCGGGATCGTCGGCGGCCAGGTCGGCCAGGAAGCCGCCGGCGCCTTCCGCGTCGCCGACATCCAGCATGGCCCGGGCCAGCGCGAGCCTGGTCTCCGGTGAGGCCGCCACATCGGGCGGGACGCCGCCCTCGCCAGCCACGGCACCGGACAACGCGGCGACGCGCTGGACGGGGTCGAGGCCGGCGAACGTGGCGAGGAACCCGGCCGCCGGGTCGGTCCGGTCCACCTGCGGCATGGGGAGACCGCCGACGATCTCCGTCACGCTCGGTTTATCCCCCTGGGGGACGACCCCCCCGGTGACCCCCCCGCTTCCGGGAGGACCCATCCCCCCGGCCCCCCCTTGGATGGCCTGGATCTCCGGGGTGAACACGGTGGAGAACGCCGGGCGCGGGGTGCCGTCGGCTACCGCCAGGACCTCGCGGAGCACTCCGGTCAGTTGCTCCGCCATCTCCCCGGCCGAGCCGAAGCGGCGGCCCGGATCGGCGTTGGTCGCCCGGCGGAGCAGGCGCGCGAACGACTCCTGCTCGGCGAGCAGCGGTATGCCTTCCGGCAGCCTGAACTTGTAACCGCCCTGGTAACCCTTGAAGTCGAAGGTCAGCACGGCCAGCGCACGGCCGACGGTGAACAGGTCCGAAGACACTGACGGGCCTTCGGTCTCGATCTCCGGCGCCTGATAGCCGACCGTGCCATAGATCGGCCCGTCGCCGTCGACCAGCCGCACGCCGCCCATGTCGATGAGCTTGAGCTGCTCTTCGGTCTGTATGACGTTGTCCGGCTTGAAGTCGCAGTACACCAGGCCGCGGTCGTGCAGGTAACCGAGCGCGGGCAGCACCTCGATCGCGTACGCCAGGGCGTGGGAGATGGGAACCGGCCCTGGGCGCCTTATCTCCTTCAGCGACTTGCCGCCGACGTACTCCATCACGATGTAGCCGGCCCCGGCCTGCTGGACGAAGTTGTAGATCCGCACGATGTTCGGGTGCTCGACCTGGGCCAGGAACTGCCTCTCGGCGACGGCGGCGGCCATGGCGTCCGCGTCTCCGGTGTTGAGCAGGCCTTTGAGTACGACCCAGCGGTCGCTGACGTTGTGATCCCGGGCCAGATAGATCCAGCCCAGGCCGCCGAAGGCCAGGCAGCCCAGGACCTCGTACTGCCCGGCGACCAGGTCGCCGGGCGCCAGCTTGGGCGTGAACGAGAACCGGGTGCCGCAGTTCCGGCAGAATCCTTCGGTCAGCCCGGCCCTGCCGTCGCGGCTCCGGCCCACCGGCTGCTCGCAGTTGCCGCAGAACCGCCGGTTCTCCGGCACCTGCGGGTCCGCGAGAACCGCCGTGGACGGATCGCGGTACGCCACCGGCGGGATGTCCACCAGCCCGGCCCCGAGCCTGCCGCGGGCCGACCGCCCGCTGGAACGCCGCGAGCCACTGCGCCGCGAACCCGAGCCACCCGACGCGCCCGACGTACCAGACGTGCCTGACATGCCTGATGTGCCTGATGCGACCGATGAGGCGCCCGTCGCGGATGGACTGGAAGATACCGATGGACTCGATGGCGTGCCAGCTCCCACCGCGGCCGCGGCGCTAGATTGGCCTGGGCCTCCGGCCGCGGCGCTAGATTGGCCTGGGCCTCCGGCCGCGGCGGCAACGGGCACGGCCGCAAGGCCGCAGACCGTGCAGTAGCCGTCCTCGATCGTGCCCCCGCAACTACCACACGTATTCATAACCGTCGCGCTCCTATCGCAAGCACGGCCTGCTGATAACGGGTGACCGCGTCCGCCGCGGCGGTCAGGTCGCACGGCGCCGTCCACAAGAGTTCCCTGGTCTGGTCATACAGGCGGGCAAGATCTGGATCTTCCGCGGCGCCCAGGCGCCCGGCCTTCGCTTTGTACGCGTCGAGTAGCCCGCGTAGCTCGTCGCGCTTGCTCAGAAGTGTTACCACCGTACGTTCGGCGTCATTGAACTGAAGCGCCGCGGACGTGAGCTCGTTCTCCAGGAGATCCAGCTCCGAACTCAGCCGAGTCCAGCGGCCGGCGGCGAGCAGCGCGTCCAGCCGGGCCAGGCGGGTCGCGGGATCGACCCCGAAGTCCGGCACCGGCGGCACGCCGGCGATCTTCGCCGCCACGCGCTGGGCGGCCGCGACGGCGTCGTCCCGTGCGGTACGGGCGGCGTCGGCGTCCGCGCGGAGGGCGGCTATGCGGGCGACCGCGCCCGCGCGGACCCGGGCCAGTTCGGCGGCCTTGGCAGCGACCGCGGCGGCCCGGTCGCGGACCCGGCTCGCGGCGGTGACCTGAGCCACGAGCGGGTCGCTGTTGAGCGCGGCGCGCTGCCGGTCGAGTTCGGCCCGCACTTCGGCCAGTTCGGCGGCCAGGGCCTCGTCGCCCAGGGAGTCGGCGTGGGCCAGATCCGCCGCGGCGGCGTCCAGCGGACCCGCCACGCTGTTCCAGGCCTGCTCGGCGGCGGCCACGAGATCGGCGACCTCGGCGAAGGCGGTACGCATCCGCGCCACGGCGGCGGACAAGGTGAGCTGGTCCCGGCCGGTGTCGGCCAGGTCGCGGCGGCCCAGCGGGGCGGGACCGCGGGTCACCTCCACCGACGGCAGGGTGAGCAGGCCGGTGACCTCGGTCAGCTCACGCTGACCCAGCTTGCCCGCCACCAGCGTTACGGCACGGTCAACCACGGACGAGTATGTCGCGTAGGTGTCCCAGAGCACGGCGAGGGTGGCGGCCGCGGTGTCCCAGCGCTGCTTGGTCGTCCCGGTGAGCTGCGCGCCGGTAAGCAGCCGCTTGCCGAAGCTGCCGTCCAGATCCAGCAGGTTGGACTGGATCGTGTCGCGTTCGGCCTGCGCTTTCGCGACCGCGTCAGCGGCCTGCTGCCGGCTCATGGTAACCATCGGTCAGCTTCCGTACTGGGCGGCAGGCGGGGGAGGAACGTCCGAGCCGATCCAGCGCCGGTAGCTGTCCGCCCACTGGCCGTCGGCGCGGAGCTGCTCCAGCACCGCGTTCACGAACTGCACGAATTCCGGATGCTGCTTGGCGATCGCCAGGCCGTAGGGCTCGTGGGTGAGGCGGTCACCGACCATCTCGGTGAACGGATCCTGCGCCGCTAGCCCGTCCAGGATCGAGTCATCGGTGGAGATCGCCTGAACGTCCCCCTGCTGGAGCAGGACCAGGCAGTCGGTCCAGTACGTAACTTCGACCGGAACCGCCCCCGCCTTGGCGATGGCGGCCGGCGAGTCGGATCCGCTGGTAGCGCATACCCGCTGCCCCTTGAGGGCGGCGAGGCCGCTGATTCCGGAGTTCTTCTGCACCAGGACCCGCTGGCCGGCGTCAAAGTACACGCTGGAGAAATCGAGTTTCTGGAGGCGATCGCAGGTGATCGTCATCGTGTGCGCGACGATGTCCACCGTGCCGTTCTGCACGTCTTGTATCCGATCCTGGTCCGAGATCGCCTTGAAGTGCACATTGCCTGGGTTCGTGTTGCCGAAGATGGCGTCAGCCACTGCCCGGACCATGTCGATGTCGAAGCCCTCGATCTGGTTGTCCAGCGGGTTGAGGAAGCCGAAGTGATAGGTGCTCTGGTCCACCCCGGCGATGAGATAGCCGCGCGCCTTGATCGTCGCCATGAAGGAGCCGGATGTGACCCGCGGCGGGCCGGAGGGGCGGATGCTGCTGGCGTCCGGGTTGCAGGCGGGCGCCGAGCGGACCGATGGCGCCAAATGCGCCCCGGACGGTCTGGCCGGTCCGGCAGTCGCGGCGTCCGCGGCGGCGGTGCCTAGCACGACCGCGACCGCCGCGAAGACGGTTACGCCGACCTGGACCAGGTGCTTTCTGATGATCATCGGTACTCCGCGAGCCGGCGGGTCAGGCCCCAGGCGCATGCGGCCGCCATCACCAGGGCGGCCACTATCATGCCGATGGCCAGGCCGGTGAACGCGTCCTGGCCGCTGCGGGCATTGGACGCGAAGGCGTTCTGGTCGGCGGTGATCGCGTTGCTGAGCGCGGTGGACAGCTGGGTGAACTGATCAGCCGGCTGCCCGGTGAGCGCCGCGTTCACCGCACCGGCGTGATCGCCGGCGTTGTCCTGGGCGCGCAGCGCCGCGTGCGCTCGGTACCACTGCTGGGCGTCCGTTACGGCGGCCGAGACCAGTGCGCCGCTGGGCCCGGGCGCCGCGACCGCCTTGGTCAGCAGGGTGCTAGGGCCGGGGCCGAGCTGCTTCTGCTGGTTCACGAAGTCACCCTGGTACTGATCGTCTCCGCTGTTGTCGATCAGCGTGAGGCTCTCGTCCGCGTGCGCCTGCAGCGCGGCCACGTCAGCCCGGGCGGCCGCCCCGGCCGGCCCGGATCCGTATTGCTGAGCGTGCAGCAGCTCTCCCCGCCCGATGACGAACGCGCCGGCCAGCCACACCACCGAGACGACCGCGACCACCAGGGCGAGCAGCAGTCCGCCGTTGACCACCCGGTGGGTACGACGGGTGAGCCAGCGGGAGGTGCGGATGAGCACGTAGCAGATCCCCAGGCCCAGGAGGATCGCGACAATCATCAACGGCAGGCCGGTAGCCTGCGCGCTGGCCGACGTCAGCAGGCTGTTCTCGTTCGTGTAGATGTCGCTGGCGGCGAACAGCATCGACTTTCGGAGCAGGCCGGACGCCTCGCGCAGGTACGCCGCGCCGACCGGAAGGCCGAGGCGGTTGTCGGCCCGGGCCGTCTGGACCTCGCCGTTGTAGACGGTCAGATCGGCGGACAGAGTGGCCAGGTCGTCGCCGGTCGAGGTAGCGGCGGCCGAGGTCTGGCTGCTCAGGTGGCCCGGCAGCTTGGTGCGGGCCGCCGAGGCGCCCTCCATCGCGCTCGCCGCCTCGATCCGGACGGCGGCCGCGGAGATGTCCGCGTCGTAACGCTGCCGGAGCGACGCGGGCTCCAGCCCGCCGGACAGGAAGGCGCTGGCCGCGGTGGCGTCCGCGTCGGACAGGCTCTGATAGATCTGTTCCGCGTCCAGGCTGAGCGGCTCGCTGACCGCCACCACATCCGAGGCCGCCGAAGCGTGCTGGTCCGCGGTCAGCGCCGCGACCACGCCCCACGCCAGGCTGAGTGCGATGAGCAGCGCGAGCAGCACCCGCAGCTTGTCAGGCGTGCTCCGCTCGGCTCGTGACCTCGAACGCAGTACCGCACGGGGCACGGACGTCTCAGTCCGGGCTACCGTCGCTGTGTTTCCCGCCGCGGCAGCTCGCGTTCGCTCGCTCATCCCCGACCCGCCACGCATGCTCCCGACCGCTTGCCGCCCCGACATTCGGTGCTTCTGGACTAGTTAATACCAGATAGTTAGAGCGAATGGTCGGGGCCTGGGCGCCGGCACATCTACACAATTACGTGAGGGGGCGTGCGGTGGGCGCTATCGGCGCTGGGAGCTCGTTCGCGCCATTCAGGAACTTGTCCACGGCGGCGGCCGCACTGCGCCCTTCGGCGATGGCCCAGACGATCAGCGACTGGCCGCGGCCCATGTCCCCGGCCGCGAACACGCCCGGCACCGACGTCTGGTACGCCGTGTCCCTGGCGACGTTGCCGCGGGCGTCGAACTCCACGCCCAGGCCGTCGAGCAGTCCCGGACGCTCCGCGCCGGTGAAGCCCATCGCCAGCAGGACCAGGTCGGCGGGGATCTCGCGTTCCGTCCCCGGCACCGGCTGGAACTGCTCGGCGTCGGCCAGGCGCAAGGCGCGCACGCGGCCTTCCGGATCTCCGAGGAATTCCAGCGTCGTCACCGCGTACTCGCGCGCCCCGCCTTCCTCGTGAGCACTCGACACCCGGAAGATCATCGGGTAGGTCGGCCACGGCTGGTTCTCCGGCCGTGTCGCGAGCGGCCGGGGCAGGATCTCCAGCTGGGTCACCGACAGCGGGCCCTGCCGGTGGGCGGTCCCCAGGCAGTCCGCGCCCGTGTCGCCGCCGCCGATGATCACCACGTGCTTGCCGCGGGCGTTGACCGGGGAATCGGCATACGACCGGTTGGCCAGCGGCAGGTACTCCATGGCCTGGTGGATCCCGGCCAGTGACCGGCCGGGCACGGGCAGGTCACGTGGCACCCGCGCTCCCCCGCACAGCACCACCGCGTCGAACTGGTCCCGCAACTCCGGTACGGAAAGATCGACGCCCACGTCCACGCCGCACTCGAACGCGGTGCCCTCGGCCCGCATCTGGTCAAGCCGCCGGTCCACGTGCCGCTTTTCCAGCTTGAATTCCGGAATGCCGTACCGCAGCAGGCCGCCAGGCTCGTCGTCGCGCTCGTACACCGTCACCGCGTGCCCGGCCCGGGTCAGCTGCTGCGCCGCCGCCAGCCCGGCCGGGCCGGAGCCGATGACCGCGACAGACTTACCGGACCGCCCGGCCGGAACCCGGGGCGCCACCCAGCCGGAGGCGAAGGCCCGGTCGATGATCTCCACTTCGACCTGCTTGATCGTCACCGGATCAGCATTGATCCCGAGCACACAGGCGGCTTCGCACGGCGCTGGGCAAAGCCGCCCGGTGAACTCGGGAAAGTTGTTGGTCGCGTGCAACCGGTCCGCCGCTTGCTCCCAATCGCCGCGCCAGACAAGATCGTTCCACTCCGGGATCAGGTTGCCGAGCGGGCATCCGTTGTGGCAGAACGGGATACCGCAGTCCATGCAGCGGCCCGCCTGGCGCTCCAGCGCGGCGGCCGGGAATGGCTCGTACACCTCACGCCAGTCAAGCAGCCGCAGATCCACCGGGCGCCGGGCCGGCGTCTGCCGAGGCGTGGTCATAAAACCCTTCGGATCAGCCATCTCAGTACTCCCGTCAGCCATGCGCGGCGGCCATTACGGCCTCGTCTATGTCGCGGCCGTCGCGCTGCGCCGCCGAGGCGGCTGCCAGGACGCGTTTGTAGTCCTTGGGCATGATCTTGGTGAAGCGGCCCAGTATCGCGTCGTCCCATTCCTTCAGCAGCCGGGCGGCTACCGCCGATCCGGTCTGCTCGCAGTGCCGCTCGATCACCTCGCGGAGGAACTCGGCGTCGTCGGAGCCCGACTCCACCGGGTCGAGGTCCACCATCTCGGCGTTGACCCGCTGGACGGGCAGGTCGAGCACGTAGGCGATGCCGCCGGACATGCCGGCCGCGAAGTTCCGCCCGACCGGCCCGAGGACCACGACACGGCCGCCGGTCATGTACTCGCAGCCGTGGTCACCGACGCCCTCGGCCACCGCCAGGGCGCCGGAGTTCCGCACGCAGAACCGCTCCCCGACCACGCCGGACAGGAAGATCTCACCGGAGGTCGCGCCGTATCCGATCACGTTCCCGGCGATGACCTGTTTCTCGGCCGCGAACGGCGCGGCCGGATCGGGCCGCACCACCAGCCGGCCACCGGACAGGCCCTTCCCCAGGTAGTCGTTGGCGTCACCAGAAAGCCGCAGCGTAATGCCCTTCGGCACGAAGGCACCGAATGACTGCCCGGCCGACCCGGTGAACGAGACATCGATCGTGCCGTCGGGCAGCCCTTCGCCGCCCCAGCGACGCGTGACCTCGTAGCCGAGCATGGTGCCGACCGTCCGGTTCACGTTCCGGATCGGCAGGTCCAGCGAGACCGGCCGGCCTTCCTCCACCGCGCCCTCGCAGAGCTGGATCAGCGTCTGGTCGAGGGCCCGGGCCAGCCCATGGTCCTGCGCGGTGACGCAGTACCGCGGCCCGGCCATACCCACGTCCGCCAGCATCGGGGAAAGATCCAGGCCCGCCGCCTTCCAGTGGGCGACCGCGTCGACCGCGTCGAGCAGGTCCACCCGCCCGATGATCTCCTTCAGCGAGCAGGCGCCGAGCATGGCCAGGTACTCCCGCACCTCCTCGGCGACGAACTCGAAGAAGTTCACGACGAACTCGGGCTTCCCGGTGAACCGCCGGCGGAGTTCCGGGTTCTGGGTGGCCACGCCGACCGGGCAGGTGTCCAGGTGACAGACCCGCATCATCACGCAGCCGGACACGACCAGCGGAGCGCTCGCGAAACCGAACTCCTCCGCGCCGAGCAGGGCGGCGATGATCACGTCACGCCCGGTCTTGAGCTGCCCGTCGACCTGCACCACGATCCGGTCCCTGAGCTTGTTCCGCAGCAGGGTCTGCTGGGTCTCGGCCAGCCCGAGCTCCCACGGCGACCCGGCGTGCTTGATCGAGGTCAGCGGGGCGGCGCCGGTGCCGCCATCGTGACCGCTGATCAGCACCACGTCGGCGTGCGCCTTGGACACCCCGGCCGCCACCGTGCCGACCCCCACCTCGGCCACGAGCTTGACGTGCACCCGCGCGGCGGGGTTGGAGTTCTTCAGGTCGTGGATGAGCTGGGCCAGATCCTCGATCGAGTAGATGTCGTGGTGCGGCGGCGGCGAGATCAGCCCCACACCTGGCGTCGAGTACCGGGTCTTCGCGATCCACGGGTACACCTTGTGGCCGGGGAGCTGGCCGCCCTCCCCCGGTTTGGCGCCCTGCGCCATCTTTATCTGGAGGTCGTCGGCGTTGACCAGGTACTCGCTGGTGACGCCGAACCGCCCGCTGGCCACCTGCTTGACCGCGGACCGCCGCAGGTCGCCGTTGGGGTCCGGGCTGAACCGGTCCGGGTCCTCGCCGCCCTCGCCGGTGTTCGACCGGCCGCCCAGCCGGTTCATCGCGATCGCCAGCGTCTCGTGCGCCTCAGCGGAGATCGACCCGTAGGACATCGCGCCGGTGGCGAACCGCTTCACGATCGACGACACCGGCTCGACGTCGCCGATATCGACCGGGGCCGCCGACGGCCTGATCCGCATCAGCCCGCGCAGCGTCATCAGCCGCTGGGCCTGGTCGTCGACCAGCGACGTGTACTCCTTGAAGATCTCGTACCGGCGGCTGCGGGTCGCGTGCTGGAGCTTGAACACCGTCTCGGGACTGAACAGGTGCGGCTCGCCCTCGCGGCGCCACTGGTACTCCCCGCCGGTGACCAGGCGCCGGTGGGCCAGGCCGGCCTCGCCCCGAGGCAAGGCGCGACGGGCGATCTCCCCGGCCAGGACGTCGAACCCGACGCCGCCGAGCCGCGACGTGGTGCCGGCGAAGCAAGCCGAGATCACTTCCTCGCCCAGGCCGATCGCCTCGAAGATCTGCGCGCCGGTGTAGGACGCCACCGTCGACACGCCCATCTTGGACATGATCTTCAGCAGGCCCTTGTTGAGCGCCTTGAGCAGGTGCTCCTCTGCCTTCCATTCGTTGACTCCGGTCACCACGCCGCGCCGGACCAGGTCGCGGACCGACTCGATGGCCAGGTACGGGTTGACCGCCGCCGCGCCGTACCCGACCAGCAGCGCCACGTGGTGGCACTCGCGCACGTCCCCGGCCTCGACGACGAGCCCAGCCCGCGTCCGCGACTTCCACCGGATCAGGTGATGGTGCACCGCCCCGGTGAGCAGCAGCGACGGAATCGGCGTGAGCGCGGGATCCGAGGTGCGCATCCGGTCCGAGAGCACGATCAGGCGGGCGCCGCCTACGATCGCCTCGGAGACTTCGGCGCAGATCTCGGCGAGCCGCGACCGCAGCGCGTCCCCGCCGCCGCTGGCGTCGTACCGCCCGTCCACGACGTGCGAGGCCAGGCCGGGAAGGTTGCCGTCGTCGTTGATGTGGACGATCTTGGCCAGGTCGTGGTCGCTGATCACCGGGTACGGAAGCGCGATCTGCCGGCACGACGCCGGGACCGGCTCCAGCAGGTTCTGCTCCGGGCCGACCGTCGAGCCGAGCGAGGTGACCAGTTCCTCCCGGATCGCGTCCAGCGGCGGGTTGGTCACCTGGGCGAAAAGCTGCGTGAAGTAGTCGAATACCAGCCGCGGCTTGTCCGACAGCACGGCGACCGGCGTGTCGGTGCCCATCGACCCGACCGGCTCCGCCCCGGCTCGCGCCATCGGCGCCAGGATGACCCGCAGCTCCTCCTCGGTGTACCCATGCGCCCGTTGTGCCGCCACCAGGTCCGAGACCACAGGCGCTGTGCCGGCTCCGCGGTCGGGGAGGTCGTCGAGGTGGATGAGGCCGGCGTGGACCCAGGCCTCGTAGGGGTGCTCGGCGGCCAGCGCCGCCTTGACCTCCTCGTCCTCCACGATCCGGCCGGACACGGTGTCGGCCAGGAAGATCTTCCCCGGCTGGAGCCTCCCCTTGCGCACGACACTCGAAGGGTCGATATCCAGCACGCCCACCTCGGAGGCGAGCACCACCAGGCCGTCGCGGGTCACCCAGTACCGCCCCGGCCGCAAGCCGTTGCGATCGAGTACCGCCCCGATCACCGATCCGTCCGTGAACGCGATCAGCGCCGGACCGTCCCACGGCTCCATCAGCGTGCTGTGGAACTCGTAGAACGCCCGCCGCCCGGGCGGCATCTCGGCGTGGTTCTCCCACGGCTCGGGGATCATCATCAGCACCGCGTGCGGCAGCGACCTGCCGCCCAGGTGCAGCAGCTCCAGGCATTCGTCGAAGCTCGCCGAGTCACTGCCGTGCTCGTCCAGGATCGGGAACAGCCGTGAGATGTCACCCGGGATGACGCCGGTGGCCAGCATGGCCTCGCGCGCCCGCATCCAGTTGCGGTTGCCGCGGATCGTGTTGATCTCGCCGTTGTGCGCCACGTACCGGTACGGATGCGCGAGCGGCCAGGACGGGAACGTGTTGGTGGAGAACCGCGAGTGCACGAGGGCCAGCGCCGAAGCGAACCCGGAATCGCCCAGATCCGGAAAAAACGGGGCTACCTGCGGCGCGGACAGCATTCCCTTGTAAACCAGGGTCCGCGACGACAAGCTCGCGAAATATGTACCGGCCTCATGCTCTGCTCTCTTCCTGAGCACGAACGACATGCGCTCGAGTTCCATCCCCCGTTCTCCGCGCACGCCGGCTACGAAGAGCTGGACCAGCTCGGGCTGGACAGCGCGGGCGCCAGCCCCGCAAGCCGAAGGGTCGTACGGGACGTCGCGCCAGCCGAGTACGGTCAGCCCTTCGTCGGCGGCGAGGCGTTCGATGGCCCGGGTAACCACCGCCCGTTCGCTGGATAGGAAAGCCATACCCACCGCGTACGAGCCAGGTTCCGGCAGCGGGAACCCGGCCGCCGCGCTGAAAAATTCATGAGGTATCTGGGTCAGGATGCCGGCCCCATCACCGGTATCGGGATCGCCGCCCTTGGCCCCCCGGTGTTCCAGGTTGCACAGCGCTCTGAGCGCCTGATCGACCACCTCGTGACTGCGGCGGCCGGACAGGTCGGCGATGAACGCGACACCGCAGGCGTCGTGCTCGAAAGAGGGGTCGTAAAGGCCGGCAGCCGCCATACGCGCTCCTGTCGTCTCGTTTGCCAGTACTGCGGTCGGGACGACAGTGGCCCTGTTACGTGGATATTACAGCACTGCCTGATTCGCCGGCGAGCGTGTCTCGCGTGGCCCGTACGGCCGCGGGGGTCTTCTCTTCGGCCGCGGGCGTGTCAGGTAGATGACGGCGATGGCGAGGACCATGACGGCCACGTCTCCCCAGGCGCCGTAGGGCATTCCGAACAAACGCGGCAGCGGGCCGATCCGGATCGATTCGACCCACAGCCCGCCCGCCGCGTAGGCCGCCGCGGCCAGCATGAACACCCGCGCGCCACTGAGCGCGAAGCGCTTCGCGGCCCATATCGCGGCCAGTCCCACCGCGACGTCCCACAGCGACTGGTACAGGAAGGCGGGCTGGAACGTGGGGTTGCTCTCGAAACCGGCCACCCGGTGCGTCGGCCCGATGCGCTCGGCCAGCCAGAACGTCGCGGGACGGCCGTAGAAATCCTCCGCCCACCAGTGCGCCAGCCCGCCGATGGCCAGGCCGAACGCCACTCCGGGGGCGGCCGCGTGCGCGACCGGGGCTAGCGGGGTGCCGGCCCGGCGGCAGGCGATCCACGCACCCAGGGCACCAAGGGCGATCGCCCCCGGGACGCCGATCGCGGCGACGCCGCTGGTCGCGGCGTGCCACAGGTCGGGCTCGTGGACGAAGTCGTGCCGGGTTTCCATCAGCATCGCGTGCAGGAACGCCCCGATCAGGCCGAACGGGATCGCCCAGGCGGCCACGTCCAGGATGAAGCCGGGCTTCCCGCCGTGCTTGCGGTAGCGATAGCTGGTGAAGGCGACGGCGACCGCGATGCCCGCGATGACGCACAGCGCATATGCACGCAGCGTCAGCGGCCCGGCATGCCAGGCGGCCTGGCCTGGCTCAGGGATCGACGCAAGCGGCACCTAACGGACACTACCGCCTATCGTCGTGAACCCCCGCCGCAAGCTCGGAAGTGAGCTTGCCGACCTCGGCGATGCCGACCTGGGCATCGGGCGCGTCGAGCAGCCTGCGCACGAAGGCCGAACCGACGATCACGCCGTCGGCGAAGGCCGCGACTTCCGCTGCCTGCTGACCGTTGCTGACCCCGAGGCCCACGGCCACCGGCAGGCCGGTGTGGCTCTTTATCCGCCCGACCAGGCCTTCTGCCTCGCTGCTCACCGCGGTCCTGGTGCCGGTGATGCCCATCAGGCTGACGGCGTAGACGAAGCCGCGGCAGTGGCTGGTGATCGCGGCTATCCGGTCGTTCGTCGTGCTGGGCGCGACCAGGAAGATCCGGTCGAGATGATATTCATCCGAGGCTTCGAGCCACGGAGCGGCCTCTTCGGGGCTGAGGTCGGGGGTGATCAGCCCGGCCCCGCCGGCCTGGGCCAGGTCCCGGGCGAACGCCCTGACGCCGTACTGGTCGACCGGGTTCCAGTAGGTCATGACCAGGGTCGGCGTGCCGGTGCTGGCCACGGCCTGCACGGTTTCGAGTACGTCCTTGACCCTGATGCCGCCGGTCAGCGCGCGGTGCACGGCCTCAGCGATGACCGGGCCGTCCATCAGCGGGTCAGAGTACGGTAGGCCGATCTCGATGACATCGGCGCCGGACTTGGCCATGGTCGTCGCGGCCTCGATGGCGTCCTTGACGCTGGGGAATCCGGCCGGGAGATAGCCCACGAGGGCGGGGCGGCCCGCGCCAAACGCAGTGTATACAGTATTCATACCTGGAACCACTTCGAGGCGGTGTCCACATCCTTGTCGCCGCGGCCGGACAGGTTGACGATCATCAGGCCGTCCGGGCCGAGTTCCGGGCCGACCTGGAGCGCGCCGGCCAGGGCGTGGGCGGACTCGATCGCGGGGATGATGCCCTCGGTGCGGCACAGGGCCGAGAACGCGTCCATGGCCTGCTGGTCGGTGATCGCGCGGTAGGACGCACGGCCGGTTTCCATCAGCCACACGTGTTCCGGGCCCACGCCCGGGTAATCGAGGCCGGCCGAGATGGAATGGGTGGACTGGGTCTGGCCTTCGTCGTCTTGCAGCAAGTACGTGCGCATGCCGTGCAGGACGCCCGGTGAGCCCGCGGTCAGGGTGGCCGCGTGCCGTCCGGTGCCGATGCCGTCGCCGGCCGCCTCGCACCCGATCAGCCTGGTCTCCCGGTCCGGGATGAACGCGTGGAAAAGGCCGATGGCGTTGGAACCGCCGCCCACGCAGGCGACGATCGCGTCGGGGAGGCGGCCGTGCTGCTTGAGCACCTGGTCCCGGGCCTCGAGGCCGATGACCCGCTGGAAGTCGCGGACCATCATGGGGAACGGATGCGGACCGCCCACCGAGCCGATGCAGTAGTGCGTGTAACTTACGCTGGCCACCCAGTCGCGGAACGCCTCGTTCATAGCGTCCTTGAGGGTCCTGGTGCCCTGCCTGACCGGGATCACCTCGGCGCCGAGCATGCGCATGCGGGACACGTTGAGCGCCTGGCGCTGCGTGTCCTCCTCGCCCATGTAGACCACGCAGTCCAGCTTGAACAGGGCCGCGGCGGTGGCGGTCGCCACGCCGTGCTGCCCGGCGCCGGTCTCCGCGATCAGGCGCGTCTTGCCCATGCGCTTGGCCAGCAGCGCCTGGCCGAGCACGTTGTTGATCTTGTGCGAGCCGGTATGGGTCAGGTCCTCCCGCTTGAACAGGACCGTGGTGCCCGCTTGCTCGCTGAAGTTCTCCGCGTGGTAGAGCAGGGTCGGCCGGCCCGCGTAGTTCGCCAGCAGGTCGTCGAGCTCGCCGGTGAACGCCGGGTCGTTGCGGGCCCGCTCATAGGCGCCGGTCAGCTCATCCAGCGCCGCCATCAGCGACTCCGGCGCAAACCGCCCCCCATAAGCAACCTCCGCCACCCCCGCCGCGCCAACACCACCAGCACCCTGCACACCACCGCTACCCTGCACACCACCGCTACCCTGCACACCGCCGGCACCACCCGCCCCGCTGGCACCCCGCACCCCACCAGCACCCCCACTTCCACGGGCACCACCCGTCGGCACCCGGAAATGTCCGGATATATCAGGAACCGGGGCGATATCGGGCTCGGCCGGCGCCCCCGCGCTAACCGGTTCGTTGTCACATTCACCCGGTCCTATGCGGGTGGTTGTCACATTCATCCCCTCGGGTGCCGGGCCGCTCATCCGCGTTCTCCGCGCAGGGCGGGGTGGGAGCCGGCCGTCACCAGGTCGGCGACGGCGCAGCGCGGGTCCTTCTCGGTCACGAGGCTCTCCCCGACCAGCACCGCGTCGGCGCCCGCCGCCGCGTAGGCCAGTAGGTCGCGCGGGCCGCGAACACCGGATTCGGCGATCTTGACTATGCCCTCGGGTATCCGCGGTGACATCCGGCCGAAGATGCCCCGGTCCACCTTGAGCGTGGCCAGGTTGCGGGCGTTGACGCCGATCACCCTGGCCCCTGCCTCCAGCGCCCGGTCCAGCTCGTCGTCGGCGTGCACCTCCACGAGCGGCAGCAGTCCGATCGACTGCGCCCGCTCGACCAGGGAGATCAGCGCGCTCTGCTCAAGGGCGGCCACGATCAGCAGGATGACGTCGGCGCCGTGCGCGCGGGCCTCCCAGAGCTGGTAGGAGCTGACCACGAAGTCCTTCCGGAGCACCGGAACCTGCACGGCCTTGCGCACCGCATCCAGGTCAGCCAGTGACCCGCCGAACCGGCGCTCCTCGGTAAGTACGCTGATGATCCGCGCGCCGCCAGCCTCGTAGTCGCAGGCCAGGGCGGTCGGGTCGGCGATCGTCGCCATCTGGCCGCGGGATGGGCTGGCCCGCTTCACCTCAGCGATTACCGTGACGCCCTCCGCCTTCAGGGCCGCCAGCGCGTCCCGCGGGGATGGCGCATGCCGCGCCTTCTCCTTCAGCTCATCAAGAGAAACGCGCCGCTGCCGTTCGGCGAGATCGGCACGCACGCCATCCAGGATCTCGTCGAGCACACTCACGCGGTTCGCTCGTCCCCTCATATCGGTAATCTTGCGCCACTGATGGTAGCCCCGCCCGCCTGGGGTCCGCATTACTGCCCCCTCAGGTTAAGCTCTCCGCCCAGTTCACGCCCCCGCCGGGTAGGGGTCGATGGCGTAGCCTGCGCCGCGGACGGTGCGGATCACGCCAGGGTCCCCGAGCTTGGCGCGAAGCTGGGCGATGTACACGTCGGCCGCCCGGTCGTCCGCCTTGCGCCCGGCCGCGGTCAGCAGCAGCCGCCGGCTCAGCGGCCGACCGGGCGCGGCCATCAAGGCGGCGAGGATCCCGAACTCGGTCTGGGTCAGCGGCACGTCCCTGCCACCCAGCACGGCCACGTGCCGATGACCGTCCAGCCGGAGGCCGCCCACCGCGGTGATCGCCGGGACAGCCGCCCCGCTGGCCGTCGCGCCACGGGCCGCCTCGCGCAGCAATTCCCGCACCGTGGCGACCAGCAGCCGCGGACCGAAGGGCCTGGTCAGCCACCGGCGGGCAGTCCCACCCCGCGCGCCGCCACCGGTCAGGCCGCGCGGACGCGGACCGGGGGCGGCCAGGAACACGACCGGAATCCGCAGGGCCTGCCGCACCCGCCGCGGATCCAGTCCGGGCATGGTCAGATCGAGTACGGCCGCCGAATGGGCGCGATCGGCCAGGCCTTGGAGGGCAAGCTCGCCGGTCGCGGCCGGGCGCACCTCGAGACCGTCCCGGGCCAGATAGCGGGCCAGCATGCCGGCCACCGCCGGCTCATGCTCCGCGAGCAGCACCGCGGGCGCGGCACCGCCGTTGCCGTTAGGAGGGTCAGCGAGCACCGGATCCGAATTCCACCTCGTCGGTGGGATCCACATCACGGTTCAGCGATTCCCACATCGTCGCCGAATCGGCCGCGGGCCGCTGGACCCGCTGGCCCGGCCGGTCGAACCGCGCCGACATCACCGGCCACCGCGTTCCCCGCCAGACGGTGGCCAGGCCGGCCAGCACGATCGCGAGCGCTCCGGCCACGGCGGCGATCTGCCACGGCAGGCCGGATATCACCGCGTGGCCCCGCGTGAAGCCGGCGATCGCGCTGATACTCGTGCCACTGGGCGTCGTGCCGCCGGTCGCTGACCCGGAGAACGCACCGGCGGTGGGATCGGTGCTGGTCGCCGCGGACAGCACGGCGGACGAACGCACGGCCGCGGCCGCCGCCACCGCCGCGCCGGCCCCGATCGCCGCGAGCAGCCCGCCCGCCGCGCGCCGCAGCACACCCCGGGTGGCTATCACGGCGGCCAGGCAGGCCAGCGCCGCGATCGCCAGCGCGCTGGCCAGCGGCGCCAGCTTCTGACCGCTGACCGCGATGTCCTGCGCGGGAAACGGGTGCGGGGGCGCGTATACCGCGTGCGCCCACACCTGCCGCAGCGCGAGCAGGATCAGCCCCGCGCCCGCCGCGCCCAGCACGAGGGCCTTGTTTCTCTCCGCGCCAAGGCCTCGCTGCGCTCGGCCGGCTTGGGGCCGCGGCGGCCTTACCGCCCCTCCGGGAAGGCAATCCGCCGCGGCATTTCGCTCCGCGGCCGCCGCTTCGCTCGCTCGCGTTCGCTCGCTCAATGCCGTGCTTCTACCGCCGGGGCGTTGCCGGTCACCGCGGTCAGCGTGTCGGCGTCCCAGCACGTCCGGTCGCCGGTGTGGCAGGCGGCGCCGACCTGGTCGACCTTGACCAGCACGGTGTCGCCGTCGCAGTCCAGCGCCACCGATTTGACCCACTGCTGGTGGCCCGATGTCTCGCCCTTCACCCAGTACTCCTGGCGGCTGCGCGACCAGTACGTGCAGCGTCCCGTGGTGAGCGTCCGATGCAGCGCCTCGTCGTCCATCCAGGCCAGCATGAGGACCTCGCCGGTGTCGTACTGCTGGGCGATCGCGGGGATCAGACCTTCGGGATTGCGCTTCAGCCGTGCGGCGATCGCCGGGTCGAGGCTGCTCTGGGTCATGTTAGTCAGGGTAGCCGCCCGAGGGCGTGTCCCGCCCTACCGCCTAGTAGGTGTGACGCCTACGATCGGGTGGTGAACTACGCACGGGAAGAACGCCTTGCGCTCTGCGCACTGCTCGACCAGGCGGGGCCAGATGCTCCGACGCTGTGCGCCGGCTGGCGGACCGGTGATCTGGCGGCCCATCTGGTGCTCAGGGAGCGCCGGCCGGACGCGGCCGCGGGGGTCCTCGGCGGCCCGCTGGCTGGGCACACCGCCCGGGTCCAGCGCCGGATACGAGCACGAACCCCGTTTCCCGCCCTGGTCGAGGCGGTACGGTCCGGACCGCCTCGGCTGTCGGTCATGGCAATCCCCGGCATGGACGAACGGGCCAACACCGTCGAGTACTTCGTTCATCATGAAGACATCCGGCGCGCGCGACCCGGATGGGAACCGCGAGAGCTGAGCGGCGGACAAGCCGACGCGCTGTGGCGCGGGCTGCGGGTGGCCCGGCTGCTGTTCCGCAAGTCCCCGGTGGGCGTCGAGCTGGCGCGCGACGACAAGGACCCGGATCGCGGGAAGGGCGACACTTTCCGCATCACGGCCAAGAAGGCCACACCGGTGGTGACCGTCATCGGCGCGCCGGCCGAGCTGACCTTGTGGGCGCTAGGGCGCACCACCGTGGCGAAGGTCAGGTTCGACGGAACCCGGGCCGCCGTGTCCCGCCTGGCAAGCATGAACCGGCAGCTGTAGGCCCGTCAGGGCATACCGTTCGCGATAAGGAGCCCATTTCCCGCTTGAGACGGGCCAGTTCATCATCCACATCAGCCGCCGCGGGCCTACTGGCCGGCCGCGGGGCGGGTGTCTGCGGGATGTACTCGTCCAAGTCCGACCGCGGGAGCGCGCTTGAGGAATGATGGTCGCGGATCTCGCTGTCTCTCGACTTACCGGAGACCTGCTTGTTGGACCGCGCCATCTTGATCGCCACATAGATGCCCCCGGCCACGATGGCGGCGATCACCACATCGATTATCAGGCCGATAATGAGATGCGCCACCGCGCTCACGACGAAGAACGCGACAATCACGCCGATCACTGCGGCGGCGATCTTCCACCCGCGCATCCGCCGGCCCCCTCTCTGATCTGGGCTAGCGCTCGTGAATCATGCCTTCCAGATACGACATTACCTGACCTTGCCCGCCCCGCCGAGCGGTGCGCGACCGCGCCCGGTTCTTCAGGCAGCTACGCTAACGCCATGCACGCACTCGGCATCGATATCGGCGGTACGGGGATCAAGGCGGCGCCCGTTGACGTGGCCGCCGGAAAACTGCTGGCGGACCGGAAGAAGATCGATACCCCGCGTCCGGCCGTACCCGATGCGATCGCGGAGGTCGTCCATGAGCTGACCACCTCGTTCGGCTGGTCAGGTCCCGCTGGCATCACCTTCCCCGGCGTGGTCACCAGCGGTGTGACCCGGACCGCCGCCAACCTGGACAAGGCGTGGATCGGCAAGGATGCCCGGGAACTGCTCACCAAGGCCGTCGGCGGCCCGGTCACGGTGCTCAACGATGCCGACGCGGCTGGGATCGCCGAGATGAAGTTCGGCGCCGGCGTGGGCGAACACGGCACCGTGCTGATGCTGACGTTCGGCACCGGGATCGGCAGCGCGCTGTTCATCAACAGCACCCTCGTGCCGAATACCGAGTTCGGGCACATCGAGCTCCGTGGCCATGACGCGGAGAAGCGGGCCTCTGAGCACGCCAAGGAACTGCACGACCTGAGCTGGGAGAAGTGGGCCGGCCGGGTGCAGGAGTACATACAGCACATGGAGGCGCTGCTGTCTCCGGACCTGTTCATCGTCGGCGGCGGGATCAGCAAGCAGTCGGCCAAGTGGGTACCACTGCTGACCGGCATCCGGGCCCCCATCGTACCCGCCGCCCTGCTCAACGACGCCGGCATTGTGGGCGCCGCCATGGCGACCCTTTCGTTCGCAGGCTGACAGGGCTCAGCGCACCGGGTAGCCCGCGTCTCGCAGTGCCGCTTTGACCTGAGCGATCCGTAGCGTTCCGAAGTGGAACACGCTGGCCGCGAGCACCGCGTCCGCACCGGCCGCCACCGCGGGCGCGAAATGCGCCACCGCACCCGCGCCGCCGCTGGCGATCACCGGGACGCTGACCGCCGGACGCATCAGCCGGATCAGTCCGAGGTCGAACCCCGCGGTCGTCCCGTCTGCGTCCATGGAGTTCAGCAGGATTTCGCCCGCACCCAGCGAGACCGCCTCGCGGGCCCAGCCGACCGCGTCGATCCCGGTGCCCTTGCGGCCTCCGTGCGTGGTGACCTCGAAGCCTGACTCCGGTGTCTCAGCCCGCCGGGCATCCACCGAGAGCACGATGCATTGTGACCCGAACCGTTCCGCCGCCTCGGCGATCAGCGCCGGCCTGGCCACCGCGGCCGTGTTCAGCGACACCTTGTCCGCCCCGGCCCGCAGCAGATTGTCCACGTCGGCAACCGAGCGCACGCCGCCGCCGACGGTCAGCGGTATGAACACCTGGTCCGCCGTCCGCCGTACCACGTCGTACATGGTTTCCCGGCCGCCGCTGGACGCGGTGATGTCGAGGAAGGTGAGCTCGTCGGCTCCCTCCGCGTCATACAGCGCGGCCAGTTCCACCGGATCCCCGGCGTCTCGCAGCGAGCGGAAGTTCACGCCCTTGACCACCCGCCCCCCGTCCACATCCAGGCACGGGATAACCCGGACCGCGACGCTCATGGAGCAGACACCGCGGACACCTCGGCCAGCGCTTCTTCCAGCGTGAACGCGCCTGCGTACAAGGCCTTGCCGACGATCGCTCCCTCCACGCCGATCGGGACCAGCCCGGCCAGCGCCCGCAGATCATCCAGCGAGGACACTCCCCCGCTGGCCACCACGGGCGCGGCCGTCCGGGCACACACGTCCCGCAGCAACGTCAGGTTCGGTCCGCGCAGCGTCCCGTCCTTGAGCACGTCGGTCACCACGTATCGCGCGCATCCCTCGGCGTCCAGCCGTTCCAGCGTGGCGAACAGCTCACCGCCTTCGGCGGTCCAGCCGCGCGCGGCCAGCGTGGTCCCTCGCACGTCCAGCCCGATCGCGACCTGGTCGCCGTATCGCCCGATGACCGACCGGACCCATTCTGGATCCTCCAGCGCCGCCGTTCCGATGTTGACCCTGGCGCAGCCGGTGTCCAGCGCCCGCGCCAGCGATGCGTCGTCCCGGATCCCGCCGGACATCTCGACGGAGATGTCGAGCTTGCCGACGACCGTGGCGAGCAGTTCCGCGTTCGACCCGCGCCCGAAGGCCGCGTCGAGATCCACCAGGTGAACCCAGGACGCGCCGGCCGCCTGCCAGGCCAGCGCGGCTTCTACCGGGTCACCGTAACTCGTCTCGGATCCCGCCGCTCCCTGGACCAGCCGTACCGCCTGCCCGGACGCGACATCGACGGCCGGCAGCAGCACCAGGTGATTCATGTTTGCCTCCGCGCCAAGGCCTCGCTGTGTTTCCCTCCGCGCCAAGGCCTCGCTGCGCTCGGCCGGCTTGGAGCCACGGCGGGAATTGCCGCCCCTCCGGGACGGCAACCGCCGCGGCGCTCGCTCATTCAAGACCCCCCAGCCAGTTGGAAAGGACCGCGAACCCGGCGTCCCCCGATTTCTCGGGATGGAACTGCGTCGCCGCGACCAGGCCGTGCTCCACCGCCGCACCGAACCGCTCCCCGTGCGTGGTCCAGGAGATGAGCGCGGTGTCCGGCAGGCCGCCCGCCTGTTCCGCCCGTAGCGCGTAGGAATGCACGAAGTAGAACCGCGTGTCCGCGGGGATACCCCTGAACAGCGAGGAGCCCGACGCGAAGGACACCGTGTTCCACCCCATGTGCGGCAGCGGCAGCGCGCCGGTTTCGAGTCGTTCCACCACGCCGGGCCACACGCCGCACCCGGACGTCTGTATCCCGTGCTCAGCTCCGGCGGCGAACAGCACCTGCATCCCCACGCAGATCCCGAGCACCGGCCGTCCCGCCGCGACTCGCTTGGCGATCAGCTCGTCGCCGCCTACCGCGCGCAGCCCGGCCATGCATGCCGCGAACGCGCCGACGCCCGGCACGACCAGCCCGTCGCACGCCAGCGCCGCCGCGGCGTCGGCGGTAACCGTTACAGATGCCCCGGCCCGTTCCAGCGCGCGCTCCGCGGAGCGCAGGTTGCCCGACCCGTAGTCGAGCACGACCACGTAGCTCATTTGTCCTCCGCGCCAAGGCCTCGCTGTGTTTCCTTCCGCGCCAAACTCCTCGCTGCGCTCGGTCGGCGCGGGGCCACGGCGGGAACCGACGCCCCGTTGGGACGTCGACCGCCGCGGCGCTCGCTACGCTCGCTCGCTTCGCTCGCTCGCATTAACCCAGGACTCCCTTGGTGGACGGGATCCCGCCGGCCCGCGGATCGGCCGCCGCCGCCGTCCGCAGCGCTCGCGCGACGGCCTTGAACTGAGCCTCCACGATGTGGTGCGGGTTCCGGCCCGCCAGCACGTTCACATGCAGGCAGATCCCGGCGGAGAAGGCCAGTGACTCCCAGATGTGCCGGGTCAGCGACGTGTCGTACGAGCCGATCAGCGGCGCCATCCCGTCCGGCTCGGTATGCACCACGTACGGCCGCCCGGACAGGTCGACGGCCGCCCGCACCAGCGTCTCGTCCAGCGGCACCAGCGCGTCCCCGAATCGGGAAATACCCGATTTGTCGCCCAGGGCCTCCCGGAGGGCCTGGCCCAGCGTGATGGCGGTGTCCTCCACCGTGTGATGCGCGTCGATGTGCACGTCGCCCTTGGCCCGTACGGTCAGGTCCAGGCACCCGTGCTTGCCGAGTTGCGCGAGCATGTGGTCGAAGAACGGCACCCCGGTCGACACCTCCACCACCCCGATGCCGTCCAGGTCGAGCTCGGCCAGGATCTGGGTCTCGTGCGTCAGCCGCTCAACGCGGGCCAGCCGTCGCTGTGCCATCACCCAAGCACCTCATCCAGAGCGGTACGGAACGCCGCCATCTCCCCGGGCGTTCCCACCGTGACCCGCAGCCACCGCGGCGGCCCGACTTCGCGCACCAGCACTCCCCGGTCGAGCAGCCCCTGCCAGACCGCTTGCCTGTCGGGGAACTCGCCGAACAGGACGAAGTTGGCGTCGGAGTCGGCCACCGACAGCCCCCGCCCGCGCAGCCAGCCCACCAGCCCATCCCGCGATTCCCGCAGCGTGGCCACGGTGGCCAGGGGTTCCGCCGGGTATTCCAGCACCGCCCGCGCCACCATCTGCGTCACCGCGGACAGGTGGTACGGCAGCCGGACGAGCAGCAGTTTCGAGACCAGATCAGCCGACGCGGCCAGGTACCCGACCCGGGCTCCGGCCATCGCGAAGGCCTTGGACATGGTGCGCGTGACCACCAGCCCCGGATGCCGCGGCAGCAGGGTCAGCGCGCTCGGCGTCCCCGTGCGCGCGAATTCGAAGTAGGCCTCGTCGACCACCACGATGCCGGGCGCCGCCTCGCATACCGCCGCGATCACGTCCAGCGGCATCGCGGTCCCGGTCGGGTTGTTCGGCGAGGTCAGGAACACCACCGAGGGCCGCACCTCGGCGACCGCTTCGGCCGCCCGTGTCGCGGAGATCCCGAAATCCGGGTCGCGCTGGACCGAGACCCATGATGTGCAGGTGACCCGGGAGATCAGCGGGTGCATGGAGTAGCTCGGCTCGAAGCCCATCGCGATCCGGCCCGGGCCGCCGAATGCCTGGAGCAGCTGCTGGATCACCTCATTCGACCCGTTAGCCGCCCAGACCTGGGCGGCGGTCAGGCCATGGCCGAGGTAGTCGGCCAGGTCTTTGCGCAGCTCGACCGCGTCCCGGTCCGGATACCGGTTCAGCGTCCCGGCTACCCCGGCCACCGCGTCCGCCACCGCCCGCACCAGCGCCGGGCTGGGCGGATAGGGGTTCTCGTTGGTGTTCAGCCGGACTGGAACGTCGATCTGCGGGGCGCCATACGGCTCAAGATCTTCAAGGTCTTTCCTTAGAACGTACTGCCCTGCTTCCATCACGGCACCCTAACGCGCACCGCCGCCACGTGGGCAGCGAGATCCTCGGCTCCGCCGAGCGCGTCGATCAGCGGCGCGGTGGCGGCCAGCGTGGCGCGATCACACTCGATCACGTTGACCAGCCGCAGGAACGGGAACACGGAAAGCCCGCTGGTGTGCCGCGCGGTCCCGCCGGTCGGCAGGACGTGGTTGGAGCCCGCCAGGTAGTCCCCCAGCGACACCGGCGCGTACGCTCCCGCGAACACCGCCCCGGCGTTTCGTACCCGCGCGGCCAGCTTGGCCGGGTCACGGGCCTGGATCTCCAGGTGCTCGGGCGCCCAGGCATCCGAGACAGTCAGTGCCGCGTCGATGTCGTCGACCAGCACGCACCCGCCCTGGCCGGCCAGCGCCGTCCGCACCCGCTCGCGATGCCTGGTCAGCGGCACCTGACGCGCCAGTTCCTCCTCGACGCGGGTGGCCAGTCGCTCGTCGGGCGTGATGAGCAGGCAGCCGGCCAGTTCGTCGTGCTCGGCCTGGGCGATCAGGTCGGCCGCCACGTGCGCCGGGTCCGCGGTGTCGTCGGCGATGATCGCCACCTCGGTGGGCCCGTTCTCCCCGTCCGTGCCGACGACACCCCGCAGTACCCGCTTGGCCGCCGCGACATAGACGTTGCCCGGTCCGGTGATGACGTCGGCCGGCCTGCAGTCCTCGGTGCCGTACGCGAACATGGCCAGCGCCTGGGCGCCGCCGGCCGCGTGCACCTCCCGCACGCCCAGCAGCGCGCACGCCGCCAGCACGACCGGGTGCGGCCGGCCGTTCTCCTGGGGCGGTGACGCCACGGCCACCTGGCCGACCCCGGCCGCTTGGGCGGGCACCACGTTCATGACCACGGATGAGGGGTAGGCCACCAGCCCGCCCGGCACGTACACCCCGGCCCGCTCGACCGGGATGAACCGGCCGGTGACGCTCAGGGCGCCGGTCACCTGGGTCGTCACCTCGGCCGGCACCTGGTCGCTGTGCACCTTCCTGGTGCGCCGGACGGCCTCTTCGAGCGCCGCGCGCACGTCCGGGTCGAGCCCGGCGAGCGCTGCATGAACTGCTTCTTCCGGGACCCGGGTCGACTCCAGGTCTGCGCCGTCGAACCTGCGCGTGTACTCGCGCACCGCCGTGGCGCCACGATGCTTGACGTCCTCGCAGATGGGGCGGACCAGTTCCACGGCGGCTTCGACGTCCAGGGACGCGCGCGGCAGCACGCCAGCGAGCGCGGTACGGGTGAGTGCGCCGGGCGTGCGCCCGCGCAGGTCGATGCGGGAAATCACCCGCACAGTCTACGGAGCGTGCCCGCCCTCTTGCTCCTGCGTCCACATACCGGACACGGGATCGCTCTGGTCCGGCTGGGCACGGCGGGCGCCCTGGGTAAGCGCGATGATCGCCGAGGTGAGCAGCGGCCAGAAAGCCAGGGTGCTCTTCGCGCCGAGCGCCAGCGAGCTGTTGAAGAACGTGCCGGGAGCGGCTGTGGCGAGCTGGTGGTTGTACGTCGCGAGCCCGATGTTCTGCCCGATCAGCAAGGCGAGGAACGCGGCGGCGACCGCACCAAGCACGAGCCCGGCCGCCGCCGGCCAGTTTCCGCCGCGAACCAGCAGCCGGGAGCCGGCGAGCCCGGTGATCAGGCCCCCCACCGCGGTGATCCCGCAGAACCAGACGTCCGCGACGATGAAGGCGCTGGTTTCCACGTTCACGAGCAGGGCGGCTCCTGGTGACACCTCCTGGAACAGCGCACGTGGCGCGACCGCGCCCCATATCAGTCCCGCGATCGCCCCGAGCACCGCGCTGCCGCCCAGCCCGACGGCAAACGCGCGAAGGTCCCGCCTCGTCGCCACTCACCTCGCTTCAACGCCGCATCGCAGCGGCCAGTTCACCGCGCCAGGCCCTCGCCCGATCGTACCTAAGCTCGCCAGCACCTAAATGGCGTGGACATCGGGGAGGATGGCGGTGACCGCGTCGAGCGTGGCCTCGTCCCAGCCGCCGCGGGGTGATATCAGGACGTGGTCGATGCCCAGCTCGGCCAGTTCGTGCAGGTGCGCGAGCAGAGCGGACGCTCCCGCCTTCCGGTCATCGCCGAAGTCAGGGTTGCTGGCGACGGTCTTCTCGATCTCGGCGTAGTCCCGTCCCACGCTCTCGCAGTGCTCCCGGAGCACCGCCAGCTTGTGCTCGATGCTGGTTTCGTACTCGGTGCCGGGGAAATCGAACAGGTTGCAGGCGTCCGCGTACCGCGCGACCAACCGCAGCGTCTTGCGCTCTCCGCCGCCGCCGATGAGGATCGGCGGGTGCGGGCGCTGCAGCGAGTCCGGCGAGTTGAGCGGGCGCACCAGCCGGTAGTGCTCGCCCTCGTAGGGACTGTCGTCGCCGCGCCACATCTGGTGCGCTATCTGGAGCGTTTCCTCCAGCCGCTCGAAGCGTTCCGCCAGCGAACCGAACGGGATGCCAAGCCCTTCGGCTTCGAACGCGGTACCCGGCCCCTGCGGTTCCGCATTGAACGGCGCACCCGCGCCGACCCCGAAGTACATCCGGCCCCCGGTCAGCACGTCGAGCGACGTCACGGTCTTGATGAGCACTCCCGGATGGCGATACGACACCGAGGTGACCAGCGTCCCCAGCCGTATCCGGCGGGTCTGGCCGCCGAGGAACCCGAGCAGGCCGTACGCCTCCAGCATCGGCGACTCGGGCGGCAGGCCGGTGACGCGGATCTGGAAGAAGTGGTCCATCACCCACAGGCTGTCGGCGCCCGCCTCATCGGCCACTCGCGCGATGCTGGCCGCCCGAGGTCCGATCTCCGCCGTGGGCCAGGGAAACTCAACGATCCCGATACCGAGCTTCATGAGCACGACCTCCTATAATTATTAGCCAGACAACGAAGCCTAACATGAGCCGGCTAACAATTACCGGAACCGTCTCTCCGGACCCGCGTCACACGGCGAGATTCCGCCGGATGGTCTCCAGCGCGCGGATGATCGCGGCGCGTTCAGCGGCGTCGAACGAGGCCAGCGCCCGCTCGGTGAGCAGGTCCGTCTCGGCGGCGATCACCTTCTCCAGCGAGCGGCCCCGGGCGGTGAGCATCAACCTGATCAGGCGCCGGTCACTGGGATGCGGTTCGCGCCGGAGCAGGCCGGCGGCCTCCATCCGCGTCGCCGCCCGCGTCACCGTAGGAGTGGCCAGGCCGAGCTGCCGGGCGATGTCGCCTGGGGTCAGCCCGTCCTCAGCCCACAGGCGGCGGAGAATGAACTGCTGGCCCTCATGCACGCCATGCCGTGAGAACGCCACCGCCGTGGCCACCGACAACGCGTGCTTGGCTCCCCAGAACGCCGTCTGGAAATCAATTCCCGGCGTCTCCTCATCCGCGCCCATAGCGCCCATAGCCTAAGCCACGCGGTTTAGAGACCTTCGCCGAGGGAAGCCGTGGATCGGGACTTTTACCTCGGAGGTAGCCATGTCGACCGCAGCAATCATCGGCATAGTCATCGCCATCATCGTCGTGGTGGCGGCCGCGGCAGTTATCGTTCAGGAAGTACGGCGGGCCCGGCTGCGTCGGCAGCTCGGTCCCGAATACACCCGCCTGGCCAAGGAACTCGGCAGCAACCGCAAGGCCGAGATCGAGCTTGTCGCCCGGCGGCGGCGCGCGGCGAAGCTGGATATCCGTCCGCTGACCGAAGAACAGCAGTCTGCTTTCACCAACGACTGGACCGCCGTGCAGGAGCGGTTCGTCGATGCTCCCGCCGAATCCGTGCAGGACGCACGGGCGGTGGTTGAGCAGGCAATGCGCGAGCGCGGCTACCCGTCCGCTGATCCGGAGGAAGCCGTCGTCGCCTTGTCCGTACATAATGGCCGTCAGCTCAGCCATTACCGGCGGAGTCTCGACATCAGCGGCCGTATCGAGGCGGCATCCACGGAGGAGCTGCGCGAAGCCATTCTCGGATTCCGGGAAGTGCTCAGCGGCCTTCTCGGCTCCCGGGTCGACGGCGCCAGGCGGCCGCAGCCGGGCAGTGAGCAGACCCAGCTGGACCGTACCAGCGCCTCGGCCAGCGGCAGTGCTCCACAAGAGAGGTGACGGGCGATATGGAGCAGCTCAACTCGACGCGGAACACACATAACGACGCCATAAGGGGTGAGGGGGGTCCGGGGGGACCCCTCCCCCCGGTTAGCGGGCTCATCCCGCCGGAAGAAGACACAGAGGACACCGCGGACACGGCTGGTACCACGCCCCAGGCCGGCTACCCGCAGACGTACCTGCACAAGGTGGCAACGGCCCGGTCGGCCGACGACCCAGACGACGCGGAGGAGGAGGCTCCCTCCGATGCCTTCACCGAGGATCGGGAAGGGGCCTTCGCCGAGGATCGGGAAGGGGCCTTCGCCGAGGACACGATGGACGAGCCGGAGCCGGCCAGCGTCGATCCGGTCGCGACCACGACTCCCGACCTTGTCCCGCCCGGTGCCGCCCTACCCGCCGAGGAGCAGCGCGGACGCCACCGGGCTGCCGAGGCGGACGCCGCACCGGAGGCAGCCGCACCGGAGACAGCTGTACCGGAGGCAGCCGTACCCGAGACCGCCGCACCGGAGACCGCCGCACCCGAGACCGCCGCACCCGAGACCGCCGCACCGGAGATGGCCGCACCCGGGGCCGATGTGCCGGACGTAGCCGTGCCGGAAGGCGGCATGCCCGCTCCCCAGGGCAGGCGTCCTGGCGATGAGCCGATTCCGCCCAGCCTGGAGGACAGCCTGCTGCCGGGCGGCAGCGGCATCCGCGAGGAGTGGCTGCGGGTCCAGGCTCAGTTCGTGGACGACCCGCGCATCGCGGTGTCCGACGCGGCCGGCATCATCGCGGACGTGGCATCGCGCCTCGAGGCGGCGGTGCGCCAGCGGCAGGACATGCTGCGTGTCCGGTGGGACGGCAACAGCCAGGCCGACACCGAAGCGCTCCGGGTGACAATGCAGCAGTACCGCCAGTTGCTGGAGCGGCTCGTAGGACTCTGATACCGCTTGCGACACTACGCGAGAGCGGGCATGCTGGGCGGGTGACCTCACTCCCGGTAGCCGAAGTGACCGGGCTCATCGAAACGCGTGAGCTGACGAAGCGGTTTGGCGACAAGGTGGCAGTCGACCACCTGTCGTTCACGGTTTCGCCCGGCAGGGTGACCGGGTTCCTCGGGCCCAACGGCGCGGGGAAGTCGACCACGATGCGGTTGATCCTCGGCTTGGATCGGCCGCAGAGTGGTTCGGCGATGATCGGCGGCCGGACCTATGCTCAGCTCTCGCGGCCACTGGCCACCGTCGGGGCGCTGCTCGAGGCGCGCGCGCTGCACCCTGGCCGTAGTGCCCGCAATCACCTGTTGTTCCTTGCCCAGACGCAAGGGTTGCCCGCGCGTCGCGCGGACGAGGTGCTCGACCTGGTCGGGCTCCGGGAAGTGGCACGTAAGCGGGTCGGCGGTTTCTCGCTGGGCATGACGCAGCGGCTGGGCATCGCCGCGGCGATGCTGGGCAATCCCGGCGTGCTGATGCTGGACGAGCCGGCCAACGGCCTGGATCCGGAGGGCATCCGCTGGGTCCGCACCCTCATGCAGCAACTCGCCGCTGAGGGCCGGACCATCTTCGTGTCCAGTCACGTAATGAGCGAGATGGCGGTCACCGCCGATCACCTTATTGTCATCGGCCGGGGCAAGCTGATCGCCGACTGTTCCACCCAGGAGTTCATCGAGCGGAGCTCGGAACGGTCCGTCCTCGTCCGGACGCCGGATGGTGACCGGCTGCGGGAGCTGATCCTCGCCGAGGGCGCCCAGGTACGGCCTGAGGGCAACGGCGGCGACGACGGGGTGGCGAGCATGGTCGTCACCGGGCTGCCGGCGCCCCGGATCGGGGAGCTGGCCGCGTCGGCGTCCGTGGTGCTGCACGAACTGGCACCCAGGCTGGCCTCGCTGGAGGAAGCGTTCATGGAGCTCACCGCGGACAGCGTGGAATACAGCGACAGGAGCGCGCGATGACCGCCGTCGGCCTGCTCGAGGCGGAGTGGACGAAGATCCGGTCGGTCCGCTCTACGGTCTGGTCGCTGCTCACCTTTGTCGTGGTGGCGATCGGTTTCTCCGCGCTGATCTCCACCGTGATCTCGCACGACTGGAACTCCCCCGGCAACCACCCCAACCACGCCCGGCTCCTCACCGACCCGACGGCCGTCATCTTCGGCGCGGGCCTCGGCCTTGGCCAGCTCGCCATCTGCGTGCTGGGTGTGCTGGTAATCAGCAGTGAGTACACGAGCGGTGCGATCCGTGCGTCGCTGCTCGCTGTGCCGCACCGGATCCCGGTGCTCGTGGCCAAGTCGGTGGTGTGGGCAGTACTCGACTTCGTCATCAGCGCGATAACGGTCTTCGTGACGTTCTTTCTCACCACCGCGATCCTGCACAGTCACGTGTCGATCAGCCTGAGCGGACCCGGTGTCACCCGCGCGGTCATCGGCGCGATCTTGTACCTCACCGTGCTCGGCTTGTTCGCGCTGGCCATCGGCGGCCTGATCCGGCATACCGCTGGCGCGATCGCGATCGTGATCGCCCTCGTGATCGTGGTCCCGCCATTGGTCGGGCTCATCCCGGGAACCATCGCCAACCACATACACGGATACCTGCCCACCGTGGCCGGCGGGCTGGTCAGCCAGACCAGCCAGCAGCCGGCCGACGTGCTGTCCGCCTGGCAGGGCTTCGGCGTGTTCTGCGCGTGGACCGTCGTCCTGATGGCCGCGTGCGGCTGGCTCCTGGTCCGGCGCGACGCCTAGCCCCAGGATGGCGACGCCTAGCCCCAGGATGGCTAGGCGTCAGGCACGTAGTGGCGACTCTCGTCGGCGGGATCGACCCATACCCGCATGACCACGCCGGTGGACGGGTCGCGGAACCGCTCCGCGGTCGGCACCCAGCCCGCTGCGGGCTTGCTGACCTGGGCATGGCCGCGTCGCGAGTACCAGCCGGCACGGGAACCGTCCGCGACGGCGCCCGGCGCGGGCGCCACGGCCGGAAGCACGCCCGGCAGATCGTCCAGGACCGCGGCCGCCTCGTCCAGGTACTCGGCTCCCAGGACCTTCTCGGCCCGTCGCCGCAACTCCTCCAGGCTCAGCCGTCCGCCGGCGTAATGCTCCCGCAGCGCGGCGATATGGCGGTCACGTTCGGCGTCGCCGATGGGCGTGCGCCGCGGTCCCGTTCCAGGAGCTGGATCCGTCACCCGACCAGGTTATCCACGCGGCGCGACGACCACCGCGGTGCCATAGGCGACGATCTCCGTGAGCTGCTGGCCGATCTCCGAGGAGTCGAAGCGCATCGCGATAATCGCGTTGGCTCCCAGCAGCTTCGCGTTCTCGATCATCCGGTCGATGGCATGCCTACGGCTGTCCTCGAGCAGCTCGGTGTACTCCGAGACCTCGCCCTGACGCAGCGCCTTGAACCCCGCCCCGATCCCCTTGATCACCCCCATGCTGCGCACCACGAGCCCGAACGCGACCCCCAGGTTCTGCTGCACTGTCATTCCCTGCAGCTCGAATCCCGTGGTAACCGGAAAACCAACTGACATGCCCGCTGTCTCCGTCATGGCCCGAAGTACACCGTCCCACCCGCCCCCCTGTCAACGTCGACACCCCGCGCACACCCCACCCACCCGAGCCAGCCCCCCGCGCGCACACCCAAACGGTCCGAGCCAGCCCCCCCGCCCGCGCCCGCGCCCGAGCGCGCACCACGGCCCGCCAGCGCCCCCCCCGCGCACACCCCAAGCGGTCCGAGCCAGCCTCCCGCCCGCGCCCGCGCCCGACATTTCCGGATTTGCGGCGTGAGCGCGGGCCGACGGGTTGAGGCGCCTCGAAAACGGCCGCCGGTTTTGCGCGGATACTACCGTTACGTGAACGGCGCTGCGCTGGACGACGCGGAATAAAAGAGCCCCGCGGAAGAAAGGGTGCCGGTTTCCGGCGCCTTTTCTTCCAGGGGGCTCCTATCTTCCCAATGAGGTGGCCGGCCCATGGGCCCGCTGACCGGAAATATCAACGTTTGGCGGGCACACCAAAAGCGGCCTGGCCGTCGCTGCGTAACGAAGACTGGCCGTTGCTGCGTAACGAAGACTGGCCGTTGCTGCGTAACGAGGGCTGGCCGTTGCTGCGTAACGAGGGCTGGCCGTCGCTGCGCAACGAGGGCTGGCCGTCGCTGCGCAACGAAACCTGGCCGGCAGCCTGCCCCGACGCCCCCGGCACCCCGCAACTCCACCGCCCGCAAATTTCGCGCTCGCGCGACGCCCCGAGGTCAAGACTGGCTATGCGGTGATACTCGTAAGTTCCCAGACTTGCGCGGCACTGTAACGAAGGCGACATGGCCGGCACGTCGCCGCGCGCGTTATTCCGGAATGCCCCCATTCGGTCGCTAGCAGAGTTGGAAGACCCAGGGTCTCCAGCGGGTCAATGGCGCCATCGCTTCCGCCAGAGCGTGCTACTGGCGCCATCGGATCGGGCGCACGCGCTGGCCCAGACATTAGCCTTTCACCTCCATATAGCGCGAAAACTTCATGCTAATTGGAAACTTACCCGCCGTATTCGTACATTAAATTTCCAAGTAGCATGGATGTTCCGTCTTAATCCAAGTCCCGTTCCGGGCTTACCGGACATTCAGGGCAGTCGGTAACGGCGCGAAGCCGCTACCTCGATCCGCACACTGGCCTCGCCCTATGGGGTGACGGACCCTTACCTTAAAACTCAGTAAATGTCCGCGATAACCGGACGAGGCCCCCACGAATAAGCGATTGACCAATGCGCCGGCGCGGTCGCGCTCGGCCGCGATTCTAAACATTTCATGAAATGTCAGCATATGCGCCGCGGGCGGGCACGGGGTTATCAGGTGGCGCGACAAGTGCGGGCGGGGTGACCTGCGGTGGGGGTTAGCCGACGCAGGCGGGGCCTAGGAGTTGTTTCAGGTCGCCGATCAGGGCTGGAGAGGCGGCTACGCGGAGCTTGTCGTCCAGGCGTACCACTGTGGTGCGTTCGTTGCCGCGGAGCTTGAGGTGGACTTCGGTCGGACCGGGGTGGGTGACCAGGACCTCACGAAGCCGCTCGACCACTGGCGGCACGCACCGGGCCACCGGCATAGACACCACGAACGGGCCGGAGTCGCCGACAGTCAGGTCCGGGATGGTCATGTCCATCGCGATGAGCTTGGGCACGTCGTCGCGGCGATCCACCTTTCCCTTTACCACCACCACCGCGTCCTCGGCGATAGCGGTCGCGTACAGCTGGTAAGTCTGCGGGAAGAACAGGACCTCGATCGCGCCGGCCAGATCCTCCAGCGTGGCCGCCGCCCACTGGTTCCCCTGCTTGGTCACCTTGCGTTGAACCCCGGAAAGGATCCCGCCCACCTTGACAATCTGATCCTGTTTAGAAGACACAGCCTGACGTGATACCACCGTCCGGTCGGTGTCATCTTCCATCAAATCAGCGAGGGAACAATCGCTCTCCCGCGCGATGATGTGCTCGACGCCGAAAAGCGGATGGTCCGAGACATACAACCCGAGCATTTCGCGCTCGAAATTCAGGCGCGTGGACTTGTCCCACTCCCCCGCCGGTACCGGTACGTCGAAGGCCGCCGAGGCCTCCACATCGCCGCCGAACAGCGAATCCTGGCCGATAGCCTCGTTACGCTTGATGTCGATCACCGCGTCGACAGCCTGCTCGTGCACCAGGACCATGCCCTTGCGGTCATTACCGAACGAGTCGAACGCGCCGGCCTTGATCAGCGATTCGATGACGCGCTTGTTGCACACCACCAGCGGCACCTTGTTCAGGAAGTCGGAGAAGCTGGTGAACTGGCCCTTGGATTTGCGAGCCGCGATGATGGCCTCGACCACGTTGACGCCGACGTTGCGGATGGCGGCCAAGCCGAACCGGACGTCCTTTCCGACAGCCGCGAACATCGCCACCGACTCGTTCACGTCCGGCGGCAGCACCTTGACGCCCATCCGGCGGCATTCGCTCAGGTAAAGGGCTGACTTGTCCTTGTCATCGCCGACCGAGGTAAGCAGCGCCGCCATGTACTCGGCTGGGTAATTCGCCTTGAGGTAGGCCGTCCAGTACGCGATAAGACCGTAGGCAGCGGTGTGCGCCTTGTTGAACGCGTACCCGGAGAACGGCACCAGTACATCCCAGACCGCCTGGATGGCCTTATCGGAGTAACCCCGCTCCCGGCAGCCCTGCTGGAACGGGACGAACTCCTTGTCCAGGATCTCCTTCTTCTTCTTGCCCATCGCGCGGCGGAGCAGGTCGGCCTGGCCGAGCGTGTACCCGGCAAGGATCTGCGCGGCCTTCTGCACCTGCTCCTGGTAGACGATCAGGCCGTAAGTCGGCTCGAGCACTTCCCGGAGCGGTACCTCGAGCTCGGGGTGGATCGGCGTGATCTCCTGCTGGCCCGTCTTGCGCAGCGCGTAGTTCGTGTGCGAGTTCACGCCCATCGGACCCGGCCGGTACAGCGCGAGCACCGCGGAAATGTCCTCGAAGTTGTCCGGCTTCATCAGCCGCAGCAGGGTCCGCATCGCCCCGCCGTCGAGCTGGAACACGCCGAGCGTGTCGCCGCGGCCGAGCAGGTCGTAGGTGGGCTTGTCGTTCAGCGGCAGGCCGAGCAGGTCGATGCCTATGCCCTGGTTCCCCTTGATGGCCTTGACCGCATCGGCCATGATCGTCAGGTTGCGCAGGCCCAGGAAGTCCATCTTGAGCAGGCCGAGGCCCTCGCAGGTCGGATAGTCGAACTGCGTGATGACCGCGCCGTCGGTGTGCCTGGTCCATACCGGGATGTGATCGGTGAGCGGCTCGGCGGACATGATCACTCCGGCCGCGTGCACACCTGGCTGGCGGATCAGCCCCTCGATGCCCCGGGCGGTGTCGATGACCTGCTTGATCTCGGGTTCGGATTCATAGAGGCCGCGGATCTCGGTGGCCTCCTTGTACCGCTCGTGGCTCTCGTCGAAGATGCCGGCCAGCGGCATTTCCTTGCCCAGCACGGCAGGCGGGTACGCCTTGGTGATCCGGTCGCCCAGCGCGTACGGGAAGCCGAGCACCCGGCACGAGTCCTTGATCGCGGCCTTGGCCTTGATGGTGCCGTAGGTGACGATCTGGGCGACCTTGTCGGAACCCCATTTCTGGGTGACGTACCTGATCACATCGGCTCGACCACGTTCGTCGAAGTCGATGTCGATGTCGGGCATGGACACGCGTTCCGGATTCAGGAACCGCTCGAAGATCAGGCCGTGGTCGAGCGGATCCAGGTCGGTGATGCCCATCGCGTACGCGACGATCGAGCCTGCCGCGGAGCCACGGCCGGGGCCGACGGCGACGCCGTTGTTCTTGGCCCACATGATGAAGTCGGCGACCACCAGGAAGTAGGCCGGGAACCCCATCTGGCTGATGATCTGGATCTCGTACTCGGCCTGTTTCTTGCGCTGCTCGTCATAGCCGCCGGGGTAGCGGCGATCCATGCCCCGCCAGACCTCCGCGGCGAACAGTTCATCCTCGGAGGCGTAACCCTCGGGGATGGGAAACCGCGGCATCAGGTTGATGAACTCGAACATGCCGGCGGTGTCGACCTGGTCGGCGATCAGCAGCTGGCTGTTACGGCAGCCCTCCTGCCACAGGTCAGATGAGTCGAGCTTGTACATGTCGGCAGCCGGCTTGATGAAGTAGCCGGTGCCGTCGAACTTGAACCGGTCCTCGTCCAGCAGCGTCTTGCCGGTCTGGATGCAGAGCAGCAGTTCCTGTGCCTTGGCGTCGTCTTCCTTGGTGTAATGCGAGTCGTTGGTGACCACCGGCGGGATGCCGAGCTTGCGGGCGATGCCGAGAAGCTCCTCCCTGACCCTCCTTTCGATGTCGAGCCCGTGCTCCATCAACTCGAGGAAGTAGTTCTCCTTGCCGAAGATGTCCTGCCACTCGGCGGCGGCCTTGAGCGCCTCGTCGTACTGGCCGAGCCGGAGCCTGGTCTGCAGCTCGCCGGACGGGCAGCCGGTGGAGGCCATCAGGCCCGCGCTGTGCTGGGCGATGATCTCCTTGTCCATCCGCGGCCATTTGACCAGCCAGCCCTCGGCGTACGACCTGGAGGAGAGGCGGAAGAGGTTGTGCAGCCCCTCCTTGTTCCTAGCCCAGATCGTCTTGTGGAGATAGGCGCCGGAGGCGGAGACGTCGTCCTTCTTCTGGTGCGGCTGGCCCCACAGGACGCGGTTGGTGTTGGTGCGGTGCTCGGGGGCTACGTAGGCCTCGATGCCGATCACAGGGGTGACACCGGCCGCCGTCGCCTGCCGGTGGAATTCGGCCGCGCCGAACATGTTGCCATGATCGGTCATCGCCACGTGGGTCATACCCAGGGCCGCGACCTCTTTGAACAGCTCCTTCAGCCGGGCCGCGCCGTCCAGCATGGAATACTCGGTATGCACGTGCAGGTGGGCGAACGGCTGGCTGGATCCCGCGGGAACCGTCATGTCAAACCGCCTCCTCCGGGCACGCTGCACTACACCGCCCCTCGGGGGAAGATGGGCGGCGCGGGAAATCGACCGGTGCCTCTACCCTAGCGGAGCGGCCGGCCCGAGTCAGTGCACCGCGCCGACGCGGCGTCTGATTCGCCTGGGCCTCCGCCCGAGGCGCCAACCAGACCGGTTTCGTACCCGGCGGACCTACCGGCCTTTATGGTGGCTGTAACTATGATAGCTAGAGCCACCATAGTTGCTGGGAGGAATCCGTGGTTGACAAGCCAGGGCAATTGTTCGATCGGGAGACCGAGTGGGCGGAGCTGACTGAGTTCGCGACCTCGGATGAACTCGGTGCGACGCTTGGGCTTGTCTACGGTCGGCGGCGGCAAGGCAAGACGCTGCTGCTTGAGTTGCTGGCCCTGGAACTCGGCGGTTTCATGTTCGCGGCCACCCAGCAGAGCGAGGCGCAGAACCTTGCGGACCTTGGCGCGGCCTATGCCGCCTACCGGGGGCTACGGCAGCCGGTGATGTTCACCGGATATCGAGAAGCCATCGATGAGATGTTGCTGCTTGGGGCAGAGCGTTCCACCGCAGTGATCATCGACGAATTTCCTTACCTGGTCGCAGTCACTCCGGCGCTACCATCCTACTTGCAGCAGGCGCTTAGCCCGATGGGCAACGCCCGGCAGGGTACCAGGACGCGGATGGTCTTGTGCGGCAGTGCGCTGACCACGATGGCGCAACTGCTCGGCGGTGGTGCCCCACTGCGTGGCAGGGCTCGGCTGGAACTGGTCGTCCGGCCATTCGGGTTCCGGGAGGCGGCAGAGTTCTGGGACGTAGCGCATGACCCTGAACTAGCGTTCCGCCTGCATGCGCTGACCGGTGGCACGCCTGCTTACAAGGACATGTGCGGGGGCGCAGGGCCGCGATCACTGGCGGACTTCGGCTCCTGGGTGCAGCGTCGGCTGCTGAACCCCGCGAGTGCGATGTTCCGCGAAGGCGGGCTGCTGCTCCGCGAGGAACCCTCGATCACCGACCCGACCTCGTACGCCGCGACTCTCGGCGCGATCAGCGCGGGCGCGAACCGCCGCTCTGAGATCGCAGCCGCCCTCGGCCGCCCAGCCAGTGCCATCGCTCACCTGCTCGACGGTCTGGAAGACGTCGGCCTCATCGAGCAGCTAGATGATGCGCTCCGGGGTAAGCGGTCGGTCTTCCGGATCGCCGAGCCGATCGTCCGGCTGCACCAGCTGATCACCGCACGGTACGAACCCGAACTAGTCGCGGGCCGCGCTAACCGCGTATGGGAACGCAGCGCGGCGACTGTGTCCGCGAAGATACTAGGGCCGCATTTCGAGGAGCTGGCACGCCAGTGGTGCATGCATTACGCGGATGAGCAGACCCTGGGGGCCATACCGGGCGCCGTCCGGCCGACCGAGATCGCCTGCCGGGAGCATCAAGGTGGCCACGAGCTGGACCTGGTGGTGACGGAGGCGCCAAGCGACAAGAGCCTGATACTGGCGATCGGCGAGGCTAAGGAGACGAACGCTGCGGTGGGCCAAGCACAGCTGCGCAGGCTTGAGCACCTGCGCGGCCTGCTGCCGAGCACCCGTGTGGACCTGCCGCCCAAGCTGCTGCTGTTCAGCAGGTCCGGCTTTACACCCGGCCTCACCGAAGAAGCCAACGCCCGCCCCGACGTCGAACTGGCCACGCTGGAGCGCGTCTATCGTGGTTCATAAGACCAAGCCGGCACACGACGCGGCCGGCGGGAACGTCACGCAGCAGCCGCTGGGCCGCTGACCCGTACAGCTGACGGCGCTCTTTCTCAAAAACAGTGGTGTAGTACGCCGCGCGTTCCTGGATCGTCCGGGTCTGGGCTGCGGGAAGCTGGGCGCATACCTGGGCGATGACATTAGCGGACAATCCGCGCCAATCATGTTGCCATCCCTGAGCGAGCGCGTATGGGCCAGTCTCCAGCCAGGACAGTGCCTGGACCGTCAGCTCAGCATGACCAGCCGCGAACCCCGCGGCAGCCAGCGCCTGCTCGGTCGCCAGCGGCGAGGCGGCCATCTCCTTGACGGCGGCATGCACAGCAGGATCACCCGCGCCGCCGCGAGCGTCTCGGTGATCTCGGGGACCGGCGCGCCGGGCAGCCGGTTCTCTACCTCATAGCACACGGCACGGTAGAACTCGGTGAACAGCCCCACCCTGGTGGTGATCCCGGCAGGATCGAGCTGGCCGCGCCGCAGCAACGTGACGAGCATGCGCAAGTGCAGCGGCGTGCCCAACAGCCTGTGCAGCGAGGGCGTGAGGCTGACCGGGAGGATGCCGGCATCGTGCAGCGCCTTCTCCACGTCCGGGGCCGGCGGTGGGCCAAGCTCTTCCACACGATGCCCCTCGGCGCGTCGGCCTCGCCCGGTAACCCCGGCCAGCTCGGCGAGGCGGAGGTCGACCTCAAGGTCGAAGGCCCGGCAGGCCAGCATCACGCGTACCGACAAGGCTCGCACGTCGCGGATGACCTCAGCGACCGCGTCCAACCGGGCGGGGTTGCGGCCTGACCCGGCTCCGAACGCGTCTACCTGATCCAGGATCAGAAGCGCTGGCCGGCCGCAGCTACCCGGGACAGCACGGCTGCGGGCGATCCGGGCAGGCGCAGCGCGCTGCCCAGACTCACCGCGTCCGTGAACGCGCCCAGCCGATCCAGCCGTGCCGCGAGCACGATCGGGCGCGCGGAGGCCGCCGTGTCCAGCGTGTCGAGAACCTGCCCGAGCAGGGCGGTCTTGCCGATACCGGCGTCGGCGGCCACCGTGATCACATCCGGCCCGGACGGGTCGGCTGCCAGCCGAGCCAGGTCACCAGTGATCGAACGGCTTATCTCGGCGAGCGGGCCGCGATCGTCGGCGATCCCGGCCCGGTACCCGCTGGTGATTTCATGGACCGGGGCGTAGACGTTGCTGTCCTGAGCCCAGTCCACGGGCGGGTGACCCGCTTGGCGCAGGAAGTCCCAGACGTCTGCGGCGGTCAACTCCCGGGCGAGGTGATCGGTCAGGAATTCGGCGAGCCGGGCGATCACATCATCGGGTGATCCGGCGACGAGCGCACGTGCGAGCGCACGCAGGGTATCCCGCAGGCTGCGCTCGTCGATGGTGCCGACGCTGATCCGCCGCAGCCTCCGCCACGCTTGCTCACGAGTAACGCCCGGCCAGGCGCGCTGGTCTCCTGCCACGAATCCTGCTTGATCTGCGATGCGGCGAACACGGCTTCGAACTCCTGGAGATCCGCGGCCATAAGCGCGCTCTCCGCCAGGTCCTGCAAGTGCGAGGCCGACAGGGCGGAGAAGAACTCGCACCGCGCCGTCGCTTCTGTCTCTAGCCGGTCACCGAAGGCGGTCAGCACCTTCACCTTCTTGGATGCCAGCGTGCGGATCGACCAGTCCTCGTCGGGGGCCTGCTGCCGCTTAACCTGCGTGTAGGTCCGTGAGCCGTCAGCGCGCTGGACCCACCACTCGAAATGATCGTCACCGGGCGTCTCCAGACGGAACCGGACCGAATCGTGCAGATCATCGATCAATCGCAGCACCCGCCAGACCGCGACCCGGCCCTCATACCGGTTCCCAATCTTGTCGGTCAACCCACCTGGCGGCGGCATATCCACTCCCGCATCCGAACTCGGCTGCGCATACACGAATACGCATCCGTCCCACATCACCGTCCGCAGGCACGCGGAACTAGAGAAGCCGTATTCGTCCTAGGCGGCTCGGCCCGGCGCAAATGTGCCACGATCCTACGCCGGCATCCCCGGCACAATGGTACGCCGCCGTTCACGCCGACGGCGCGATCCTGATCGCTGGTGCCGTGCCCTCCGCGCGCTGGTCGTTACGCCCCGCGTCAGCGCTCACTCGCGCGGTTGCCAAACCGTTATAAATGAGACACGCGCTCACGCATAGCGGTGGTGACAACGGGTAGCGCCTGGCTATGCCGGACTCCGCCGACGCACTGATGGCGAGCCGCTACCGGCTCGCCGAGCATATCGCCGTGGGGGGGTTCGGCGAGGTATGGCGGGCCGCGGACATGGTCCTCGACCGGGCGGTCGCCGTCAAGCTTCTCCGGCCGACCTACGCGTCCGACCCGGTGACGCTGGCGAGATTCCGGAGCGAGGCCCGGCATGCCGCGTCACTGTCCCACGCCAACGTCGCGGCGGTGTACGACTTCTGCGAGCCCCCGCCGCCCGGGACGCCGTTCCTGGTCATGGAGTACGTGGCTGGCACTTCGCTCGCCGCGCTGCTGGCGGACGGGCCGATGAGCCCGGCGGCGGCCATGGGCGTCGTCGCCGACACGGCGGCGGGCCTTGCCGCCGCCCACCAGGCCGGACTGGTACACCGGGATATCAAGCCCAGCAACCTCCTGCTCAGGACGGACGGCCAGGTAAAGATCACCGACTTCGGCATATCCCATGCGGCCGGATCGGACCCGCTGACCGTCACCGGGGTGCTCATTGGCACGCCGGCCTACATGGCTCCGGAACGCGTCAGCGGCGCGGGCGGAGGCCCGGCCAGTGACATCTATTCGCTCGGCGTCGTGGCTTACCACGCGGTGACCGGCGCCATACCGTTCGCCGGGAATCCGGTCGAAGTGGGGATGGCGCACCTGGAGCGGCCCCTGCCACCGATACCGGCGTTCGTGCCGTCCGAGGTCGCCGCGTTCATCATGTGGCTGACCATCAAAGACCCAGCGGTGCGGCCGGCCGACGCCAGCGAGGTGGCCCGGCGGGCGAGCGAACTGCGTCGCAGGCTGACGGCCGGGCAGCAGGCCACCGGGCATCGAAGGCGTGCCGGGAGGGCGCGCGCCCAGGCGGCGCGCCCCGCCGGTAAGCGGGTGGCCCTTCCCGCCGGGAACCGTGCGGCACGTCCAGCCGGGGCACGTTCAGCCGGGGCGCGTCCAGCCGGGGCGCGTTCAGCCGGGGCGCGTCCTGCCGAGGACCGGGTGACGCCAGGCCGGCTTTACCGGCGTGCCGGGATCGCGTCGGCCGCCGTCGTCATGACCGTGCTGGGCTGGCACCTGGCCGGCCTGCACAATCCAGCCGCACCGTACGCCGCGGACGCCCTGCCCCGGCTGACGGGTCCCGATCGGAGCCCCGCGCCGCGCGTGGCGGCCGACCAGCTGGTAGAGGTGAGAGCCAGCTCGCTGGTGGGACAGCCACTGTCGGTGGTGGTCCGCAAGCTGCGGGCGCTTGGCCTGTCCGCCGCGGTTACCTGGCAGCCGACGGACGACGCGCCACCAGACACGGTTCTTTCGGTGCGGCCGGCCGGGCAGGTCGCCGCGGGCAGCCGGATCCAGCTGGTCGCGGCATACCGCTCCGCGCCCAGCTCAAGCGGGACCGCGGCACCCGGCAGGACCATCCCGTCATCCGGCGACCAGACGCACCGGCACGGACATGGGCACAGTAAGCCGAAGCCCCCGAAGCACTCGCAGGACAACCAGCCCGGATCCGGCGGCAGCCAGGGATCCAGCCCCAGCCCCAGTCCCAGCAATTCCTCTTCGCAGCCGGACGGGAACGGACCTGGCAACGGCGGCGCGGGCGGCAATGGCAACGGTAACGGCAACGGCAACGGAGGCGAAGGGGGAGACAGCCAGACGTCTCCCGCCGAGTACACCGTCGGCGGGTAGGCTGGCCAGCATCCGGGGAATCGCGGGGAACATGGCCGATGAGTTCCGTATGCCCGCGACGTCATACCTTCGCCCAGGGCCAAATCATTGGCCAGCACGGGTTTGTCACCTATAGGTTCGAGTCGCGGCGCGCCAGGCGGCGATCGGTAGAGCGGCAGACCGTCTTGCGATATAACTTGACAGCTTCGCCAAACGCGATACATCGTATTTATGGCGACGCGAGCGCGGAGCGAAGTGAATGCTCACGGAGGGACGGAATGGCACACAACAGCGGGGGTCCCGCCATCCTCGTAGAGGGATTGACTAAGTCGTTCGGCAACGTGCATGCCCTGCGCGGCATCGACCTGGCCGTTCCGCGCGGGACGGTACTCGGCGTGCTCGGGCCGAACGGCGCGGGCAAGACGACCGCGGTCCGGATCCTGACCACACTGCTGGAGCCGGACGGAGGCCGTGCCCTGGTCGAGGGGTACGACGTGGTGAAGCAGGCCGCCGCGGTCCGCAGGTCGATCGGGCTCGCCGGCCAGTCCGCGGCCATTCAGGAAGAACTGACCGGCCGGGAGAATCTCGAGATCATCGGGCGGCTCTACCATCTGAAGTGGCCGGAGGCCCGGACCCGCGCCAGCGAACTGCTGGAGCAGTTCGGCCTGAGCGACGCGGCCGACCGTGCGGCCAAGACCTACTCCGGCGGTATGCAGCGGCGGCTTGACCTGGCCGCCAGCCTGGTCGGCCGACCGAGAGTGCTGTTCCTGGACGAGCCGACCACGGGGCTCGACCCGCGGTCGAGGCTTGGCATGTGGGAGATCATCCGGTCACTGGTGGCGAGCGGCACGACGCTCCTGCTCACCACCCAGTATCTCGACGAGGCGGACGAACTGGCCGACGAGATCGTGGTGATCGACCACGGTAAGGTCATCGCCGCCGGCACGTCGGAGGATCTCAAGGGCAAGGTCGGCGGGGACGTCATCGAGTTCACCGTGCCGGATCGCACCCTGATAACGAATGCCCTGGCGGCGACCGCCAGGATCGGCGAGGGCGAGCCGCACGCCGACCCGGAGACCGGCGTGGTCAGCGCGCCGGTGGGCGGACGCGGGTCGGACGCCCTGGTCGACGCGGTGCGCGCCCTTGACGCGGCCGGCATACAGACCCGCGGCCTGGCCCTGCGACGGCCGTCGCTCGACGACGTGTTCCTGGCACTGACCGGGCACGCCGCCGAGGAAGAGGAGCCAGCCGGCCGCCGACGTGGCCGCAAGAAAAAGGACAGCAGCCCGATGGACAGCGAGAGGACGGCATCATGACCGCGATCGCCACCCCGGCCAGCGCGATGCCGGCCGACATCGAACCGGGCCTGGGTACCCGGATCAGCTGGGCAGTGTCCGACACGCTCACCATCACCAGGCGCAACCTGCTGGTGTGGATCCGGGTACCCGCCTACATAGTGTTCACGGTGGTCCAGCCGGTGATGTTCGTCTTGCTGTTCCGGTACGTTTTCGGCGGCGCGATCCCGGTCCAGGTCCAGGGCGGCTACGTCAACTTCCTGATGCCCGGGATCATCGGGCAGACCGCGGCATTCGCCACCTTCGGCACGGCCATCGCGCTGGCGCAGGAACTGAAGAAGGGCGTGATCGACCGGCTCAGGTCCATGCCCATGGCGCGCTCCGCGGTGCTGGCCGGACGGCTGGTGGCGGACACCAGCCGGATGCTGATCACGATCTTGATCATCGTCGGAGTGGGCTACGCGGTCGGCTTCCGGTTCTCCAACGGTGTCGGCGGGGCTATCGCGATGGTCGTGCTGGCCACCGTGTTCGGCATCGCCATCTGCTGCGTCGCCGCCTGGACGGGGCTGGCCATCGGCGACGAAGAGTCGGTACAGGCGTTCGGCATGATCTGGCTGTTCCCGCTCACGTTCGTGAGCTCGGCGTTCGTGCCGATCCAGAGCATGCCCGGCTGGCTGCAGGCGTTCGCCAAGAACCAGCCCGTCACCAACGTGATCGACGCGATGCGCTCGCTGGCGCTGGGCCACGGCCTGCCGCTGGAGACAAACCTGCTGAAGAGCATCGCGTGGCTGGGCGGGATCTTCATCGTGTTCCTGCCGCTCGCGGTCCGCGCCTACCGGCGGGCCAGCTAACCGGGCAGGTCGGGAGCCCATGCCGGGGGGCCAGGTCAGCCTGGTCCCCCGGCAATCCCGGCATAACCTAGGCGGCCACGAGCTGGGTCTGGCGGTGGGCCATGGGTTCGGCGTGGGCGGCCGGGAGAACGTTCGCATCGGGGTGGGCAGCGTCGGCGTAGGGCTGGCCGGGGGCGTGGTCGCGGCCGTCGTCGCGACGGGGGTGGCGGCCGGCGCCGTGGACGGCGGCGCCACCGTGGCAACGTAGCTGGGGGCGGCGTCCGGGCTGGGCGACGGCGACCGGGACGGAGACGGGCTGGGCGAGGGCGCCGGACTGGCCGGCGCGGTGGTGCGGGGGGCGCGGGTCGCGGTCACGGTCTTGACCGCCACCGGAGCGCTGCGCGCTCCGAGCACGATGACCAGCATCATCACCCCGGCGAGAACGGCGACGCCGACAGCGGCCACGACGGCTACCGCGGACCGGAAGCTGATGTCTTCCATCCGCGCGTACACCGCATCAAGCAGCCGCTTCCCGCGGTCCCCACCGCTCACGACATAGCACGATACAGGGATTTAGGCGAAGTTCCGTCGAAGGGCGAAAAGCTAAACCCTCTTTGGGGGAACGGCGGTGGTTCCTCCCTTGAGACCCCTTACTCCCCCACCGGAGTGGCGCGGACCTCCGCGACGAACGCGCGCCAGGCGTCGACCGTGAACCGGTGGACCGGCCCGCGACCGTGCTGCTTGGTGTCGCGGACAAGCACCGAGCCATCGGCCGACCGGCCGACCTCCACGCACTCTCCGCCGTTGTCCGAGTAGGACGCCTTACGCCAGTGAAGATCGTCTGGGTATTTCATGTTCCTCAGCTACCTCAAGTATCAGGTCCCGTGAAGCATCGCGCGGGAGCGCGTGTGTCCGTATTCGTTCGAATAGTACCGTTGCGTCACGGAACACATCGGGGTCGCTGGTCGTCCGTCCGCGCATCCCGTCCATGTGGACGACGTTCAGGTCATAGGCGAGGCTGAACGCACCGCTCATCCCCGGTACTGTGCGATTGTTCGGCACGACATGGACGTGCGCCGACGGCGATCCGGCTAGATGCGCGAGATGACGTAGCTGCTCAGCCATGATGACCGGCGACCCTACGAAATGGCGCAACGCCGTCTCATGAACGACGGTGACGACCTCGGCTCGTTCGAGCGCAGAGGCACGGGCAAGCTGCGCGGCTACCTGATGGGTGCCCGGTGCGATACCGCCCGCACCTAGGACGGCATGCACGTAACTCTCTGTGCGCACCACAGCGGGAACGATAATCGGATTCCAGTAGGCGAGCCGGGCCGACCGCGCTTCGACGTCGCGCCAGCCCTCGAACCAGTCGGGAACCGATCCCCGTGCGCCGCGTGCCATGGTGGCCAGACGCGCGTAATCAAGCCCGCACGCTTGGCACCACTCCTTGAGAACGGCGTCGGTCGGTACGCGCGCCCCGCTTTCGGCACGGGACACCACCGAACGGTCAACCCGTAGCACGCGCGCCAGCGCGGCCTGTGCCGGATAACCCGCTTGGAGCCGTCCGCGTCTGAGCTCGCGTCCGAGCTCACTCATTAACGCGCCATCAGGCACCGTAGACCATCTCCTCCTGTGGCTGTGCGTGCCAGCGCTGTGACATCTCCGGGCACATCATCCCCGATTATGACGCTGACCTGGCAGGTTGGCACACAGATCACGGACCAGGCATGGAAGCGAATCATCTTCGGAGGTAGCGGCATGGAGACAGCGGCGACAGCCGACGCGTTTGCGGCGTGGCATGAGCCGATACGTGGGCTCTTCCAGTCGGCGTGGGATGCGCTGGACCGGGCGCAGATCGCTCTCTACCACCAGTATGAGGACACGCACGATGACCGGGTCGCGGCCTTTAAGCGGCGGTTCGAAAAGGCCGCCGACGCGCTGATCAGCCTGGCGGTGGACGAACTGTATGCACCCTACGCCAGTGACGTGAATAGCTAGATGGCTAGGGCCCGGGCAGCCAGGAGGGTGGCGCCGCGGGCGGTCAGGGCGGGAGCGGGCGCCGGGTGGAGGGGGACGCCCAGGACTTCGGCCAGCAGGGCGCGCCACGCGGGGTGACCGCTGCCGCCGCCACCGAGCAGGACCTGGCGCGGCGCGGTTCCCGTGGCGCGGAGGTCGTCCAGGCGGTCGCGGAGCAAGCCGGCGACCCCGGACAGGGCCGCCCGGAGCAGGTCTTCGCGCGTGTGGGCCAGGGTCGCGCCGGTCCAGCCACCACCCGACCGGCCTCGCTCCGATACCAGCCACGGCTCGAACCGAAGGCCGGCCGCCGCGGCACGACCGGCGGCCGCGTACAGCTCATCCCATGACGCCCCGAGCATGTGGCGGACCCAGTCGAGGGCCACGCCCACGTTCTGCATGCCCACCAGGCGGTAGCGCCCGTCCACTGCCCGGCAGAGATACGTGTTGCCAGCCGGATCGGGATCCAGCGCATCCACGGGAGCGATCCACTGACCGCCGGTGCCCAGCGTGAGCAGCGCCCACCCGGAACCCGCCTCCAGCGGATGGGTCCGGCTCGCGGCCAGCAGCGACGCCGCCGTGTCGCCGCAGCCGGTCACGACCGGGATCCCGGGAGCCAGGCCGAGTTCGGCGGCCGGGCCAGCAAGCAGCGTGCCCGCGACCTCACCGGATCCGCGGATCGGGGCGAGCAGGTCCGGACGCAGGCCCAGCGACTCCACCACGTCCAGCGCCCAGGTGTCGCCAGGCAGGTCATAAAGCAGCGTGGCGGACGCGTCGGTCGGATCGGTGGCGACCTCGCCGGTCAGGCGGAGGCGCAGCCAGTCCTTCGGCTGTAGCTGCCAGCGTGCGGCCCGGTACGTGCCGGGTTCATGCCGCGACAGCCACAGCAGCATCGGGCCCGCGGTGCCGGGCCATGGCGCGCTGCCCAGCGACGCCACCTGAGCCGCCGTCAGCAGCTCATACCGCTTCATTTCGGACGAGGCACGCCGGTCGAGCCACAGGATCGCTGGACGAAGCACCACAGACCGTTCGTTGCAAAGAACCACGCCATGCATCTGACCAGCGATACCTATGGCAGCTACCTCAGCCCCCGCCTTAGCCTCACGGACAGCGGTCCGCACGGCGCGCCACCACAGCTCGGGGTCGGACTCGGCCCAGCCGTCCCGTGGCGTGGCGACCGGGTAGCTCGCGCTGCCCTGGCCCACGATGGTGCCATCCGAAGCACACATCATGGCCTTGACCTGGCTGGTGCCTAGGTCAAGGCCGAGGAAGGCCGTCAAAGCGGCACGTCCAGGACCGTGCCGCCGGCCGGTTCGGCGACGAGCCTGAGGTGGTCTCCGCGTCGCAAGCCGCCGGCGACCATCGGGCCGGCCATGCCGTGGGCGGACACGTCAACCGGGCCCGCCGCGCGATCGCCGTCCGGGCCGACCAGCCACAGCTCGTATCCGCCGGCGGGCAGGCCGGCCGCGGAGAAGACCAGGGCGTCCATGTCCTGCGACATCACGATCGTGGCGTGACCGCCGCCCGTCACCTGGCCGCTCATCATCGTGGCGTCGTGCGCGGTGAGCACCGCGGCCATCACCTGGCTGCGCTGCTGCGCCTGATCGAGGCGCTGGTTCGCGTCGGAATTGGCCAGCCCGAAGACGATGGCCACGGCGATCAGCGCGGCGGCGCCCGCCAGGGCGGGCATAAGGACGAGGGTGCGGCGCCGTGTTCTCGCCGGCGCCCTGCTCAACCCGCCGGGCACATGCTGGCTGGTCCGGGCCGCGGCTGCGAGCACCCTTGCCTTCATGGCCGGCGGCGGAGCGACCGCGATGGCGCTGCCCAGCCGGGCGGTGGTCTCGCGCAGCTCGGTGACCTCGGCGGCGCAGGCATCGCAGCCGGTCAGGTGGCGCTCGAACCGGACCCGGTCCGGTTCGCCGAGGGCGTCCATCGCGTACGCACCAGCGAGGGTGTGCGGTTCCTTCCGCGTCGTGAGCAGGCGTTTCACGCGGCTGTGTTTCATAAAGCTGCGTTTCATAAGCCCACCCCCAGGCAGTCGCGGAGCCGGATCAGCGCGTCGCGCATCCTTGTCTTCACCGTGCCGGCCGCCACGCCCAGCAGGTCAGCGACCTGGCCGTAGGTATAGCCACCGTAGTAGGCCAGCATGACCGACTCCCGCTGCAGCTCGGTCAGGGCAGCCAGGCAGCGGCGGACCCGCTCCTGATCGAGGGTGGCCTCGACGGCTTCGGCCACCGTGTCATAGGGGATGTCGGACGTCGCCGTGCGGCGCTCGCGTTCGGCCTCCCGGTGGACGGAGCGCACCCGGTCAACGGCCCGGCGGTGGGCCAGCATCATCACCCAGGCCAGCGCGCTGCCCTTGGCATGGTCGAACCTGGACGCGGTCCGCCAGACCTCGAGCAGCACCTCCTGGGCGACCTCCTCGGACTGGGCCGGGTCACGGAGCACCCGCTGGGCGACGCCGAACACCGGGCCGGCGACCTGGTCGTACAGCTCCTCGAAGGCGGCGGCTTCGCCGCGGGCGGTCGCGGCGATCAGCCCGGCGAGGCCGCCGTCGTGGCGAGCCTCGGATCTGGGGTGCATGGCCGGGTCGGGTGTCACACCTGATATTCGTAGCAGGCGCGGCGAAGGTTTGGGCCAATCCGCCCGTCGGCCGGTGCCGAATAAGGAGCATGAGGATGCGAGGATCCGGGTCCGGCCGCTGGTGGCCCCGTCGCTGGTGGCCCCGTCGCTGGTGGCTGGGTGCCATCGCTGGTGTCGTGGCCGGGGGCTCGGCGCTCGGCGCCGGCCAGCTCATCGCCGGATTCACCGGTGCGAGCACGTCGCCGGTGGTCGCGGTCGGGCAGTTGCAGATCGACTTCACGCCGCCGTGGCTGAAGAACTTCGCCATCCGCGAGTTCGGCTCCCATGACAAGCAGGTGCTGGTGGGCGGCATCCTGGTCGTGCTGGCCATCTTCGCCGCCTGCGTCGGGGCGCTGGCGGTGCGGCGGCTGGCGTACGGCATGACGGGGATCTTCGTGTTCGCCGTCGTGGGCCTGACCGCGGCGGCGTCCCGGCCGAAGGCGACGTTCGCGACCATGCTGCCGACGCTGTTCGCGGTGGCCGCGGCGGTCGTGGTGCTGCGGGTCCTGGTGGGGCAGTTCATAATCGCACCGGCCGCCACGCCGGGGACCGCGACGGACGGGCCAGAAGGTGAGCCTGCCGAGGTGGGGCGCCGGAACTTCCTCGCCGCGGCGGGGGTGACGGCGGGCGTGGCGGCGCTGGCCGGGCTGATCGGGCGGGAGCTGACCAGCCGGTCCAGCGTGGCAAAAGTCCGCAGCGCGTTGCGCATTCCCAGGCCCCAGTCGCCGGCTCCCCCGCTGGCCCCGACCACCAGCCTGAACGTTCCCGGCATCAGCTCGTTCGTCACGAACAACGCGGACTTCTACCGCGTGGACACGGCCATCGTGGTACCGCAGGTCTCCCCGGACAGCTGGCAGCTCCGGATACATGGCATGGTCTCGCGGGAGATCACGCTCACCTTCGACGAGCTGATCCGCCGCCCGCTGGTCGAGGACTACATCACACTGTGCTGCGTGTCCAACCCGGTGGCCGGCCCGTACATCGGGAACGCGCTGTGGCTGGGCGCGAGCCTGGCCGCCGTCTTGCGCCAGGCCGGCATCAAGGCCGGCGCCGACCAGCTGCTGTGTACCTCCAGCGACGGGTTCACGTCGGGAACGCCGGTGCAGACGGTCATGGACGGCCGGGACGCCCTGCTCGCGGTGGCCATGAACGGCCAGGCGCTACCGGTCGAACACGGTTTCCCGGTGCGCATGGTGGTCCCCGGACTGTACGGGTACGTGTCCGCCACCAAATGGGTCACTGATATCGAAGTGACCACGTTCGCGGGGAACACCGCATACTGGTCGGATCGCGGCTGGTCACAACAGGCACCGATAAAGACGGAATCCCGCATCGATGTGCCGACCGGCTCGGCGCCGCTCGCCGCGGGCCGCGTCGCCGTCGCCGGCGTCGCCTGGGCGCAGCACAAGGGGATCGACGCGGTCGAGGTGCGGGTCGACAACGGGCCGTGGAACCAGGCCCGGCTGGCCTCGGTTCCCGGCATCGACTGCTGGCGGCAGTGGGCATGGGACTGGACCGCCACGTCCGGCACGCACGTGCTCGAGGCACGGGCCACCGACGCCACCGGCTACACCCAGACCGCCGTCCAGGAGCCGCCCGAGCCCAACGGCGCCAGCGGCTATCCCGCGGTCCAGGTCTCCGTGCGGTTAGCAGGAACCTCCGCCGCGGGAGTTTCGCGAGCGCCTGCACGGTTAGCTTTAAGAGGAGAGAAGCAGTTCCGCAGCCGTGGAGGCCGGCAAAATGACACTCCCGATGCGCCCAGGAGACCCTGTACCCCCGCCCGGACGCGGGCCGAGCCCTCGTCCCCGGGTGGACGCGGGACAACTGTGGGCGGGCGGCATAGCCACCGCCATCGTCGCCGCGCTGATCGCCGTCGTCGGCATCCTGGTCTGCAGGTGGGTCTTCAATGTTCCCATACTCGCACCGCAGCACGAGGGCGCCTGGGGCAACGCGTCCACCGGCTGGTACGCGCTGTCCGCCGCGGCGGTGGCGATCGTGGCGACGGCGCTGATATACCTGCTGGCCGTGTCGACTCCGCGGCCAACCATGTTCTTCGGCTGGATCATCGGCCTGGCCACGGTGATCGCGGTGGTGTTCCCGTTCAGCACGACCGCGCCGCTGTCGCAGAAGGCGGCGACGGCGATCGTGAACCTGGTGCTGGGCTTCGCCATCGGCACGCTGATCACCGGCGTGGCCTACCGCGCCATGCGGCGGCCGCCGTATGACAGCTATGACGCCGGCGAGTACCCGCCCGGCTACCCGCCATCGTCGGCGGCCCGCCGCCCGGGCCCGCCGCAGCGCCAGTACTGGCGCTGATTATCCCTGCCGCGCCAAGGCCTCGCTGCGCTCGGCCGGCTTGGGGCCACGGCGACCACCACCCCAAGGGGCGGGGCCGCCGCAGCAGCTCGCTTTCGCTCGCCCCGCAGCCCGCCCTGCGCCCGATGATCATTAGTTAGGGAAATGAATCGATAGCTGCCGTTGTTACGCTGACGCAGGCGATGGACGCGGGTGTATCACAGGCCGCGCCAGGCGAAGCCGGGGCGTATCAAGGAGGACGGGGAGACGGCAGCGAAGGGGTGGCTCCGGCGGCTGGCGGGTTACTGCTGGCGTTACCGCCGCAACGTCAGCATCGCGCTGGGCGGAGCGTTGCTCGCCACCGTGGCCATGGCCGCGATCCCGCTGGTGCAACGCCAGATCATCGACGAAGTCATCGTCACCCACCACCGCTCGATCTGGCCCCTTGCCGCGCTCCTGATCATCGCGGCGGCGGTGAACTTCGCGGGCATCTACCTGCGCCGGTACAACGGCGGCCGGCTGGCACTCGACGTCCAGCACGACCTGCGCAACGACCTGTTCGGGGCGCTGTCCCGGCTGGACGGCGCCCGGCAGGACGAGATCCGCACCGGTCAGCTGGTCGGCAGGTCGATCTCGGACCTGAACATGGTGCAGGGCGTGCTGTCCATGGTGCCGGTCAGCCTGGGCAGCCTGGCGCTGTTTTTTGTGTCGCTGGGCATCATGCTCGTGCTCTCCCCCGTGCTGACCCTGGTCGCCCTGGCCGTCGCCCCGTCACTGTGGTTCATCGCGCTGCGCTCCCGCAAGAAGCTGTTCCCGGCCAGCTGGCACGCCCAGCAGGAGTCCGCCGAAGTGGCCGGCATAGTGGACGAGAACATCGGCGGCGTCCGCGTGGTCAAGGGCTTCGGCCAGGAGGAGGCCGAGCAGCGGCGGCTGGAGGCGGCCAGCTCGCGCCTGTTCGGTTCCCGGCTGCGCATGGTCCGGCTCACCGCCCGGTACAACCCGGCTCTCACCGCGATCCCGTCGCTCGGCATGGTGGGCGTGCTCGCGCTGGGCGGCTGGCTCGCCGTCCGCGGCTCCATCACCTTGGGCACGTTCCTGGCGTTCTCCGCGTACCTGGCTCAGCTGACCGGCCCGGTCCGCATGCTGACCGCGATGGTCACCATCGGCCAGGAGGCCCGGGCCAGCGTGATCCGGGTGTTCGACGTGATCGACTCGCGTCCGGTGATCACCGACGCGGCGGACGCGGCGGAACTGTCACCGCAGGCGGCCGGGATCGTCTTCGAGGACGTGCGCTTCGGCTACGTGCCGGACCAGCCGGTGCTGCGCGGCCTTTCGTTCCGTGTCGAGCCGGGCGAGACGGTCGCGGTGATCGGCGCGTCCGGATCCGGCAAATCAACGATCGCGCAGCTACTCCCCCGCTTCTATGACCCGACCCACGGAAAGATCAAAATCGGGGATCAGAACGTCGGTGGTGTAACCCGTGAGTCCCTGCGCGCCGCGATCGGTCTCGTGCTCGAGGAGAGCTTCCTGTTCTCGGACACGGTGCGCGCCAACATCGCCTACGGCCGTCCGGATGCCACATTCGAGGAAGTGGTCGCGGCGGCGCACGCGGCGCAGGCGCACGAGTTCATCGAGCAGTTGCCGGATGGCTACGACACCGTTGTGGGCGAGCAGGGCCTGACGCTGTCCGGCGGCCAGCGCCAGCGCGTCGCGCTGGCCCGGGCCCTGATCACCGACCCGAGGATCCTCGTGCTCGACGACGCGACCTCGGCGATCGATCCGCGCCTGGAGGCGGAGATCCACGCCGCGCTTCGCTCGGTGATGCGCGGGCGCACCACGCTGATCATCGCGCACCGAAGGTCGACGCTGAACCTGGCCGACCGGATCATCGTGCTGGACGAAGGCCGGGTCGCCGATACCGGCACCCACGACGAGCTCACCGCGCGCTGCCCGCTGTACCGGCTCCTGATCACCGGCCCGGAAGACGACGAGATCTCGCTGGAGGAGGCGCTGAGCCGCACTCAGGCCCCCGCGGCGGGTACCGTGGCGATCGCCCCGACGCCTCCAGTCCCCCGGGGCGGGCACATGACCGGGATGATGGACAGCTTGCCGGCTTCACCGGAACTGCTCGCGGCGGTCGAGGCGCTGCCGCCGGTAAAGGATCAGCCTCGCGTCGACATCGGTCAGGCTCGCTCCGCTGACCGGAGCCTCAACCTGCGCCGCCTGCTCAAGCCGCTCACCATCGCGCTGATCGCCGGGCTGGTGCTCGACGGCCTGGATGCCCTGGCCACCCTGGCGCTGCCGGCCCTGGTGCGGAACGGCATCGACCATGGCGTCGAGACCAGGATCTTTCACGGCGTAGGTATGGCGGCGCTGGCCGGACTGGCCATCGTGCTGGCCGACTGGCTGGTGAACATCGCCGAGGCGATGGTCGTCGGCCGTAACGGCGAACGGCTGCTGTTCACGCTCCGGGTCAAGCTGTTCGCGCAGCTCCAGCGCCTCGGCCTGGACTTCTACGAGCGCGAGCTGTCCGGCCGCATCATGACCAGGATGACCACCGACGTGGACGCCTTGTCCACGTTCCTGCAGACCGGCCTGGTCACGATGGTCAGCGCGGTCCTCACGTTCTTCGGCGTGCTGGCCGCGCTGCTCATCATCAACTTGCGGCTTGGCCTCGCGGTGCTGTGCATCCTGCCGCTGCTGATCGCCGCGACGCTGGTGTTCCGTGCGAAGTCGGCGAAGGCGTATACCGAGGCCCGCGAGAAGGTCGCCGCGGTCAACGCGTACTTCGCGGAGAACGTGGCCGGCCTGCGGGTGACGCAGGCGTTCGGCCGGGAACCGGTCAACCGGGCCCGCTTCGCCGGGCTGAGCGACGGCTTCCGGGTGTCCCGGATGCGCGCCCAGCGGTACATCGCGCTGTACTTCCCGTTCGTGCAGACGCTGTCGACGGTGGCCGGCGCGATCGTGCTGGTCATCGCGACCGGTGAGGTCCACAGCGGCGGGCTGACCGCCGGCGCGCTGATCGCCTACCTGCTGTACATCGACATGGTCTTCGCCCCGGTCCAGCAGCTCTCCCAGGTGTTCGACGGTTACCAGCAGGCCATGGTGGGGCTCAGCCGGATCACCGACCTGCTGCGGCTCGGCACCTCCACTCCCCCGGTTGAGCGACCGCTCGAGCCCGGCCGCCTGCAGGGGCGTATCGAACTGCGCGACGTGTTCTTCTCGTATGGCCGCGGCGACGCCAATGCGCTGAACGACGTGAGCCTGACCGTCGAGCCTGGCCAGACCGTCGCCCTGGTCGGCCAGACCGGCGCGGGCAAGTCCACGCTGGTCAAGCTCATCGCGCGGTTCTACGACGTGACCGGCGGCGAGGTCCTGGTGGACGGCACCGACGTCCGCGATTTCGACCTGGCCGCCTACCGGCACCGGCTCGGCGTCGTGCCGCAGGAGTCGTACCTGTTCGCCGGGACGGTCCGCGACGCGATCGCCTACGCCCGCCCGGACGCCAGCGACGCCGAAGTGGAGGCGGCCGCGCGGGCCACCGGTGCGCACGACATGATCATCCGGCTGACCGGCGGTTACGCCCACGAAGTATCCGAGCGCGGCCGCAATCTTTCGGCCGGCCAGCGCCAGCTGATCGCACTGGCCCGCGCCCAGCTCGCCGATCCCGCCATCCTGCTGCTCGACGAGGCCACCGCGGCCCTGGACCTGGCCGCCGAGGCGGCGGTGAACCGGGCCATCGCCGGGCTCACCGCGGCCCGCACCACGATTGTCGTCGCGCACCGGCTCACCACCGCCGCCCGCGCCGATCGGATCGTCGTCCTTGACCAGGGCCGGATCGCGGAAGCGGGAACCCACGAGGAGCTCCTGGCCGCCGACGGCACCTACGCCGCGCTGTGGGCCGCCTTCACCGGCGAATCGGAATTGGTCGCGTGAAGGTATCAGCGTAACTCCCCCCAGAGTCATGTGATTGGTATGTACGCTCAGGGTTGGGAGCGTGTGTGCAGACCAACGAAACTGGCCTGACAGAGCAGGCGGAGCCGACAAGGATTCAGTCGCTCGGCGCCGGCATCGCGCGCGGTGCGGCGATTATCGCGGTTCTCACCGTGGCGTCCCGGATCATGGGACTCGCCCGCACCCTCGTGTTCTCGCAGAAGGTCGGCGCGGATTGCCTGGGCACGGCCTACGTCACCGCGAACCAGGTGCCGAACCTCATCTACGAGCTTGTCCTGGGCGGCGCGCTGACCAGCGCGATGGTCCCGGTCCTGGCTCGGTCCGCCGAACGGGCCGCGTCCGATCCCGCGGAGAGAGCGCACGTCAGCCAGATCACCTCGGCCCTGCTGACCTGGTCGGTCATCATCCTGGTACCCCTCACACTGGGCGTAGCGGCCGCGGCCGGCCCGATCGCCTCGCTGCTCAACCCGGCCAACCCGAACGCGCACTGCAACCGGGCCGACATGGTTAACGCCACCGGCAACATGCTCGCGGTGTTCGCCCCGCAGGTGGTCCTGTATGGGCTGTCGGTCGTCCTGTTCGGGCTGCTCCAGGCCTACCGCCGGTTCACCGGGCCGGCGCTGGCCCCGGTGATCTCCAACCTCGTGCTCATCGCGTCCTTCCTCGCCTTCGGCGCACTGGACGCCGGCCTTCCGCTGGCCAAGACGCCGCTGCTGGCGGAGTTCGTCCTTTCGGCGGGCGCCACGCTGGGCATCGCCACCCTGGTGCTCGTGGTCCTGCCCCCGACGTGGCGGCTGCACCTGAAGCTCCGGCCCACCCTGCGCCTGCCGCCCGGGGTGGCGCGCCGGGCCAGCGGCCTGGCATCGGTCGGGATCGTCGAGCTGATCGCCATCGACGTGTCGAACGTAGTGGTCATCGCCCTGGCCAACGGACGGGGGGACACCGGGGCGCTGGTCATCTTCAACTACGCCTGGCTGGTGTTCAACGCGGTGTACGCCGTCCTGGCCCTGTCCGTCGTCACCAGCGCGTTCCCCGTCCTGTCCGCCCGTGCTGGTGCGGCCTTCGACCGGGCCTGCGCCGGTTCGACGCGAGCGGTCCTGCTCCTGTCGGGGCTCGGCATGGCCGTGCTCGCGGCCATCGCCGTTCCCGCCGCGCACGTCCTGGCCAAGCGGCCCGATCAGGTGCCGGAGCTGATCGAGGGCTTCGCCCTGTTCGCTCCGGGCATGGTGGGCATCGCGATCGTCGCGAACCTGTCGCGGGTGATGTTCGCGCTCGGGCGGCTGAAGGTCGCGGCGGTGGCGCTGACCGGAAGCTGGCTGCTGGTGATAGCGGCGGACCTGCTGCTGGCCGAACTCGCGCCGCCCCGGCTGGTGGTGCCCGCGCTGGCCCTGGGCAGCACGATAGGCCAGACGGTCATGGCCATCCCCTTGGTCATAGCCACGCGCGGCATCCGCGGCAAGGCCGCGCTCGAGGGCTTCGGCCACGCCATGCTGGCCGGCCTGGCCGCCGGGGCGGTCGGCGCCGGGGTCGGCGTGGCCATCAGCCTGGCCGTGCCGATGACTGGCAAGGCGCTGGCCGCGGGCATGGCGGTGATCGCGGCCAGCTTCGCGGTCGTCAGCTTCGGCGTGGTGGCCTACCTCCTGGACCGCGGCGACCTCCGGACACTTGCCGGCAGGATTAGGCTGCCGTTGTGGAATCGCAAGGGCTCCTAGTCGCTCGTGTCGCGCTGGGTTGCGGCAATTTTGGCGGGATCGGGTCGGCGCCGGAGTTCTTCGGCGGCGGGCTCACCGATGACCAGGCGTTCGAGCTGATGGACGCGGCCTGGGCGGTCGGCATCACGCATTTCGACACCGCGGACGCTTACGGCGGCGGGCGCAGCGAGCGGGCGATAGGACGCTGGATCGCTTCACGCGGGGTGCGGCCCACGCTGACCACCAAGACGTTCAACCCGATGGAGGCCGGCGGCGACCACGGCTTGAAGCCGGAACGGATCGCCCGCCAGCTCCGCGCCAGCCTGGACCGGCTCGGGGTCGCCTCCGTGGAGCTGTACCTGGCCCACGACTACGACCCGGACGTGCCGTTGACCGAGACGCTGGCGGCGTTCCGGGATGCCGTCGGTCAGGGGCTGATCGGCGGCTACGGGGTCAGCAACTTCACCGCGGCGCAACTGTTGGCCGCGCTGGAAGCGGGCACGCCGCAGGCGATACAGAACAACCACTCGCTGCTGGCGCGGGAGGACGAGACCGGCGTACTGCCACTATGCGCCGAGCGCGGCGTCGCCTACCTGGCGTTCAGCCCGCTGGCGGGCGGCTGGCTCACCGGCAAGTACCGTCGCGACCAGCCGTACCCGGCGGGCTCGCGGATGACCCAGCGTCCCGAGCCGTACCGTGATCTCGTCGCGGACCGGACCTTCGATGCCCTCGACCGGCTACGGCGGATCGCCGACGGGCGCGGGATGTCGCTGGCCGGGCTCGCGCTCGCCTGGCTGCTCGCCGATTACCGGATCAGCCAGATCGTGATCGGCCCCGGCCGCCCGGAGCACCTGACCCCGGTCACCGAGGCCCTTGATAATCCGCTGACCGGCCAGGAGCGAGCCGACGTCTTGGCAGCGACAGGAGTAACACTATGATCGCCCTGCCAGAGATCGCGGCGGCCCGGGACCGGATCTCCGGCTCGGTGGTCCGCACTCCCCTGGTGCGCCTGCATGTGGCGGACGCCCCCGGCGAGATCTACCTCAAGCTGGAGAACCTCCAGCCCATCAACTCGTTCAAGCTGCGCGGCGCGGCCAACGCGATCATGCTGGCCGATCCTGGCGACCGCGCCAAGGGGCTGGTCACCGCCAGCGCGGGGAACATGGCTCAGGGCGTGGCCTGGATGGCACGCGAACTCGGCCTGCCGGCGACCATCGCGGTGCCCGAGCACGCCCCGGAAGCCAAGCTCGCCGCTATCGCCCGCCTGGGCGGCCAGGTGATGAAGGTACCCTACGACGACTGGTGGAACGTCATCCTCGCCAGCAGCATCGATGGGGTGGACGGGTTGTTCGTGCATCCCGTCCAGGACCCGGCGGTAATGGCCGGCAACGGCACGATCGGGCTGGAGATCCTCGAAGACCTGCCCGACCCGGACGCGGTGGTGATCCCGTACGGCGGCGGCGGCCTGACGGTGGGCATCGCCAGCGCGATCAAGGCGCTGAGGCCCAGCACGAAGATCATCACGGCGGAACCGGCGAGCGCCGCCGCGCTGGTCGCCGCCCGGGCCGCCGGTCACCCGGTGGACGTCGATTACCAGCCGTCGTTCGTAGACGGATCCGGCAGCCGCCGCGTCATGGACAGCATGTGGCCGCTGGTCGCGCCGCTCGTCGATGACGCCCTGGCCATCCCCGTCGCCGAGGTTGCCGCCGCCGTGCGCACGCTCGCCGAGCACGTCCGTGTCATCGCCGAGGGCGCCGGCGCCCTGGCCCCCGCCGCCGCGCTCTCCGGCCGGGCCGGTTCCGGGAAGATCGTATGCGTGGTATCCGGCGGCAACATCGACCTGCCCAAGTTCACCCAGATCCTCAGCGGCATCCCAGGCTAAGGGGGATGCCCCGGGCTAAGGGGATGGGTGGCGCAACGTACCCCTCCGGTGGGGATGGTTGGCGCAACGTACCCCTTTGGACGGGGCCCGCTTATGCCGCCTTGGCGGCTACGCGGTCGAGGGCGTCCAGCAGGCGGTCGACCTCGGCGGCCGTATTGTAGTGAATCATACCGATTCGTACCGATTTGTCGGAGTAGCCCAGGCGCGGATACAACCCGAGCGAGTACCACGAGTCGTGCGCCCAGACCCCGATCCCGTCCGCGGCCAGTGCCGCGGCGACGTCGTCGGCGGGCACGCCCTCGACGTTGACCAGGAACGTCGGCACCCGCCCGTCCATATCGGGCAGGCCATACACCGTCACCGGGTCCGGAAGGCCGTCCAGGAGCCGCTGGCCCAGCGCCCGCTCGTACGGCCGGATGGCGGCGAAGCCCCCGATCGAGGAAAGGTAGTCGACCGTCGCGCTGAACCCGGCCAGCAGCTCGTACGGCAGCGTCCCGGTCTCGAACCGGCGGCCGAGCGGCGAGGCCGGCGCGGGTCGCGCCTTGTACGGACGCCATTGCTCCAGGACGGACGCACGGCCGTAGGCCAGGCCGAGGTGCGGACCGCAGAACTTGTACGGCGAGCAGATCAGCACGTCCGCCCCGACCGAGCCGACGTCGATGGGCTCGTGCGCCGCGTAGTGCACCGCGTCGATCCAGGCCAGCGCGCCCGCCGAGTGCGCCAGCGAGCACACCCGCCGGGCGTCCGCGACGGTGCCCACCGCGTTCGAGGCCCAGGCGAACGCGACCACCCTGGTCCGCGGGCTCAGCTTGGATTCCAGGTCGTCGAGGTCGAGCGTGGTGTCAGCATTGAGCCCGACATGCCGGACGACCAGGTCCTTATCGAAGGCCAGTTCCAGCCACGGCGCCACGCCGCCGTCGTGGTCGAGGTCGGACACCAGGATCTCGTCACCCGGCTGGAACGAACGCCCGGCGGTGCGGGACAGCATGAAGTTCAGCGATGTCATGTTCGGTCCGAAGATAACCTCCGACGGTTCGCAGCCCAGGAAGCGTGCGGCCTTCTCCTCGGCCGTGGACAGGATCTGCCCGACCCGCTTGCTGGTCGCGTACCCCGCGCCGAGGTTGGCGCTCGCTTCCCGGAGCGCGCGGGCGATCGCCTCGCCTACCTCGTCGGGGACCTGGGAGCCGCCAGGCGCGTCAAGGAACGCGAATCCGTCCCGCAGCGAACAGTAGCGGGCTCGTACCGCGTGAACATTGAAGTCGTTCCCGATTGACGTCACAACTGTAACCGAATCACACTTTGTCCCCTCTTGCACAGGTCACGGGGGGGTGGTTTGATCGGCGTTACTATCCGCCGGCTGGGGAGGATGCAGCGCGTGAATGGTCGGGGCGTGAATGGTCGGGCCACCAACAGCAGACGTGCGATCGTAGCCGCCACCGCCTTCGGCACGCTCATCGTGGCCGGATGCAGCAGCAGTAGCAGCACCACCGGCGCCGGCACGAGCAGCAGCAGCGCTAGCGGCACCGGCAGCGCGGCGGCGTCGAGCTGCGCGGCCTCGATCGGGATCGAGGCGCCGATCACCGGTCCGGTGGCGCCGCTCGGCACCGAGCAGCTCCACTTCGCCCAGCTCGCGCTGTCGATGGACAACGCGGCCAACAAGACCAGCATCACGCTGGTCCAGGGCGACACGCAGCTCCAGCCCGCGCAGGCGACCACCGTCACCCAGCAGTTCGTGTCAAACAGCAAGATCGTCGGCGTGGTCGGCCCGGCCGGCAGCCAGGAAGTCGAGGCCGTAGGCCCGGTCCTGGGACGGGCGGGGCTCGCGTTCATCTCCGGCTCGGCGACCAACGCGACGCTGACCAGCGGGTCGAACCCCACATTCTTCCGGGTGGTGTCCAAGGACAGCGTCCAGGGCCCGCAGGACGCGAACTACATCGTGAGCAAGCTCCATCCGAAGGCGATCATGATCGTCGATGACCAGGAGGCCTATTCGACCGGCCTGGTCAGCGCCATGACGCCGGTCTTCCAGCAGGCCGGGGTCAAGGTCGACCACGAGTCGGTGTCGCAGAAGACAACGGACTTCTCCGCTCTGGTGGCCAAGGTCACCGGGCAGACGTCGGTCGTGGTGCTGCCCTGGCAGGTGGCGGCGAACGCCCAGCAGTTCGGCCGGGACCTGACCCAGCAGCACAAGTCCGCGGTGATCTTCGGCACGGACGGCCTGTTCTCGCCGGGGACGTTCACGATCAACGGGTCGTACGTGTCCTCATTCGGCCCGGATATCACGGCGATCCCGTCCGACAGCTCTATCGTCTCGGCCGCCACGTCGAAGTTCGGCACGTTCGGCACGTTCGGGCCGCCGGTGTTCGCCGCGACACACGTGATCGACGAGGCGATCGCCTCGGTGTGCAAGTCGGGCCAGACGCCCAGCCGCGCCAACGTGCTCGCCGCGATCAAGAACACGAACGAGTCCAGCTCGATCCTGGGCCAGCCGATCTCGTTCGACTCGCATGGCGACCTGGTCAACGGCAAGTTCTTCCTGTTCAAGATCAGCTCGTCGGGCAAGTACCAGCTGATCCCCGGATGAGTTTCTTCTTCCAGGAGCTGGTCAACGGGATCACGACCGGAGCGCTGTACTCGCTGATAGCGCTGGGCTTCTCGATGGTGTACGGCGTGCTGAAGCTGCTCAACTTCGCGCACGGCGACCTGTACATGGTGGGCGCGTACATCGGGTACTTCGTCGTCCAGTGGGCGGGCGGGCCGGCCGCGATCAAGATCCCGGTCGCGCTGCTGCTGGTGATCATGTTCGTGCTGGCGGCGGTGCTGGTCGGTGGCCTGGGCGTGGCGATGGAACGGTTCGCCTACCGGCCGCTGCGCGACGCACCGCGGATCGCGCCGCTGATCACCGCCATCGGCGTCTCCTTCTTCCTGGAGAACGCGGCGCTGCTGCTGTTCGGCGGGCAGTACCGGGTGTACAACACGCCGGAGTTCATCAAGCTGTCCAGCGGCGTCCAGATCGGCTCGGTCACCATCGACACGGTCCAGATAATGGTCGTCGTGCTGAGCGTCGCGCTGATGGCCGGGCTGCGGCTGCTGGTCAGCCGGACGCTGCTCGGCAAGCAGATGCGGGCGGTGGCCGCCGACCGGGAGGCGGCGGAGATGATGGGGATCAACGTGAACCGCACGATCGCGATCACGTTCTTCCTCGGTTCGGCGCTGGCCGGGGTGGCCGGCGTGATGGCCGGGCTGCTGTTCAACCAGGTCACGAACACGATCGGTTTCATCGCCGGGCTCAAGGCGTTCACCGCGGCCGTGGTCGGCGGTATCGGCTCGCTGACCGGCGCGATGCTCGGCGGCCTGCTGATCGGCCTGGCCGAGTCGTTCGTCACCGGCTATATCTCCTCCACTTACACCAACCTGCTGGTGTTCGCGCTGCTGATCCTGGTCATGCTGTCCCGGCCCAGCGGACTGCTGGGCCAGGCTCAGCTGCAGAAGGTGTGATGATGACCGCGCCGCCTCCCGCCGCACCGCCTCCCGCCGGCCCGCAGATCGGTGCTGATGAGTGGGTGGCCAGATTGGCAGAACGGCGGGTGTATCTCCCGTCCTGGCTCGGCACCGCGCAACGGGCTGCCGAACGCGTCGGCTGGTGGCCCAGGCTCGCCTTGGCCGGCCTGGCCGGTGCTGTGCTACCGCTGGCCGGACTGGGTGGCTTCCAGCTCCAGGTCGGCATCGACGCCCTGGTCATCGCCATGCTAGCGGTCGGGCTGAACGTGGTCGTCGGCTGGACCGGCGTGCTCGATCTGGGCTATGTGGCGTACTTCGGGATCGGCGCGTACGGGTTCGCGCTGTTGTCGTCCGCGCAGCTCAACATCCACCTGCAGGCGTACCTGTCGCTGCCGGCCGTGCTGGTGGGCACGTGGCTGCTCGGGCTGGCCATCGGGCTGACGTCCCGTCGCCTGACCGGCGACTACCTGGCCATCGTCACGCTGTTCTTCGGCGAGGCCTTCGTCGAGTTCACCAACAACGTGGCGCCCAGCAAGCTCGGCGGCCCGAACGGGATCGTCGCAATCGACCCGGTCAAGGGCTTCGGTGCCTCGCTCAACTCCAACACCAGCTACTACTACCTGCTGATCATCGTGCTGGTGCTGACGATGTCCGTCCTGCGGCTGCTGGAGAATTCCCGTACCGGACGGGCCTGGCGCGCGGTGCGCGAGGACCCGCTGGCCGCGGCGGCCATGACGATACCGGTCAACCGCGTGCGGCTGTACGCGATCGCCTGCGGCGCGGGGGTCGCCGGGCTGGCCGGCGCCATCTACGCCGCCCAGCAGGTGAGCGTGTTCCCGACCGACTTTGACACGCCCATCCTGATCCTGGTCTATGCCGGGCTCGTCCTCGGCGGGGCGGGCAGCCTGGCCGGCGCCGCGGCTGGCGCGCTGGTCGTCATGGTGATCTATGACGGCCTGCTGCGGAACGCGGCCGAGTCCGGCTACCTGTTCTACGGGCTGATCCTGCTGACGCTGCTCGTGCGGCTGCGGCCCTGGCGCAGGCTGGCTGGCGTGCTGGCCGCGACCATCGCGCTCGGCTTCGCGGCGCACGCCATCGCCCGCGCGATCTCGGCCAGCGCGGTCGCGGGCGGCCCGCAGTCGGGCGGCTGGATCGGATCCGCGCTCCGCGACTGGGTGATCGTCCCGGCCAACTCCAAGATCGCCGGGAACTGGGGTTTCGTCATACTGGTGTGCCTGCTGATCGCGCTCGTCCAGGTCGACGTCCGGACGCGGACGATCCTGCTGCCGCCGGTCCTCTGGCTGGCGTCCTTCGTCTGGGAGGCCCGGCTGGTGACTGAGCCGTCGATAACGCGGCAGCTCATGATCGGCGCGATCCTCGTCGTGATGATGATCGCCCGCCCGCAGGGACTGCTGGGACAGCGACGGGTGGAGTCACCCACGTGAGCGACCCCAGTGTGACTGGCACTGTCCCAGTCGAGCAACCACCACCCGTTCTTAGCCTGGAATCTTTGTCTTTGTCATTTGGCGGGCTGCGGGCGCTGTCCGACCTGGATCTGCGCGTCGGCGAGCGGGAGATCGTCAGCGTGATCGGGCCGAACGGGGCCGGCAAGACCACCGTGTTCAACGTGATCACCGGCGTATATGAGCCCAGCGGCGGCGATGTCCGGTTCGGCGGGCAGTCCATCGCGGGCAAGCCGCCGCACGCCATCGCGCGGCTGGGTGTCGCGCGGACATTCCAGTCCCTGCGGCTGTTCCCCAACATGTCCGTGCTGGAGAACGTCATGGCCGCGACCTATGGCGCGACGAAGGCGACGCCGTGGGAGTCGGTGCTGCGGCTACCGCGGGCCCGGCGTGAGGAGCGCCAGGCGCGCGAACTGGCCGGTGACGTGCTGTCGTTCTTCGGCCAGCGGCTCGCCGGATACCGGTGGGACCAGCCCGCGTACTCGCTGTCCTACGCGAACCGGCGGCGGCTGGAGATCGCCCGGGCGCTCGCCACGCGGCCTCGGCTGCTCCTGCTGGACGAGCCCGCCGCGGGCATGAACCCCGCCGAGACGCACGAGATCACCGAGCTGATCGGACAGCTGCGAAACGCCCGCGAGCTGGCCATCCTGGTCATCGAGCACGACATGCACGTGGTGGCCGGGGTCTCGGACCGGGTCGTGGCGCTGGACCACGGCGTGAAGATCGCCGAAGGCAGCTTCGACACCGTCGCCGACCACCCGTCGGTAGTCGAGGCCTACCTCGGACGCGATCCCGAGGCGCTCACGTGACTTCCCTACTCGAGCTGGATAACGTGACCACGTTTTACGGTCAGATGCGGATCCTGGAGGGGATCTCGCTCCAGGTCGGCGCCGGTGAGCTGGTCTGCCTGCTCGGCGGGAACGCCTCCGGCAAGTCGACCACGCTGAAGACCATCCTGGGCATCGTGCGGCCGCGATCCGGCCGGGTGCTGCTGGATGGTGCGGATGTGACCGATTGGCCGGTGCCGCGGCGGATCGCTCGCGGTGTCGCCATCGTGCCGGAGAACCGGCGGCTGTTCGGGCAGCTCACCGTGCGGGAGAACCTGGAGCTGGGCGCGGTGCTGCGCCGGGGCGAGTCGCTGGCCGATGACTTCGACCGGCTGCACGCGCTGTTCCCGCGCCTGCTGGAGCGGCGCGACCAGCTGGCCGGCACGCTGTCCGGCGGCGAGCAGCAGATGGTCGCGATGGGCCGCGCGCTGATGTCACGCCCGCGCCTGCTGCTGATGGACGAGCCGTCGATGGGCCTGTCCCCCGCTCTGGTCCAGCAGAACTTCCAGATCATCTCCGACATCCACGCAACCGGCGTGGCCGTGCTGATGGTCGAGCAGAACGCGACGATGGCGCTGTCCATCGCCGATCGCGGCTACGTGCTGTCCACCGGTTCGATAGTGCTGGCCGGTGTGGCCGCGGAGCTGCTCCGTCACGACGAGCTAAAGCGCGCGTACCTGGGCCGGTGATCACCCGGTGCTCGGTCGGGTCGCCGGAACGAGCGGCGGCCACCAGGCCGTCCAGCCACTGCTGGACCGAACCCGCATCGGTTGCGGAACGGCCGTGGCTGTGCAGCTCGGCACAGACACGGAGACCGCCTCGATGCAGGTTCTCGATTACCCAGATGTGCCGGGATGTTGTGCTTCGCCAGACCAGGCGGCGCGGCGGTTCGCACTCGGTGACCTCACCGTCTAGTTCCTGCCCGCCGATGGTGTATCGGAACAAGGCACCTACGCTGAGGCTGGAACCGGCGATCACGTCGGAGATCCCGCCGTGATAGAACGGCCACAGCAACGGTGACACGAGCCAGCACCAGACCTGCTCGGCGGTCAGGTCACCCACTACGACCTCGTTGATCAACCGGTTCCCCTGTGCCGGAACCCAGACAGCGGACATGAATGCGCCCCCGTCGGCGTGCTCCCCCAAGCACGTCATCTGGGTGGCGTAATGCCCCAAGTTAGCACCCGTGAAACAATGACCACGCAGACACCAGCGAACTCATTTGTTACGAGGAGGACAGGCCGATGCCGGGGCTAGACATCGGGGTCGTTCTGCCCAGCATGAGCATGCCACGGGAACTGCCGGGAGACGTCGTCGCGGCCGCGCGACACGCCGAGGACCTGGGCTTCGAATCGGTGTGGGCGGTGGATCAGCTCATCGCCGGGACCGGGACGCCGCTGATCGACTCTACCGTCGTCCTGGCGGCGGCGGCCGGAGCGACCACGCGCGTCCGGCTCGGTTTCGGGGCGATGATCCTCCCGCTGCATCCGGTCGTGTGGGTGGCCAAGCAGATCGCCTCGCTTCAGCACGTGTCGGACGGCCGGATCATCTTCGGCGTCGGCGCGGGCGGCGACCGGCACGAGTTGTCCTGGGCTGCGGCCGGAGTCCCGCGCCGCGAGCGCGGCCGGCGCACGGACGCGGCGCTGCGGGTTCTGCCGGGCCTGATCGCCGGTGAGGCCGTCAAGCTGGAAGCTGGCGGCCCGGCGATCCGGCTCGCACCGCCCGCAACCGTCCCGCCGATCCTGGTCGGCGGCATGTCCGACGCGGCGATCACCCGGGCGGCGGAGTACGGGGACGGCTGGTTCGCGATGGCGACGGCCGGGCTGACCGGCCCCGCGGCGCGGCTCGCCGAGCTGGCCGCGGCGCGGGGGCGGCCGGTGCCGGAGGTCACCGCCGCCATGACGGTCGCCATGCTCGGTGATCCGGCCCTGCCCGACGAAGACGCCCTGGTCCGGCGGCTGACCGACGTAGACGGCATGTTCGGCATCCCGGCCGAGTTCGCTCGTCAGGCCGTGGTCATCGGCTCGCCGGAAGATATCGCCGAGCGACTGGCCGAGGCGGCAGCGAACGGCGCCGCGCGCGTGGTGGTGACGTTCGCCGGCGGCGATTGGCACCGCCAGGCCGAGCTACTCGCCGAGGCCGCGGGCCGCCTCAGCACGGACTGACCCGTCAGCCCTCGCCTCGCGACAAACACGCCCTGGCACCGGCCGAACGCCAACCATTACTCCCGCGTTAGCTCGTGCGTCTCAGAGCTGGCGCCATCGACCAGCCGCGGCTTGGCGCAGACCTCCGCCTTTAACTCTGCACGCCCGTAGACAGCTCCTGTGCCAATCCGGCTCTGGCATCACCGC